>NZ_CATNVB010000005.1 GCF_951230165.1 Lentilactobacillus sp. Marseille-Q4993
TCTTCCTTAACTTTAGTTATTTGTATATTTTTGTCTTTGATATCCAGTAAATCTAAGATAGAATTGTCTTGGGACATCACATACACCTCGCTTGTTTTTTGTTTAGACGCTTAAATCTTAGCATATGGGACAGTGATGTCCTATTTGTTTTGGATAAAAAAACTGGCATTGATGATGTTCATCAATACCAGAAAGTATAGTTCCAAAATTCCTAAGCCTTTTTCTGTTCTTCAAAATTTTTAAATGTTAGGTACGCCCCTGCTTCCTGGTCAACCGTACCGTCATGTTGATTAGATTGAAGTTGACTAAACGGAAAGACAGAAGTCATTGTGGAACGCCGCTTATGATTGAAACTGGTAAGTTGTTCCTGTATTTGGGTTTTGTCTAACTTACCAAGATACTTTTTGACGAGAGTTGCGACCCAATCGACACCAGTTGTTTTAGTTAAAAAGGCGGTTTCTGTTATCGTTACTGGCCTGATCCCAACAAATTCATAACCGTCAACCTGGCGATTAAACATAATTTGAACCAGCCCCTGCCAGTAATCAGTGTTAATTATCTGGGTTACAGTGTCTACCAGAATTTCAGTATCCGTTTCCCAATGGAGCATCGGTTCGCTAAGATTGTACAGGTATTTCAGTTGCTTGTTGTTACTGTCCTTGGCGTTTGAAAACTCAATCGTTGTTATAGGTGTAACCGTCGTACCATCAATAAAAACATCAATTGCATTAGTTGCTTGATTATCGTTGTATTTTGCAATTTTTTGATCTGGTGGTAATAGCACGATATTCAAATCAGTAAATTTCTTTAATTCAGTAGATAGGAAGTGACGATTACCTGGTAAAAATACAACATTAGGGTGTTCAAGGTCAATAATATTCAGAATATTTCCAAGTTGAATTGGCTCAATGTATTTTTTATCACTTAACTGTGGAGATAAAGAAATGGCATTGGGATTGGTATTCATAATTATTGTTCGGTACCCTGTTTTTTTCAGAGTCAGTAAAATCTTTGCAGTATAGTAATCAGCAGCCGTATTTGGCCCCAATTGGTTACCGCCTCTACCAATTACGAGGGCAACTTTATCATCTGTCGAATAACTTTCGCTTTCGTTCTCCATCTCATAACTAGAATAAAATGTATCGGTTGAATCGTTTAGCTCACCGGCACTTGGTTCTACCATTTTGAAGGTTACTTGATTTGCTGACTCGGACCCAATCGCCCTAACGTCGTTAATGCTTAAATTCCACATCTCTGCTAGCATTCCGTCCCCAAACCCATACTTATGAGCTACGTCAACTGCCTTTAATGTTCTAGGATGGTCAGCAACATACTTTTGCCCTCTAAGCAACTGGTTTAGTTTATAGAAATAAAACTTATCGATTTTGGTTAATTCAGACAGTTCATCAATAGAAAAGCCTCTTCGCAGAGCTTCCATTAAAATTAAGATCCTGCTTGCAAGCGGGTGGATCAGTTGATTAATCAACTCATCTTCATCCACTTTTGAAGTACTTGGTAAGATATCGCGGGGAGACAGTTGAGAACTATGTAAAGCTTTTAAAATAGCTTCTTCCACAGTTCTGCCGACCCCGATTGTGGACCCGACTGCTTTCATCACGGTATTTAGGTGCTGATCAATATCTGGAATGTCTTCAAACGGCCAAATTGGAACCTTAACTAGCACGTGATCAGATGTTGGCTCCATGTATGCTGTGTATTTGCTATATTTGCTTGGCAGCTTGATTTCAGTTAGTGAATAACCCATTTCCAAAAAAGTTGAGATATACGAAATTGGATATCCGGTTGACTTGGCCGCCAAATTAGTATTTCTAGTAAAAAATGGGCTAACCTTAGTTACAAAATAAGAGCTAGTTTGCGAGTTAAGTGCAAATTGTATATGACAAGTTCCCTTAATTCCAAGACTATCCATTATTGAAAACGTTGAGGTTCTTAGCGCTTGGTACTCTTTATTGAGTAGTGTTTGAGTTGGAGCAAAGATAATTGAATCTCCTGAGTGAATTCCAATCGGATCCATATCTTCCAAACCAGAAACCAACATCTTGTTTCCCAGTGAATCCCTCACTCCAACCATTTCGATTTCTTTGTATCCTACAATACTCTGCTCGATTGAGCAGCGATTTATGTATGTTCGTTTTAAACTGGCTTCAATTGCATCATCGAGCTCGTCAGGGTTATTACAAATAAACCGGCTAGTATCGTGGCTTGAGGAAATTGGTTTAACGATAACCGGGAATCCAACTTCCCTAACAAAATCCATTGCCTCTTCCTCATTCGCAATAATAACAGACGCAATTGTCTTTTCACCTATTTCAGTCAACGAATCTCTAAGCTTTTGATTATCAATAATCTTGGTGAGCTCCTGCGGGCCAATGCCGAGAAGGGAAATTTGTTGTTCTTCAAGGACTTCACTTTCGTACAGTTGCCATGCAATTTGGATTGCCTTTAGTCCTCCAATGGTTGGCATAACTGCATCTGGGTGCTCCTTTTCAATCACTGAAACAACGTTTGCAAAATTAACTTCTAGCGAATAGACATTAGCGGCTTGAACTTCTTCTGCAGACACAGAAAAAGGATTATTATCGATATAAACTATCTTAGCGCCAGTTTTCCTGATGGCAGCAATGGTCTCGAAACAAGCGGCATCGTATTCATTTTCGTTCCCAATATTAGACGATCCACTACCGATGATTAGGATTTTTTTAAAATCTTGTTTCACTGCTATCCCTTCTCCTTGCCATTATTTCAACGAAGTCATCAAATACCCCAACTGCATCTTTGGGTCCTGGAGCACCATCTGGTGAAAATTGTACCGAGAATGCGGGGTAATCACGATGACGTAGGCCTTGTACAGTTCCATTGATGAGGTCAGCATGGGTGATATAAAGTTTGTCATGATTAATTGATTTTGAATCAATCGCATAACCTTGTTCCTGACCAGCGTAAAACACTTCATTAGTGATTATTTCTCTAATCGGATGATTACTACCATAGTGCATAGATTCCAACGCAACAATTTGAGCATCATTAGCCATCGCAAACAATTCGTGTCCTAGCCCAATTGCCAACATTGGGACGGCTTCTTGAACATTTCTAATCATTTCAAGAACATCATCTGGCAAGCTTGTTGGCGCCCCTGGTCCAGTTGAAAGCACCACTCCATCCGGATCTAAATCTAGAATCATCTCACTGGTTGAGTTCCAGGGAACAACTGTGATATTACAGTCCCGCTTTGATAGCTCCCTAAGAATACCGCTTTTTAGTCCAAAATCAACAACGACAACGTTGTCCCCGTCACCCGGATTAGCATATGGCTTTGGTGTTGCTACCTGCGAAACCTGTTGATTTGTAAGTACTGTCGCATGTAACTGATCAAACGCGTGCTCATCTGCAACATCAACAATACTAGCCTTCATGTTCCCTTTTTCTCGTAGATGATGCACGATTTGACGGGTATCAACATCGTAAATTCCGGGAATCCGGTGTAACTTTAAATACCGATCCAATGAAATTCGCTTAAACTGATCGGTTGCCAAATTCTCGTATTCTTTAACAACGACGCCCTTTGCAGTTGGCATAATTGATTCGTATGCATTTTGATCTAACCCAGTATTTCCAATCGATGATTGAGTAAAAACAATTATTTGGTTGTGATAGATTTGATTAGAAATAATCTCTTGATAACCATTCATCGTTGAGTTGACAACAATTTCTCCAGTTGTGGTTGATAATGAGCCGAAAGCCTTACCTAGGTAAGCGGAGCCATCTTCAAGTATTAAATATCGTTCAGTCATCTATCTACCACCTACAATCTGTCTATTTTAGGATTTCAACGGCATCCTTACCATCAATTTCGTTAACGTAAACTTTGATCTTTTCCTTTTGAGAACTTGGTATGTTTTTCCCCACAAAGTCTGCCCGGATTGGAAGCTCTCTGTGGCCTCTATCGACTAAGACAGCAAGATTGATTGACTTAGGCCGACCAAGGTCCATAACCGCACTAAGAGCAGCTCTGACAGTTCTGCCAGTGTATAAAACATCATCGACTAAAATGACCCGTTTGTTTTCAACTGAGAAGTCAATGTTGTTGTTAGACATCTTGATTTCATCAATTGAAGTTGCATCATGTTCAATATCGTCACGATAGTTGGTAATGTCTAATTCACCAACTGGAATACTTACGTTTTCTAATTGCTGAAGTCTGTTTGCGATTCGTTCAGCTAGGAAGACTCCTCTAGTCTTGATACCAATCAAAACTAGATCCTCGACCCCTTTGTTTCTCTCAACGATTTCGTAAGTAATTCTAGTCAATGCCCGTTGCATTGCCATTTTATCCAAAATATTCTTACCCATAATTTAGCTCCTTAAATATAGTCTCCCATTACTAATCTATTACCATTCAGCATAGAAAAGCAGTTAATTAATGTCAAGACAACTTACCTGTCGTTTCTTAGTTGGTTAATTTTATCATTAAAATATGCCGGTAATGGTGCCGAAAACATCATCAGTTTATGACTAGTTGGGTGAATGAACCCTAATTCTGCAGCGTGTAAGTACTGGCCATTATCGGAAATTGATTTCTTCGGTCCGTAAAGTGGATCACCAATCAGTGGATGATTGATATATTTCATATGAACCCTTATTTGGTGGGTTCGTCCTGTCTCAAGCCGGCAATGAATCAAGGTACTGCTTTTAAATCGTTCTATAACGGTGAAGTGAGTGATGGCATCTCGGCCGTCAGCCACAATTGCCTGTTTCTTACGGTCATTTTTAGATCTTCCAATTGGGGCATTGATTGTCCCTGAATCTTCCTTGATAACACCATGAACGAGTGCAACATACAAACGCAGGTTTTTCTTTTCTTTTAACTGTTTTGAAAGTTCAATGTGGGCATGATCATTTTTGGCCACCATCAACAACCCTGATGTGTCTTTATCTATTCGATGTACGATTCCTGGCCTAAACTCACCATTAATGTGGGATAGCGGACTGTGATAAAGTAGAGCATTTACTAATGTTCCAGAAGGGTGTCCTGCTGCGGGGTGGACAACCATTCCAGTTGGTTTGTTAACCACGATAACATCATCATCTTCATACACAATATCGAGGTCAATATCCTCAGGAATAATTTCAGTTTCCTTGATCTCAGGAATTTCAACAGAAACAACATCACCAATTTTTGCAGTGTACTTTGGTTTTACCCGTTGGCTATTAACTTTTATTGCCCCTGATTCGATCAACGTCTTTGCCTTTGAGCGCGTTAAGCTAGGAACAAACAACGGAACCAGTTTATCTAATCGGTCTTCCTTTTCGGTTATTTTAAAATCACTCATAATTACTCTCTCACGATTCTAATGGCTAATAATAAAATTCCAACCGTTAGAAACATGTCCGCGCAGTTGAAAATCGGAAAATTGATAAAGTCTAACTGAAACATGTCAACAACATGCCCCAGTCTGATTCTATCAATGATGTTGCCCGCTGCACCAGCGAACAACAGTACCAAACTGAACATGTACCAGTTATCATTTCTAAATTTGAACATCATGTAGGCGATAACGATGAGTGCGATTATTCCTATCACGACGAATATAAATTGGTGGCCAGATAGGACGCTCCAAGCGGCACCAGTGTTATTTAGGTGGGTAAATGACAGAATCCCATCAATAATCGAAGTAGTTTGTCCAAGTTGGAGGTTAACTACTATGAGGTGTTTAACAACTTGATCGATCGCAATTAAAATTGCAATCAATCCAATGTATAAAAATGGCAAGGTAAAAATCCTCTCTATTTTGCTAGTTACTTGGCTTATAACCAGTTATTAAGTTTTTAAGTTCAATTACTGAGTTTGCTGGTAAAATGAATGCATAAATTTTACCATTAGCAACAAAACCGAGCTGATACTTGGATGTCTGAACACTCTCGATCTTTGCAAGCTCAATTACCAAGGTGTGGGGATTGATTATTCTGCTTACAATTAATTTTTCGTTTTCAATTGTTATGTTTCTAAAGCGAATCTCTGCCCAGCTAACAAGTCCAAACAGAACAAAGAAAAATAAAGTTATCCATTGAAAATGAGTGATTTCAAGCCAAATAACGACACCAACAAAGAAAATCACTAGCGTCCAGCTCCAACAAATAATGCTACTAAGAAAACTTGGTTGATATAAAAATCTTCTTTTTTGAGTTATCATTTAATAAACTCCTAAATAAGGTGGTAGGAAATGCTTAAATTATACACCGATGCAGCCGTAAAACAAAGCACCCAAAAGAGTGCTGCGGGTATTCTAATTGTTCATGAGGGCCACCAAATTCAGCTCAGTAAAGAGCTTGTGGCAATGGACAATCATACAGCAGAATTTCAAGCAGCAATCGCTGGCTTCACAGAACTAGCTAACCTAAAAATCAGCCATGATGAGATCATTCTCTTTTATTCTGATAGTAAAATCTTGATTGATGCTCTTAATAAGCAGTATGCAAAGCACTATCAGGAATATGTCGACAAATTGATTGAACTACAGTCCCGATATCAGGCCGTAGTAAATGAATGGATCGCAGACAATCAGAATAAAGGAGCCCATAATTTAGCCATCCAAAAGCTACATCACTTATGATGCATTTTTACATATTGGGCCACGGGTTTTGTGAACGAATCAAAATCAGGATAATCACCCGAAACTGCCATATCGGCCAATAGTTTACCAATTATCGGACCAGTTGTTAGACCTGATGAGCCTAAACCACCGGCAACTAGCACGTTCGGCTGACCCTCGATTGCACCGAAGAATGGTGCAAAATCACTAGTATAGCCTCTTGTCCCCACCCTCACTCGATTAATTTCATTTTCTGATAAATTAGCAATTGATTTTTGACCACTCGCAAATAACGACTTATCAGCTAATTCAGTAGGATTCAAATCAAAACCTGCTTCATTCTCGTGAGTTGCCCCAATTGTCAATTGATGACCGGTAAATGGGATAATATCTGATTCGCCTTCTGGCATGTAAACGGGCATGTCATCAAACACCGTTGATTGGATATTCAAATCGATAAGTTGCCCCTTTTGAGGACGAATATCGACGTCAAATCCAATCGGTTCTAGTAGGTTTGCAAGAAACGCACCTGGAGTAATAACTATCTTATCAAATTTCTGTTGATTACTATTTTCAACAACTTCAAATCCATTCGATAATTTAACGCGGCTATTGCTCAAATGCATACCATTATTAACTGCTTGCGAAATTAGCGTGGCCACTAGTTCATGACCATTAATTTTAGCACCGCCAGCAACAAAAATTCCTGCCTCAGGGTTAGTCAATATGGGTATCAGCTCTTTAACTTCATCTGCAGTGAGTAGTTTTACCGACTGCATAGCCGGAGTTACCTGAAGCCTCTCATTAGCTAGAGCATACAACTCAGTCAACTTCTCTGGCTCTTTGCGAGTGACGATTGTACCAGTTTGCTGATAGACATCTTTGCCTAATTTTGCATCGCGTACGAGCTCCGAGTAAAAATCGGCTCCCCGTTTTGCAAGTGCAAACCATCTTTTGTTTCTGCGCTTTGAAAGCCATGGTGAAATGATTCCCGAAGCAGCCTTAGTTGCCTGTCCGCAATCATCATCAAATAAGGTAACATTAACTTTATTATTGTTTGCCAAATAAAATGCTGATGTCGCCCCAATGATTCCGCCACCGATTATTGCAATGTTCTGCACCTGAATTACTTCCTTTCAGCCCAGAATTGGAAGTAATCCGCTCTAATCGCACCGTTATAAAGTTTCCGCTTCTTAGTGGCTTTTTGACCATAGTACTTTTCAAAGTCAAGATCACTAGTAATAAAGTATTTTGACCAATCTTTCATTGGAGCAAGGGCTTTACCCATTTCTTTGTAAATCTGGTGAACTTTTTCTTGCTCTCCCATTCGTTGACCATAAGGAGGATTAGAAACGATTACTCCCCCACTCAATTCGGTTTTAAAGTCAGCGATTGCGACTTGTTTAAACTGAATATCGTCCAACAGCCCAACTTCTTCTGCGTTTCGCTTAGCAATGGCAATCATACTACCGTCAATGTCAGACGCATGGATTTCAAGTTCAGAATCATAATCTGCTAGGCTGTCAGCCTCATCACGAGCTTCTTGGGCTAAGTTATCATCTAAAAATTGAAATGATTCGAAGGCAAAATTCCGATTGAATCCAGGGGCTATGTTTCTAGCAATCATCGTTGCCTCTATTGGAATTGTGCCTGAACCACAAAATGGATCCCAGAACGGCATGTCTTTCTTCCAATTGGTTAGCATCACTAATGCGGCAGCCATGTTTTCCTTCATTGGAGCGTTTCCTTTTTCTACCCGGTAACCCCGCTTGAAAAGTGAAGAACCAGTGGTATCAAGGGTGATCATCACGTGATCTTTATTGATTGCTACTTCCAGTGGGTATTTAGCCCCCGTTTCAGGAAGGCGAGTGTGTCTATGGTAAGCGGCACTCAATGAGCTTACAATGGCTTTTTTTACAATCGCCTGCACATCAGGAACACTATGAAGTGTCGATTTTTGCGACTTTCCTTCGACCGGAAATTCGGCGTCCATTGGTAAGTATTGATCCCAAGGAATCGCAGTCGTTTGATCAAACAATTCATCAAATGACTTAGCATCAAACTCGGTCACTACGATTTTAATTCGATCAGCCGTCCGTAACCATAAGTTAGTTTTAGCAATATCCTTACCATCACCTTTAAATCTAATTCGTCCGTTTTCTGCCTGAACTTCGTATCCAAGGTCAGTGAGTTCACGTTTTACCAAACTTTCAATTCCGGCAGCACAAGTTGCAATTAAGTTAAACATTGATTGGTCTCCTTTGTTATTTATGTTCGAGTTATTGATTTTTTAGGTAATAAAAAAGTGGGAGCAAGCTCCCACTACGTCCTGATGGTGTAAATCCCTGTAAGCCATGTTTTGTGCTTGCGTCACCCCAGGAAAAGTGGCAACAAGTAGTAATCATCTATCTCGGAGAAGAAAAATCTTCTCCCCCCCACACTTGGTTTGTTTTCCGTGTGTGAAGCTCCCCTACCAAAAGTTTGGGTTTCCCGCTCGAGGGGTTTACCGCGTTCCAGTGATTAGGTTTCCCCAACCAATCGTCTCTGTGGCACCTTCGGGACATCTAAGCATAGCCGAAACCTTAGTTTAGATGTCCGCCGTAACTCTCTTAAAAGAGGTCCCCCGGCTTATTTTTTCGCCGAGCACGAACACTACAGGCATTGCAGCCTGTGCGAGAATGGACTTTCCTCAGCTATCAAAAGATAACCGCGATTACTCAGGACTTACACCAGTTATAAACTATTTTAAAGACGGTGTGACTCGTTAGAACCACTTGCACCATTGTCTAGTTGAGAACCAAATACCCTACGTTCAAGGTTGGATAGTCGCTTAAGGATATCCATATTAGTTGCACTCGACATTGGTTGACTTGGTTGTTGACGAACTTGCGTAGTGGCAGTTGCACTTGGAGTACTTTGACTAGCAACTGTGATTTGTTTATTTAACTCGTCAACTTGAACCTTTAATCGTTGGTTTTGATCAGTAAGATCCGTGATGGTTTTCGTGAATCTTTCATAATCCTTAATAATGTCATCCAAAAAACTGTCAACATCGTTAGGGTCATAACCCCGCATCTTCTGCTTAAACTGACGTTCTAGAATATCTTTTGGAGTAAAATTAATGTTTTCCATTTTATTGGTTACACCTCGTCATTGATTTGCACCGTACCAAAACATAATACCATATGTTACTCATCTTGAAAACCGTTATCTAAACTTTCTAAGTATTCTTCAGAAGCTGTTTGAAGATCGTCAAACGTAATCAACCGGTAAGGATAAGGATGGTCGGCTGCATAATTTTTTATTTTTTCATAATCGAATTGAGTCTTTCCCTGACTATCTAAATCATATATCAGAAGTGCCTCATCAGTATGATTAATCATAAATTCTTGGTAATTTCTTAATTGTTGAGGACTCTTATAACTATCATTACTGACAGAGGCAAAGAAATCAACTTTCGACTTTACAGTAGCAAACGATTGCTGGTTATTTTCATTCCAGTTTGACGAAAAATCAGCAAACGGCACAATCATTGAAGTTTGAAATTCATCTGGATACTCTTTTTTCAAGTCGATAGCAGTAGTGAGTGACCACTGTTCAATCCCCATTTGTCCGCCCGATATTATCCAATCAACGCCGTTTTCGATTTCCGTCGCTAATTCTGTTTTTAAAACATAGTCGAGAACTTTTCTTTTTGGATCATTATTATCGAATATTCCCAGCTCATAACTGCGATAACCCGTTATCCACAATCTACTCAAATAATCACCTTATATCAGAAACATTTTTCATAAATTCTACCAACTGCTATAATATCATTATTAGTGGTTTCAATACATACTAATGCTGTACAATGAAATTATTACCACTAAACTAGGGATGATAAAAATATGACTATTAAGTACCCAAATGGGAAAAAATACTCATTCAAGGATGATATTCTGAGTAAAGAAAGTAGTTCGGTCGAATTTTCTAACCGGGGGATGACCTTAGAAGATGAGATCAATCGTAGTAATGAGTATTACTTGAACAACGGGATTGCGGTGATTCATAAAAAGCCAACTCCTATTCAAATCGTTGCGGTCGACTATCCAAAACGAAGTGCCGCAAAGATAAAGGAAGCTTACTTTCGGCGCGCATCAACCACTGACTACAATGGTGTTTATCGGGGTAGGTATATTGATTTTGATGCTAAAGAAACCAAATCAGCAACTTCTTTCCCCCTCAAAAACTTTCACGCCCATCAAATCGAACATATGAGGGCGTGTTTACAGCAACAGGGCATCTGTTTTGCTATTATTAAGTTTGTGACTGACCAGAGCGTCTTCTTATTCAAAGCATCTGACTTGATACCCTATTGGGACAATCAGGAGCACGGCGGTCGAAAATCAATTCCGCGACAGGTTATACACGATAAGGGATATCAAATCGATTATAAAATCACCCCCCTTATTCCATACCTAAGCGCAGTTGATTGTATTATTTAGATGGTCAAATTTATTTAAGGAGATTCATATGTCTGAGAAAAAGCCAAAGCGGACCGATGAAAGTCGAGTCGCAAGGAATAAAAACAAACCAAAGAAAAAATCATGGATTAAAACTACATTTAAGGTTTTGCTATTCGCATTTGTTTTAGTCTTTTTATTAGGGGCAGGATTATTCGCTTATTACGCATCATCAGCCCCAAAAGTTACCCCAGCTGCCCTGTCGAGTGATAACTCAACTAAGTTTTATGACGCTAGTGGTCACGTAATTTCCCGATTAGGAAGCCAAAATAGAGATTACGTTAAGTCGAACAAGATTCCTTCGACATTAAAAAATGCTGTTGTTTCAATCGAAGATAGACGATTCTATAAGCATCATGGTGTCGATCCAGTCAGAATTGCTGGGGCCTTAGTAGCCAACGTTACGGGGTCTTCACTCGGGCTTCAAGGTGGAAGTACCCTAACCCAACAATTGGTTAAGCTTTCAGTCTTCTCAACGGCTGCCTCCGACCGAACAATAAAGCGGAAGGCCCAAGAAGCTTGGTTGGCTTGGCAAGTTGAAAATAAATACTCAAAACAAAAGATTTTGGAATTCTACATCAATAAAGTTTATATGGGCAATGGTGTATACGGAATGCAAACGGCCGCTGAATTTTATTACGGTAAGACGCTATCCAAGCTGACCTTACCTCAATTTGCTTTACTGGCTGGAATGCCGCAATCGCCAAACACCTATAACCCTTACCGCTTTCCAAAGTATGCTAAAGAACGCCGTGACGAAGTATTGAATGCGATGGTGAAGAATAAAGCCATCACTTCTGCGGAAGGCTCTCAGGCAAAACGAGTATCTATCAAAGCAGGCTTGGTAGCTAACCATAGTAAGACTAATACCAGTGAAAAGATGGGTAGAGTAATTGATTCCTATCTAAAGCAAAGTTTGCAGGAGTTAAAACAACGAGGATATAAAGCTAACAGCGGCTTGAAAGTTTATACCAATTTGAATTTGACTGCTCAAAAGAAACTTTATAAAGTTTCAAATAGTGACCCGTCGATTGCGTACCCTAGCAAACGATTCCAGGTTGGAGCAACCTTAGTTAACCCTAATAACGGAAAAGTCCTTGCCATGCAAGGTAGCAGAAAAACAAAGGTTTCGTTTGGATTGAATCGAGCTGTTCAGACTGGTAGGTCATCTGGTTCGACTGCAAAGCCAATTATGGATTATGGTCCAGCAATCGAATATATGAAGTACCCCACTTATCAACCAGTTAAAGATACACCGTATATTTACCCAGGAACCAACAAGTCAGTAATGGACTTTGATAACAAATATCAGGGTACCATCACAATGAGAAAAGCCCTGATTGAATCTCGGAATATTCCGGCAATTCGTACTTTGGAAAACGTTGGAATTGACAGAGCTCAAAAATTCTTGAAGGGACTTGGGATGCCGTTTGATAAGCAGCTCGAGCTCCAAAACGGGATTGGGTTGTATATTTCAAGTGAACAATTAGCTGCGTCGTACGCCGCGTTTGCTAACGGTGGAACATACTACAAACCTTATTACATCAATAAAATAGTTCAATCAAATGGCCAGACTAAGACATTTGAAAGTAAAGGTAAACGGGCAATGACCCCAGCAACAGCATTTATGATCACTAGTATGCTCAAAGGGGTTATGACCGACAGTAGTGGTTCGGGTACGGCTGCGAAAGTTTCAGGGCTCTATGAAGCTGGTAAGACAGGAACGACTCAGTATCCTGACGATTATATCAACAAGGTACCGTCAGACTCCTCAATGGATTCGTGGTTCTCTGGTTATACTAAAAACTATTCATTAGCAATTTGGACTGGATATGATCATCAATTCAGAGCAAATTCTTACATTACCCAACCTCAAACAGAAATTGCACAACAGATATATAAAAATGTAATGGGTTATATTTCTAAGGATAAGCCTAATACAGATTGGACCCAACCAAGCAACGTCATCAAGAGTGGTTCAGATGATTATTATATTCAAGGTTACCAATCAGCTCAGTCAGATAGCAGTTCAAATCAGACCACAAGTGGATATACAGTTGACAATAGCTCCAGCTCGGCAACCGTAACCTCACCTAGAACTGGTGAAGGAGAAACTTCTAGCAATTCAGGAACTACCGGCACAGGAACTTCTCAAAGTTCGGACACTACTCAGCAACCAACTGGTGGCACCGGATCTGGTGATGGCGGCGATGATGACACCACTGATACTGGTAGTTCAAATACTGGTACAGATAGCAATTCAACTAATAACAATACAAATACTGACCAAGGTGGTAACACTTCTAATACGGGTGGTGGAACCACTTCTAATGACACAAATCAGACTACCAATGATAATACCGCTACAACAAATACAGATAATACTGATACCGGTAATTAAATAAGCAAAAAAACAACCTCGAAATCCGCTAAGTGGATTTCGAGGTTGTTTTTTACAAATCAATAAACGGTATTTCAGGTCCCTGGTACTTACCTATATTACCATCGTCGGTACCCTGTTTACGTTTAGAACGTTTATTTTGAACCTGCTGAGCAGTCTTTAGGTTCTCTTTATTCCAGCTCAACATGATTCGATCCATATATTTGAGATTATAGACTTGGCTTAAAACGGCCTCTTTGAGTGCTAACAATATGAAATCTGGTTCATAATTATCGATTCCGAGCCAGTCGTTGATCGTCTCGATTTCGTATCCGGAAAGAGTACGACCAAACTCCTCTTCTATAGCACTAAAGACTCGCTGCCGATCAGTTAATGATGGCATGTCTACGTGAGTTGCTTGAACAGCTTTTTTCGTTGATTCCATTTCGGTAACCAACTTTAAAAGCTTCTCGTACATATCCGAAAAATCATACGCATCAATCGTTTGATTGCCGTCATTCATGTTACTAATTTTAGCAAGCTTCTTTTCAATCATGCTATGAAATAAATCAAAAATCTTCTTTTCACTAAAACCAGTTTGACTCCCAATAACCTGAGGGTCTGGCATGGGCACTAAAATATCATCATTTTGTTTTATTAGGAGGTACAGAATCAGCTCGTCATTAGTCATTCCAATTTCACGATAGTGAGCTAATAATAAATTGCTGATTGTAGTCTGCCCAGCAAAATATTTACTCGGATCAACATCTGCCAAACTTATTCCCTCCTCTCTAACTAATCGTTATGGGTAAATCCGGTTTAATAATCTTGGGAATGGAATTGCTTCCCGAACATGGTCCTCACCGGTCAACCACGTCAAAGCTCTTTCTAAGCCAAGACCAAAGCCTGAATGCGGAACACTTCCGTATTTTCTAAGGTCGAGATACCATGAGTATTCCTTAGGGTCTAATCCTGCCTTCTTAACTTGGTCTAGAAGATAGTCATAATCAACGGCCCGTTCAGAACCACCGATAATTTCTCCATACCCTTCTGGAGCAAGTAAGTCTGCACAAATAACAACGTCTTCTCGAGTTGGGTGTGGTTTCATGTAGAATGGTTTGATAGCTTTAGGGTAGTTGAGAACAAATACTGGTTGGTTAAATTGATCAGCAAGAAATGTTTCTTCAGGTGAGCCGAAGTCGGCACCCCAAGTCACATCAAAGTCGTTCTTTTGAAGAAGCTCAATTGCTTCATCATAGCTAATTCGTGGATAAGGTAGCTTAGTGTATTTCTTCAAAGTCTCAATATCTCTATCTAATGTTTCCAAATCAGTCGCGCAATGATCAATAACGTTTTGAACTAAAAATGCGATGTAACGTTCTTGAATTTCCAGACTCTCTTCTTGGTGCATGAACGCCATTTCTGGCTCAATCATCCAAAATTCAATTAAATGCCGTCTTGTCTTGGATTTTTCAGCTCTAAAAGTTGGTCCAAACGAAAATACTTTGCCAAATGCTAGGGCACCAGCTTCTTCGTACAATTGACCACTTTGAGATAAGTAGGCGTCACGATCAAAGTACTCAGTATGGAACAAATCAGTTGTCCCTTCGGGAGCACTACCCGTCAGGATTGGTGAATCAATTTTAACAAAGCCCTCATTGTTGAAAAACTCATATGTAGCTCTGATGACTTCGTTTCTGATTCTCATAATTGCGTGTGGCCGACTTGAACGTAACCACAAGTGACGATGATCCATCAAGAAATCAATTCCGTGCTCCTTTGGGGTGATTGGGTAATCGTGAGTTTCAGAAAGAACTTCAATTTCTTCAACTTCAAGTTCGTACCCAAATTTTGACCGTGAATCTTCGTGGACAACACCGGTCACAAACATACTTGTTTCTTGCTTAACTTCCTTAGCTAGCTCGAATGTTTCCTCACTGACGTTGCTTTTAACCACGACTCCTTGGAAAAAGGCAGAACCGTCACGAAGTTGCAAAAAGGCAATCTTTCCGCTTGAGCGTTTGTTAGTAAGCCAAACCCCAATTTTTACTCGTTCATCAACGTACTTTGGTGCGTCGATCATATTGATTGTTTTCAATCTAAATTTCCTCCATTACTGAACAAATTGATTTAAATAATCTGAAATTCTTTGGATTGCAGTCTCCAAGTCATCAAGACTCGTAGCGTAACTCAACCTTAAATGATTATCCATTGAAAATGCAGCTCCGTCAACCACTGCAACGTGAGCTTCAGTCAAAATTCTTTCAACTAGCTCACTTGTATTCTTCGATCCTGTTAGTTTTACGGCTTCACTGACCTCGGGGAATAAATAAAATGCTCCCTGTGGTTTAAACTCCATTTTAAACCCTGGCAAAGCATTAACTTTAGGGTAAATAGTGTTTAGTCGCTTCTCAAATTCAATTCGCATTGATTCAACCGCACTTTGGTCGGAGTTAAACGCTGCCACTGCGGCATATTCACTTACCGCTGTTGGACTTCCTTGTGAGTGTGACGCCATAGCGTTAACCTTTTGAATTAACTCAGGCTCCCCAGCAATATAACCAATTCTCCAGCCAGTCATTGAGTATGCTTTAGAAACTCCATTAACTAAAATTGTTGATGCGGCAATTTGGTCGCCCAACTGAACTAGCGAAACAAATTGATTGTCGTTATACACTAACTTTTGGTAAATATCGTCAGCAATCATCGTAATATTATGCATGACAGCCCAATTACCAATTGCAGTTAGCTCATCTCGTGAATAAACGGTTCCAGTTGGATTTTGAGGCGAGTTAAGAATTAGCACCTTGGTGTTCTTTGTTACGGTCTTGTCCAACGAATCCGGAGTGATTTTAAACTCATTATTAGTTGGAACCATAACGGGAGTGGCTCCACTTAAAATTACCTGTTGGGTATAACTAACCCAAGATGGTTGGGGAATCAGCACCTCATCCCCTTGTTCTGTCAGCACTTGAAACAAGGTATAAAGTGCCATTTTCGCTCCCACCGCAACGCTAATATTGTCAGGTGAGTACATTACGCCATAATCCGCCTTAATTCTTTCAGAAATGGCTTCTTTTAACTCAGAAATTCCGCTTGCTGGAGTATAAAAGCTACTTTTACCGCTATCAATAGCTGCTTTAGCTGCATCATTGATAAAATCAGGGGTTTCAAAATCAGGCTCCCCAATACTTAAATTAATAACGTCGATGCCATCCTTGATCATTTGTTTTGCCTTATTAGACACAGCAACGGTGGCAGACGGCTGAATCATATTTGCTCTAGTTGAAAACTTCATTTTTTTATCCCCTTACACATTAGCAATAAGTTGAACTATCTTGCCAGTCTTAAAGTTCAGTGTGGCAAAACACAATCGATTGCTTGAATTTACGTAACTAACTACCCAGTGTGGTTTACCCCCGAGAAGGGTGATCGAAACACTGTTAATTTTCTTCGGCTTTTTTCTTTCGGTAATTAGCGTCTTTACTTTTGAGACAGGCAAGCCGTCACTTTCTGGGACAACCGTCACTTTACCGCCCTTCTTGGCAATAATCACGTATACAGATTTCCCCTTCGAAGTTGAACCCGCAACTGTGTAATATGTTCGCGTCAAATTAGAGTTGTAAAACCCCTTAACGTCAGTAACATCAGCATATTTCTTGGCAATCTGAATACTCTCACTTTTTGCCTTATCAAGTGGTGACTGGGCTTCGCCAATTACAATTGCAGTTGCCAAAATAATCAGCAAAATGCCAATCGCAATTCCCCACTTCAAAAACCTATTCGATTTTCTGATTCTTTGTCGCCTTTGCATTCATAGCTCTCCTAAAATTACTTAATTAATTCGATTATACCAAATAGCCACTTGGCATCCCCTCGGATTTAGTGTTTTTCAAAAAAACTTAGCATATCTACAATGCATTCGTCGAGGTCACCTTTAAGTTGGGGGTATTCCTCCAGATTTCTCAGCATGATTTCCCCATAATGTCGTTGAACAAGCCGAGGGTCAAGAACAAACACCGTCCCATAATCATCATTGGTCCGAATTAGACGGCCAATTCCCTGTCTCATCCGTAAAGTGGCATTCGGTAAGCTAACTGAATAGAATGGATTCTTGCCGTTCTTCCGCTGGCGACTAGCCATCGCCCGATTGTAGGGCTCAGTTGGGACATCAAAAGGTAATTGGGCGATAATCAGATTTTCAAGTTTGTCACCTGGAAAGTCTACTCCTGACCAGAAAGTACCCGTCCCCATCAATAAGCTTGGTTGCTGTTGGTTGAATAAGCGACTGATTTTATTTGCAGTTCCATTCACACCTTGTGCTAAAACGTTATGGGTCTGGGTAAACCCAACTTCAGACATGAAACTGTAAGTCTGAGAAATGGCGTCTAAGGAATTGAATAGAATCATCATTTGACGAGGAGAATTCTTATAGATTCGAACGATGGATTCGGCAAGAAATTTATAATAATCGTCATTCCCCAAGCGATTGGCATCAGTAAACGAATTAACCAAATAAAGGCGTGAATTATCTTTGAAATCAAAATCAGTTTTCAATCTCCTAGAGACCACTTCATTTCGAGTTAATCCTAGCGAGTCAAATACATACTTTGACTTTTTTGATGAAAAAATTGTTGCCCCAGTATATATTGGCCGGGGAAATGATTTATATACCGTCTGCTTAAGATAATTACCAGTATCAAATAAGCCACAACTCACTTTAACTTGCTGACTATCTGGGCGCTCAAGCCAAAATACATGTTCCTCATACTCGTCGGTCATTAATTGTTCTATTCGAGTTAATCGTTCAAGTAGTTCGATACAATTACTAATTTCAGCGTAAGTATCGATAGTTTGTTTGATTTCACTGGTAGTCATTAATTCGGGATTATTCCTAAATTCCGTTTCCAGTCTGAGGGCATGATCGGTCAGCTGCTGTGTCATCTTCACTATCTTACTTCTAGTTCCTTGAAAAACGGGAGCAAGCATCTCCATTTCACCGCTATCTAACAGTAACTGAGCTTTTTTTGTTGTTCCAAAACCGTACCTGAGTAAATTAGCATTAAAGTTGTTAAGTTCGGTGGTGATTTCGTGTTTGACAGCCAAAATTGAATTTACCGTTTTTTTAATCACCGCGTTTATTTGAACGATTGATTTAAAAGCCCGTGAATGCAATGTGGTCGTCATTCTGTCAAGTTCAACCTGAATTTGATGAACGGATACTTCCAATTTATTTTCTCGAATTACTGTATCTGTAAATTGGTGAGATTCGTCGATACATAAGTAGTAACCACCAAGCTTTTCGTGAAGAAAATCAAGGTGCTTTAACAGATAATTGTGATTAACAATGATAAAGTCTGCATTCTTAGCATTATTGAGATTAAACTGAAGAAAATCATCCCTAGCAAACTCGCTACTTGGATTGATCGTTTGAATTCCTCGATGTTGAATTCGCTCAATCATTGAGTTTTGGTCAATGTTCAGGTGTAGTTCATCTAAATCTCCCGTGGTTGTAATCGTCAACCAGATTAGTAACTGAGCAATCAAAAATGCATCGTGGGTCGTTCCCGTCCCTGAAGTGAATGCATCTTTAAACCTAGCTAGGTCAAGATAATGACTACTTCCTTTGAGAATCTGACTAGTGATTTTAAAAGGTAATACCTGGTTTAGTAGCGGAATCGTTTGGTTCTGCAACTGATCTTGTAGATAATTCGTCGAAGTGCTGATAATGACTTTTCGATCAGGTTCCTTCAAATAAGCTAACGGTAGCGAATAACCCAAGCTCTTACCAATTCCAGTTGGTGCCTCAACAATAACTGATTTAGTATCATCAAGCTCCTTACGGTCATAATTGTTGAAAATCAGGTTCATCATGGTGTTCTGTTGCCGGCGGGATTCAAAGTTACTTGGTAACACCTTTTGCTTATCGGCAGCAGTCTTTGGAAACTGATGATCAGCATTTTGGTCACCTGTCGCTGTCATTGGAACTTTTTTTCTAAGGACAATGCCATCGACCAACATAAGGTGGCCAGGCAATCGCTTTGCTGTTGCCTTATCTGCATTTAAATCATCAAACATTTGAAAAACTTTTAGGGTATCTTTAGGTAAATTAGGCCGAAGGTTAACCACTTGGTGGAGCGTAATTGATGGTAATCCTTCAATTTGCCGAAGCAATACTATCAATAGCTTTGCAGTGGCCATTGCATCACCATCAGCACTGTGCGGGTGTTCATGATCAATATTAAAGTAGGAACTCAAATCAGCAAGTCGATAACTATTTTGAGTCGGCAGTAATAGCTGACTCAAAGTAACGGTATCAACTGCTTCATTTTCCAATTCTGGATATCCGGCTCGGGCCAACTCGACATTCAAAAACGGAAAATCAAAGTTAACGTTATGAGCCACAAATACAGTTCCCTTGAGAAATGAATAGATTTTATTAGCAACCATATCCATGGTTGGTGCATCCGCAACCCGTTGCTTATGAATACCAGTTAATTGCTCAATGCGTGACGGAATATCCCGATTTGGATTGATATCCGTGGTGAAACTATCGATGATTTTGCTGTTTTGAACTTTAAATCCGCTAAACTGGATTACCCTATCGTCCCCAGCTGCATCCGTTCCGGTGGTTTCCATATCAACCACTGAGTAAACTGAATTGACGTTCATTTTTTCACCACATTTTCGTTTCGTAATTAATTATTGCCAAATACTATAATACTACACGCGCATGGGTTATATCTACCTAAGCTAAACTGAGTTTTTATAAATATCTAAATATCGCCATCGGTGGCCACTTACTCCTATGAATTATGATAAAATTGTACTGTTTGAAAGTGAGCGAATAAAATTGACGAAAAAAGTAATATCAAAAAGCTACGCGAAAATAATCTTATTTGGTGAGCACAGCGTTGTTTACGGACAGCCAGCTATTGCATTGCCACTGTACTCGGTAGATGTTCATGCGGAAATCAGTTTAGAACCATCAGGGCAGACTCTCAGTAGTCGGTATTATGAAGGCCCAATCGCTGATATGAGTAACAACTTATTAGGGGTCAAGACATTAATCGACCATATTCTCAATGAACTCGGGAAATCATCTGCTAATTTTAAGATGACAATAACTAGTCAAATTCCATCCGAGCGAGGAATGGGTTCATCAGCTGCCACCGCAATTGCAATAACCAGAGCTTTGTATCAATATTTCGATGTGCCATTGAACAGAGAAAAGTTGCTAAAAGAAGCGCTGATCGAAGAAAAAATTACACATGGTAACCCCAGTGGAATTGATACAGCCACCGCTAGTTCTCATTTTCCAATTTGGTTTATCAAGCATAAAGAAAATGCTCAAATCACCTTCAACCTTGCGGATTATAATCTGGTTATTGCCGACAGCGGTATCAAAGGGAAAACGGCAGATGCTGTCTCCCTAATTGCCCGCAATATGGTGGATGATTCAGACAATACAAAACCGCTAATTGATGACCTCGGCCGGATTGCGACGGAGGCTAAACGCGCAATCATTACTGGGGATGGCAGTAAGATTGGTGACCTTATGTATCAAAGTCAACAACGGCTTCACGATCTTGGGGTTAGCACACCTACTTTAGATAAACTGGTTTCAACTTCAAAGAAAGCAGGAGCCCTTGGGGCAAAGCTCACAGGTAGTGGCCTTGGTGGATGCATGATTGCTTTGACTGATTCTACCACTACTGCTCAACGATTGGCTACAGAATTACGCAAGGCTGGGGCAACCCAAACTTGGATTCAGTCTTTTAAAAATTACGGTTTTAACGGAGAAAAGCAAAATGACAATGTTGTCCAATAACTCTGCGACAGCAAGAGCCCACACCAACATCGCCCTAGTTAAGTACTGGGGCAAAAAAGATGATAAGTTGATTCTTCCCTACACCGGGAGTTTGTCGTTAACCTTGGACAAATTTTACACTGAAACAACAGTCACCTTTAACGAGCAGTTAACCAACGATGAATTTTACTTAAATTCTCAAGTTCAGGATTCAGCTGCGACCAAAAAAGTTAGCCGGTTTATTGATATCGTTAGAAATATGGCTGGCGAGAGTCGGTTTGCCAAAGTTCAATCAACAAATCACGTTCCGACAGCTGCGGGCTTCGCATCATCCGCATCTGCGATGGCAGCATTAGCTGGGGCCACGAGTAAAGCTGCCGGATTAGCTTTAACTCCGACCGAGTTATCGATCTTAGCTAGGAAGGGATCCGGTTCAGCTTGTCGGTCGATTTTTGGTGGCTTCGTTGAGTGGTTACCAGGAGTAGATGATCATTCATCGCATGCAGTTCAAGTTGATGATGCTAATCTAACCGATATCAATGTTATTGCCTTGACAGTAAACGCCAACCAGAAAAAAGTTTCTAGCCGCCAAGAAATGAAGACGACCGTTGATACATCACCGTTTTATAACGAATGGCCACAAATCGTAAGCCGCGATTTGACCGATATAAAACTGGCAATTAAAGATGATGATTTTACCCGGTTTGGCCAAATTTCTGAATCTAATGCCCTTAAGATGCATGCACTAACGATGGGAGCCACCCCACCATTTACATATTTCGAACCCAAAACGATCGAAATAATGAATCAAGTTAATCAGCTAAGAACTAACGGCATCGAATGTTACTTTACAATCGATGCTGGTCCTAACGTCAAAATCTTATCGAGATCAAACAACGTTACTAAAATCGCAGCTGCCTTCACTGACTTAATTGGAGCGGCCAACATTAATGTTGCTAAAGCCGGTCCGGGAATTGAAATCTTATAATTTGGGAAAGGAACTGAATGTTTTGATAGAAGCTAAAGCACCTGGAAAACTATATATAGCAGGTGAGTACGCAGTGGTAGAGCCAGGATACCCTTCGATAATCGTTGCCCTCAACCAATTCGTCAGGGTATCAATCAAAGAGAGTAGTTCATACGGCAAAATCGTTTCCCAACAGTACCAAGAAGACTCGGTTTTCTGGCGGCGTCAGGGAGACCAAATGATTTTGGACAATCGTGACAATACATTTAATTACATTATTTCTGCAATTTCATTAGCCGAAGAATACGCCCAACAACTCGGCAAGAAAATGGCCGTCTATGATTTATTCGTTAACAGTGAACTAGATAGCCCCAGTGGTCGAAAATATGGATTAGGATCATCCGCGGCGGTAACAGTTGCGACTATCAAAGCTGTTTGCCAATTCTACGAGCTACCAATGACCAAGGCGATTTTATTTAAACTAGCAGCAATCGCGCACCTGTCCGTTCAGGGAAATGGTTCTTTAGGTGACATCGCAGCTAGTGTTTATGGTGGTTGGATCGAATACCGTTCCTTTGATCGAGAGTGGCTTCAAGCAGCAAGAAACACCGCCAATTTGAAAACGATTCTGGAGCAACCGTGGCCATTATTAAAAATTAGGCAGTTGACCCCACCTGATAATCTAAAATTGATGATTGGATGGACAGGATCACCCGCATCAACCTCTCATCTAGTTGATAAAGTTGCATATCAAAAATCCACAAATGAGATGAACTACCAGGACTTCTTAGATGCTAGCAAGCAGTGCTTAGAAAAATTGATTTCAGGTTTTGAAACCCAGTCGCTGTCATTAATACAGGCAGGAATCAAAGAAAACCGAACGATTCTAAATAACTTAGCTTCTTTCACTAAAGTTGCAATTGAAACCCCAATCTTAAAAAAGATGTGCGATATTGCCGTTGCCCATAATGCATCAGCCAAAACATCAGGTGCAGGTGGTGGTGATTGTGGGATCGTGATTATCAGCAATAAGGAAGATGTTTCGACCCTACTGACCGAATGGAAAAGTTCTGGGATTACCGAATTACCAATGAAGGTTCATGAAATTAACGATATTAAAGCCTAAACGTAAAAAGGAGCAGTTTGAATGGTAAGCAAACAATCACACCGAAAAGATGAACATTTGTCCCTATCAGAAAAGTACTGGGGAACTCATAAGTCATCATTTAACCACATTCGGCTAATGCCAAAAACACTGCCCTCTTTTTCCCGTACAGATATCGACTATTCCACTTCCATTGCAGGGATAAAATTATCCGTTCCTTTCTACATTGAAGCGATTACTGGCGGAAGTGACCGATCGACTAAAATCAATAAAAAGCTAGCAACTGTTGCTTCCAAGACTGGATTAGCAATGGCAGTTGGTTCCCAAAGTATTGCTTTGAAAGAACCCGAGCAAGTTGAATCATTTGAAGTCGTTCGGCAATTAAACCCAAACGGAACAATAATTGCTAATATCGGGGCCAATCATGGTGCTACTGATGCCGCAAAAGCCATTGAGATGATTAAAGCTGATGCGATTGAGTTACATTTAAACGTGGCCCAGGAAGTTATAATGCCCGAAGGCGATCATCGCTTCGATTACCAGCCATCAATCGAAGAAGTAGTGAAATCAGTTTCGGTACCGGTCATTGCAAAGGAAGTTGGTTTTGGAATTGATCACCAGTCGGCTGCAAGATTAGTCAGCATTGGAGTTAACGCAATCAACGTTGGCGGTAATGGTGGCACCAACTTTGCTGAAATTGAAAATTTTCGGCGGCGTGACAAGTCAATGAGTTACCTTCACGATTGGGGATTATCGACTGTTGAATCGATGCTCCTATTAAAGCCTTTAGCCTCAAACGTAAGTCTTATTTCGACCGGTGGGATAACCACCCCCCTAGAGGTAGTTAAGGCAATGGCTCTTGGAGCTAACGCAATTGGAATGGCCGGATACTTTGCTCACTTGGCAATAAACTACGATACGGAAGAGATTGTTGAAATCGTTGAACAGTTCAAAGAACAAGTTAAGAACTGCATGTTTCTCGCTGGCTTCCAGACTATTGCTGATGCTCATCAAAATGCTACTCTTATTTATGATAACCACATCAATAACTTTATCAATCAGTTTGAAAACAAATAAAAACAGACCTGCTTTGGGATGAATAACCATTCACTCCAAACAGGTCTATTTTTTACCAAATTATTAAAATCTCAATCCCTTTGGGAAAAAGTTCTTCGCTGTTCCCTGAACTGCCTTGACAAATCCAACTGGTAAACCGGAAACTATTAACTGTTGCCAACCTTTAAGGCCTGTAGCGATTGGAAATGTATCACCATGAACGTATTGGTGCCACTCATCCTCATTGATTGCAACTTGATTCTGATTCTCCTCGTTTGTCAGAGCCAACCCAAGGGCGTAGCTGGGTTCAAATCGATTTTTCTTAAATGTACCCAGTTCAATTCCCATTCTAACAACCTTGATCTTGGATGCATCAATCATTTCATCGGGGACGCTCATCAGTTTGTCGTTGTACGTAAATAGGGTTTGACCATCATAACTGATATTGTTTTCCCGTTTAAACTTGTCCCATAACTTCTTCTCATCGCCAGTCATCTTATGAATGTTACGGTTTTTGAATAAGCCCTTATATTTTGGCTCAGCTTCATCGGTCATTGGTTTTCTAAGTTTAGCAATAAAGTGACCCTCGCCTGCGAAGTGGAATGGAAATAGCCGAACACACTTTGTTAAATCAGGATTGCTATCCGCCCACTCTGGTCGACCATCATCCATCCCAGGGAACTTTTCAACTGGCAAAATTTCAAAATCATACTCTTTAACTAACCAGGCAACAATTTGTTCGTCTTCTTCTGGAGCAAAAGTACAGGTTGAATATATCAATTCTCCTCCTGGTTTTAAAGCCTTAACAGCCTCTGTGAGGATTTCTCGCTGTCTGGTGGCACATTCTATCGGATAGTCCTTTGACCAGTACTGAACGGCATCTGGATCCTTTCTGAACATCCCCTCACCAGAACATGGTGCATCAACTAGCATTCGGTCAAAAAAAGCTGGAAAAGCTTTGGCAACTCTCGCAGGATTTTCATTAATAATAACCGTGTTTCGTAACGAAAACCGTTCAACATTTTCTGCCAGAACTTTTGAACGTTTCCCATCAATTTCATTTGCAACTAGTAAACCAGTATTTGCTAAATAACTGCCTAAATGAGTTGTTTTTCCGCCAGGTGCGGCACACAAATCAAGAACTTTTTCACCCTTGTTAGGTTTAGCAACTTCGCCAACGTACATCGCACTCGGCTCCTGACTATACACTGCCCCACTCTGATGAAGGACCGATTTACCGTTTACCTTACCGTAATAGCCAAATTCGCAATGTTTTGCCTTCTTGAAATCGGCTAACTTATCCGCAGGAACGTTTTTTAGCGGATTTACTCGGAAACCGTGATTGACCGGCTGATTGAATGATTCAAAAAAGGCAGTGGCGTCCGCCTCACCTAATAGTTGTTTGTACTTAGTGATAAAATCTGCTGGTAATTCCATTTTGAACTCCTTAAAAATATTCCGTTTGATCACGTGATAATTGACCTAGGGCCCTATTTAGGTTAACATAACGCCATATGGTCAGGAGTGATATGTATCGGAAAGAAATTAATCGTCCTTGATTTGGACGGAACAACATTGAACAACGAATCAATGATAACAACAAATACAAAAAAAGCAATCCAAGCAGCTAAAAATGAGGACTATATCGTAAGTATTGTGACCGGGAGACCAAACCGAATCTCGGAAAATTTTTACGATGATCTTTCATTGGATACCCCAATGATTAACTTTAATGGTAGTCTGGGGATTCTCCCTCACTCCAAGTGGGAACGGGAATACGAATACGTTATCGATAAGGATATCGTGATGGATCTGCTAGAAAAAAGCAAGTTGCTTGGAATCACACTATTAGCGGTCGAAGGAAAGCAACTATTCTTGGCAAGTAGAGCTGCTAAAGATGGATTTGGCTTTTTCCCTAGTTCGTTAAGAACTACCGAAGTATTAAATCAAAAAAGTCTAAAAGAAAATGTCGACAATCCAATTACCATTACTGTTGAACTGGTTCCCGAGATGAAGCAAGCCTTTATTAATTATGTGAATCAGCAGTTCGGTGACCTCGTTGAAGTTTCTCCTTGGGGTGGCCCTCATCCAATTGTGGAGGTCGCCACTAAAGGAATCAAAAAAGTCACTGGTGTCAAACGACTTGCTGATTATTATGGCGTGCTCCAAAAGGATATTATTGCATTTGGGGATGAAGCAAACGATCACACAATGATTGACTATGCTGGTCTTGGTGTAGCGATGAAAAATGCAATTCCGTCAATCAAGGGTGTCGCTAATGATGTTACTAAGTACACCAATGAGCAGGACGGTGTGGCAAGGTACATGCAGGAAAAGCTTGATATTGCTGTAGGTATTTAAAAATAAAACTTGTAGAGATAAAAAAGTCAGTGCAAATTTCTTCTTCGAAATTAGCATTGACTTTTCTTTTGTCCAGATATTCGCCAAAGTGGCTTTCAATTATCTTATTAATCGCTTTCTGGATGGAATTTAACGGTTGCTCCAACTGCTTTTTGCCAACCAGAATATAGATTTTCCCGTTTGTCTTTATTCATGCTTGGTTCAAAATTACTACCGGGAATCACATTTTTTCTAATTTCATCAACGTTTTCCCAGAAACCAACGGCCATTCCCGCAAGGTATGAGACCCCAAGGGCAGTTGTTTCTGCAATGGATGCCCGTCTGATTGGAGTGTTAAGGATGTCTGATTGGAATTGCATCAAGTAATTATTGTTAGCTGCTCCACCATCAACAGCTAACGTCTTTAATTCGATCCCAGTTTCCTTCGCCATCGTATCAACAACGTCACGAGTTTGGTATGCCAGGGATTCCAAAGTTGCCCTAACAAATTGGGCTTTGGTAGTTCCACGGGTCAAGCCAAACACAGCTCCTCTGGCTTCTTGATCCCAATATGGAGCCCCCAATCCAGTGAAGGCTGGAACAACGTAGACCCCTTCAGAATCCTTAGCATCATTTGCCAACTGTTCTGATTCTGGTGAATTCTTGATCATTTGCATCCCATCCCGCAGCCATTGAATTGCGGAACCAGCAACAAAAATACTACCTTCAAGGGCATAATTAACCTCACCGTTAATCCCATACGCAATTGTCGTTAGTAAACCACGTTTTGACAAGGTAGGTTCCGTTCCAGTGTTCATAACGATAAAGGCACCAGTTCCGTAGGTGTTTTTTACCATCCCCCGTTCAAGGGCAAGCTGACCAAATAGAGCAGCTTGTTGATCACCAGCAATTCCTGCAATTGGCACTTGAACCCCAGAGAACGTGTAGCCTGCGGTATAACCATAGATTTCGGAAGATGATTTGACTTCAGGCAACATTGAACTAGGAATGTTCAATGTTTTAAGGATATCTTCATCCCACTTCAAATCATGGATATTGAAGAGCATCGTTCTGGATGCATTCGTATAGTCGGTAGCATGAACCTTCCCGCCGGTTAATTTCCATAAAATCCAAGTATCGATAGTTCCAAATAGTAAATCACCAGCTTCTGCTTTTTTTCGAGCTCCCGGAACTTTATCCAAGATCCACATAATTTTGGTTGCTGAGAAGTATGAATCAATGATTAAACCAGTCTTATCATGAATCATCTCTTCGTAACCATCGCGCTTTAGTTCGTCAGCTATTTCGCTAGTTTGTTTTGATTGCCAAACAATTGCGTTATAGATTGGCTCACCGGTATTTTTATCCCAAATGACAGTTGTTTCCCGTTGGTTAGTAACACCAATTCCCCGAACCTTGTAGGGTGGAATTTCCGCACTGATAAGGGCTTCTGAAATGACGGATTGGACGGCACTCCAAATTTCATTAGCGTCATGTTCAACCCAGCCTGACTTTGGAAAATGTTGGGTAAATTCCCGTTGAGATTTACCAACAATTTGGGCTTTTTCATTAAACAGAATGGCACGGGCACTTGTTGTCCCTTCGTCAATTGCCATTATGTACTGTTCGTTATCCATTATTTTTCCCCATTTCAGTATTGTTAATTTGAAACCGCTGTCCTAATTATACAATATCGAAGCCTAACACTCCACGGTAGCCATAAAAAAAGCCCTCAAAATCCGAATAAGATTTTAGAGAGCTAGTAATTACTTTTCGTCACTTTTTAAAACGCCACCTACGCTATAACGGTTAGGTTGCATTTCACTAAGAATAACGTGAACGTGTTCTGCAGGTGCCCCAGTGTTTTTAACGACGGCACTTGTAACGTCCTCAACTAATCCCTTGAGTTGTTCTTGTGAACGACCAGCAATTAAATCAATGTTTACGATTGGCATGTCATTACCTCCATTTTTATAACAAAAAGTATACCCTAATTCAGTACTATCAGCAATCCGAAACTTATCAATGTAATTATGATAAAAAATGGTACAATGGTTGCTGATTAAAAACTAGGAGGCCAATTATGATCCCTAATAAAAATATTTCAGCATGTACCAGCATTATTGTTGGTAAAAAGGCCAGTATAGATGGTTCGATTATGATTGCTCGAAATGAAGACAGCAAAGCATCGTGGCCCAAAAATTACGTTATCCACCCTGCTCAACATCATGAAACCGCGCCGGTGTTCAAATCAACCGACAACCAATTTACGATTGAACTTCCAAAAGATAGCTACAAGTATTCAGGCACACCCGAATGGACTACTAAATATGGTCTGTTTGAAGAAGATGGCATCAATGAATATGGGGTCGCTATGAGCTCCACCGAAAGTACTTACACCAATGATTTGGTTCTGACTTTCGATCCGCTTGTTAAAGACGGGATCGGTGAAGAAGCGATGATTACCGTAGTATTACCATATGTGAAGACCGCCCGCCAAGGTGTCCAACGACTCGGAAATATTATCGAATACTATGGTACCGACGAATCCAACGGTATTTTATTTGCTGACAAACAAGAAGCCTGGTATATGGAAACCGGTGGTGGTCATAACTGGGTTGCTCAAAGGATTCCGGATGATAGCTACACCGTTATCGCCAACCAAACTGCTATTCAGCTGATAAATTTTAATGATCCTGATAATTTTATGTGGTCAACTAATATCCGGCAGTTTGTTGAGGAACACAAATTGAATCCAAATCAGCACGGTGAGTTCAATTTCCGTGAAATTTTTGGCACTCATGATTTGTCTGATACCTATTACAACACCCCACGAGTTTGGTACGGCGTAAAAATGTTCTCAAAGGATGAGCAACACGACCCAACTGATTTCGATATTCCGTTTCTTCATCATGCAGATAAAAAACTTAGTGTGTACGATGTCCAAGATTTTCTAGCTTCTCACTACCAAGGCACTCCCTACGATCCAATCGGTGAAGGTAGCGAACATGATAAAAAGCGATTTCGTCCAATCAGTCTAGCCAAAACCCAAGAAGCCCACATTTTACAGATTAGGCCTGACATGCCCGCTGAGGCCTATCTTCAATGGTTGGCAATGGGGGTAGCTGCCCAAAGTTCCTTTGTCCCATTTTACGCAGGGGCAACCGATACCCCTGCCGTTTATCAAAACGCAACTGGTGATTACAACCCCAATAGCGCTTATTGGACATATAAGCTTGCTGGTGTGCTTGTTGACCCTCATTATGGCCAATTGGGTGGAAAACTGCAAACTGCTCAACAGGAGCTTAAAATTGCGTTTCAAGATGTTCTGTCAAAAACCGATACGGTCATAGCTGCAATGGCCCCTTCAGAAATTGCTGCTGAGGCCACAAAGGCTAATTTCAAGATGGCTAAACTAGGCATTGACAGATACCAAAAATTGATTAGTGAATTGGTAACTAGTTCAACCGATTTTTCACCACTTAACTACAAACAAGATCTAAACCTATAGAAATACAAAAAGATAGAAATACAAAAAAGCTTAGTAATTGGATGTTCCGATTACTAAGCTCTTTTAATTTGCTATTTTTGAGCAGCCTCTTCGTAGTCACCGTTAGGACAAACCACTTGAGTTCCACCTTTGATCTTCTTTTCAACCAAGAAGTGACCATCCTTCGGACAATCACGACCCACTGGTTTATCCCAAGAAACAAAGTCACAATCAGGGTAACGAGAACAACCGTAGAAAAGCCTGTTTTTCTTTGATTTTCTTTCGATAACCTGTCCCTTATGACACTTAGGACAAATGACACCAATTTCCTTTACGATTGCCTTGGTATTCCGACAATCTGGGAAACGTGAACAGGCGTAGAACTTACCATAGCGTCCCATTTTGATAACCATAGGAGCGCCACAGATATCACAATTAAAGCCTGCTGGTTCGTCCTTGATTTGGATTTTTTCCATTTTCTCAGTGGCTGATTCAACTTCCTTTGAGAATGGCTTGTAAAAATCATCGACGACTTTGACCCAGTTTTCATCACCAACTTCAACGTCATCTAAGTCATCTTCGAGGTTAGCGGTAAAGTCAACGTTAACAACATCTGGGAAGTATTTAACAATAATATCATTAACGATGTCTCCCAGTTCAGTTGGCTCAAACCGCCGGCCAACTAGCTTAACGTAATATCTCTTTTGAATTGTTTCCAGAGTTGGGGAATATGTTGATGGTCGGCCAACTCCCTTTTCTTCAAGGGTTTTGATAAGCGTTGCTTCGCTGTACCTTGCAGGTGGCTGAGTGAAATGTTGATCTGGATTTGTCTTGGCCAGTTTGACATGGTCGCCCTCTTCTAAATCAGGCAAGATGTTATCCTTTTCTTTTCCATCTCCATAGACCTTTAAGAACCCTTCGAACTTCATCTTTGAACCGTTAGCCTTGAAAACCACATCGTTTTGCTCAATGGTTACGGCCATCGTATCCATGATTGCTGGAGTCATTTGACTAGCCACGAACCGTGACCAGATCAACTGGTAGAGTTTAAACTGATCATTATTAAGATACTCTTTCAAACTCTTAGGGGTTCTAAATACAGATGTAGGACGAATTGCCTCATGGGCGTCTTGGGCACCTTCAGGCATTTTACCCTTGATTGGCTTAGTTGCTGCGTATTCCGCACCGTACTCCTCGTGAAGGAATTGGGATGCTTCATGCTTGGCAATGGCAGAGATTCTGGTAGAATCCGTACGCATATAGGTAATCAATCCCTGACTACCTTCCTTACCAATATTAATTCCTTCATACAATTGTTGAGCTGCCATCATCGTTCTTCTGGTTCTAAAGTTCATCTTCCGGTTAGCTTCTTGTTGAAGGGTACTAGTAGTGAAAGGTGCTTGAGGTTGCCGTTTTCGTTCCCGTTTTGTGACCTTGGTGATATCGAAATCACCCTTAGGGTCAATTGCCTTTAAGATTTCTTCAACGGCTTCGTTGTTAGGCAGTTCTTTTTTCTTACCCGCTACGCCATAAAAACTAGCTGCGAACTTACTTCGTCCCTTTTTGAATTCTGAGTCAATTGACCAGTACTCTTGAGGTTTGAAGTTTTCAATTTCCTTTTCCCGTTGGATTACCAACCAAAGGGCGATTGACTGGACTCGCCCGGCTGACAGTCCCTTCTTAACTTTTTGCCACAAAAGTGGTGAAATTGAATAACCAACCAGTCGGTCGAGGATTCGGCGAGCTTGTTGAGCATCAACCAGGTTCATATCGATGCTGCGGGGATGCTTAAACGATTCCTTAACAGCATCCTTAGTAATTTCATTGAAGACAACCCGGTTGTCCTCTTCTGGATCAAGGTCTAGGACGTGAGAAAGGTGCCATGCAATTGACTCTCCCTCACGATCGGGATCGGCTGCTAAATAAACTTTTTTTGCTTTCTTAGCTGCTGACCGTAACTCCTTAATGGTATCCCCTTTACCACGAATCGAAATATAGTGGGGTTCATATTCATTTTCAATATCGACCCCCATTTTACTTTTTGGTAAATCACGGACGTGACCCTTGCTAGCAATAACTTTGTATGAACGACCAAGATACTTTTCAATGGTCTTTGCTTTAGCAGGAGACTCAACGATCACCAAGTTTTTTTTAGGCGACTTGCGCTTTGTTTTCTTTTTACTTGCTGTGGATGTTGCCATTGTTTCTCCTCTCAAAATATTAGGTTTTATTGTTAATTGATTAACTAATTAATTTGAATTACAAATCTATCACATCATATTGCAGGATCAAACATGTGTCAACAAAAAAACTCTTCTATAATATGTTCTGATTTTCGAACCAGCTTTGCTCCAGCCAAAATCAATTCATTAGTTCCGGTCGAAAGTTCAGATGTGATCAAGCCAGGTACAGCAAACACTTCGCGGTTATTTTGAAGAGCCAAGTTAGCGGTTATAAGGCTGCCAGAATGCTGTTTGGCCTCAATGACAAGGGTACCCAACGTTAGCCCAGCAATAATCCGATTTCTTTCAGGAAAATGATATTTGGTGGGGCCAACATTTGCTGGATATTCACTAAGAACTAAGTGGTGCTCACCAATGTATCTCTGAATTTCTTCATTTGCCCGGGGATAAGTTTTGCCTAAACCAGTTCCAATTACCGCAATCGTCTTACCACCATTTAAAATCGTTTGTTTGTGGGCTTCACAATCAACTCCGCTTGCAAGCCCGGACACCGTTACAATGCCTGCCTTAATAATGCCAGGCAACAATTTACTAAGAACATCACTAGAATACTGGGTCGGCTGACGACTACCAACCACCCCAACCATTGCCGCCTTAAGTAAATTTACGTCGCCCCGATAAAAAACGACGATTGGTGGACAGTATGATTCCCGCAACATGGTTGGATATAAATCGTCAGCAATCGTCAACCATTTTTCATTTGCAATTAAATCATTAACCAGTGATTGATTTGAAGCTAACCGTAAAAAACTCCGGCAGAATTTAGATTTCTAATCCGAAGTTAATGATAATGGCCTAGTTAATGCTTGTAAATCTATTTTATCAATTTCTATCTCTTTTTTATCTTGTAGTAATTGATATAGTCGGAATTTATTTTTAAAACCAATCCCATCTGATAGGTGGATCAACATTAGTAGATTACGTAGTTTCATATTTTCACGTCCTTTAAAAATAAAGTCCGTAAAAACATTTAAATATAGTCACTCACTGGAGCAAAAGTTTTTCGATGAATTGGGCAAACCCCAACTGTCTTCAATCCATCCAAATGGGCCTTAGTTCCGTAGCCAGCGTTCTGTTCAAATCCATATCCTGGATACATTTTTGCGTACTCAGCCATTAATTCGTCTCGATATACTTTCGCACAAATACTAGCGGCGGACACACTTATACTTTTAGCATCAGCCTTGACCATATCGATTTGGGGAATGCTAGTGTCAATATTCATTGCATCCACGATAATTTCATCTGGAGTGACCGAAAGACCCTCAACCGCCTGCTTCATTGCTATCCTAGTAGCCTGGTAAATATTGACCTTATCGATGATGTTATTGTCAACGACTCCAAACGAAACCGAAATAGCTTCGTTTTTGATTCTAGGCGCTAATTCTAATCTTTTTTTATGACTCACCTGCTTTGAATCATTTACATCAATCAAATCGAAATCACTGGGTAAAATAACGGCACACGAAACCACGGGTCCAGCTAATGGGCCTCTGCCAACCTCATCAACGCCCGCTATGTACTGGTGCCCCTTCTGCCACAAGTTACGCTCAATTTTAAACCGTTCTTGGAATTGTTGTTGGGCAATCGCTAACTTGTTGATTCGGTTTATCGTTGTTTTAAGGGCAGATTGTACGCCAGCCCGGGGGTCACTGTTCAGTTCAACAAGCAACGGGTCATCTAATGTGGTTACCAATGCTAGCTGAGCTTTGATCTCCTTAATCGTCATTGGATTCCACTTCCGAAACTAAATCAAGGGTAAATGGTCTGAGCTTATTACTTCTAACATCTTGGATAATCCGTTCGGATGAACGCATATAGTCATCCTTCATCCCAATCTTGCTAGTAATTTCCATTAATAGATCAACCGTTGTTAATTCTAAGGCACTTTCATTAAGATGATATCTTTCCATAATTGATTTTGGGCTAAACTCCCTGAAAAAATCAAGTGCATAAAGAGCAATATCGTCACTTGAATAAGCAGTTTCTTTAACTGCTCCAGTCAAAGCTAACTTATTTGCAAGTTCTTGATTAGCAAACTTTGGCCACAATATACCAGGGGTGTCTAACAATTCTAGCTCCCCATTGTTTGATTTCATCCATTGCTGGCCCTTAGTAACTCCGGGCCGGTTTCCGACTTGAGCAGCCTTACGATTTACCAATCGGTTTAGAACCGTGGATTTACCCACGTTTGGGACCCCGACACTGACCGCTCTGATTGGCCTGGTCTTCATTCCCTTATCTCGTTCACGTTGTAACTTATCCGCCAAAATTGGTTCAATCACTTCAAGAACGTTTTTGATTCCAAACTTGGTCTTGGCATCAACCGCAATTGCCGGTTGACCATTTTCCCTAAAATATCGTAACCAATCCTGAGTTCGATTTGGGTCAGCCAAGTCCTTTTTAGTTAGGATGTACAAGTGAGGCTTATCCCCACTAATTCTTTTAACTTCTGGATTCATTGATGAAAATGGAATCCGGGCATCTAAAATTTCAAACACAATATCGACAACCGAAATATTTTCCTCAAACTGTCTAATTGCTTTTGCCATGTGGCCTGGAAACCATTGAATATTAACTGCCATTTTTCTCCTCCCTAGAGACTTTCTCGATACTGCTGAAACGCTTCGTCAAAAATCGTCATAGTAGGCAAGTAACTGGCATTCTCTTCCAAGTATTTGGAAAGAGTTTCAAAATCAGTTTCTTGCTTAGGAAACGATTGGTCCATTGAGGCGTTATTGGCAAATTCCGCAACGGAATCAGGACTGGAGGGATTCCTCTTGGTCATCAAAAATTCATAAAATGTTTTTCTCACTTTGGTATCTCTCCCTACTTGCTGCTTGGTAATAAGACGTCAAATTTAAATGCGCCATCGCCCTTAAGACTGATTTTGTCTGCCTTAAAGTTAACTCCATTTTTCCCGTTGATATTTCTAATATCAAGATAGACGTTCTTCTTTAGTGGATCCAATGAAACCCATTTTGGTAGATTGTAGTTATGCTTAACAAACGAAAGAACAACAGATGCTGGAACTTTAAAGTTAGCAATTGATAGCGTCGTTGCCTTAAGCTTAACGTTACCATCTTTCATAACCGTTGGCTTGAAGGACAATCCATAATCGACCTTTGAACCAAGCACGTCAAAAGTCCCATAAACAATTCCCTGATCTTTTACGACAAACCGATATTGAACTTTCCCGTTTTTAGATTGAAATTTCTTTAGGTAGAATGACGAAAGACTATTGATCTGCTCCTTCTTCATTGAAACCGTTGCTAGTTTTTTAGTAGTTGGGACTGCAGACTCCTTGATGCTGCCACCACCTGCGGTCAAAACGTAGCCGAAAACAAACACAATTCCTAGTAGAATGACAGCAATTAGTGACCAAAAGGCAATTTTGTACGGGTTCTTGGATTTGCTATGCATAAGTGATTACTCCTTTAAATTTGGAACGTAAAGTTTCATTTGTTGGTAAAGACGGTCGGTCATAATTTGATATCCCTTTTTATTTGGGTGAAAGTGATCTGAATTTGATAGCAAACTATTTTTATCACCACTGCCAGCCAAAATTTGGTTAATAGCTGTTTCATCCAACTGTTTGCTCATAGAAGGCAACTCACTAGCTCGGTCCGCCAATTTTTGATGATCCTTTTTACTCTGGTATTGGCCATCGGATAACTTATCACTGATATTGACATAGTGTGCGTGATCCATTTTGTTGATAACCGATTTGCTAGTCTCGTTAGTATCTGAAATCATTCGAGAAATAAATTTAACTTGTGGTAAATATACATAAACCGGGTTATAAATACCAAAAACAAAAATTTCTGCGTCTGGATTTAATTTTTTTATATTGGTCAGAAGTCTGGTTATCCGTTGTTGATACTTGTTTTCAAACGCCGATGCCTTATCATTCAGTTTAGTCTGACTGGATGTGAACAAATTATTCTTTAAAAAGTGAATAACGTCATTACCACCTGTCGTAACCGTAATTACATTTGCTTGTTTAAGGTTGGCTCGTAGCTTTGAATTAGTTTCCACTCTGTGATTGATTTGATTAGTAGTCTCACCAGCAATTCCAAAGTTAGAGCTTGATACTCTCAGCTTCGGGTTGTTTACCTTTATTTTATGATTAATTTGGTAAACATAGCCACCACGATCATCGGGATCCCCAACTCCTTGAGTCAATGAATCACCGACTGCAGTGATATCGATTCGCTTTGGATTGTTTGCTTTATGTTTTACTAACACTACCGATAATGCAAAAACCAGCAGAGAAACAACACTAACTCCAAGCACCAACTTTAAAACTCGCTTAATAAAAATAATTATTCACACCTTTTTATCAATTTAAGGATACTTTACCAAACAAATCATCAATTTGACCTTAAGAATTGATTATAATTTAATCAGTCGAAAAGAGCACTAAATACTTTCAATACTGAAAATATTCCGTGCTCTTTTATAACTTCTCATTATTTTATTCAGGATCATCAAAATAAAACAATGCAAAGGCACCTTCCCCAGCGTGAGTAGAAATAACGGGAGAGGTGACCTTAAGTAAAAACGGTACATTCTGGACTTGCTCTTTTATTTTATCAGCAATCTCTGAAATTAAGTCAGTAGTGTTCACATACGAAATTCCAATGGCTTTAATTGCTTTGTCTTGACTCATACTACTAATAACGTTGTCAAAGTATTTTTTAATAAACTTAACGCCCCGACCTTTACTCTCAATTTTTAGCTTGTGGTCTTCGATTTTTAGAATAATTTTGATGTTAAGAAAATTAGTAATGGCTCCAGCTACTGGGTGAAGACGCCCACCTTTGACGATATTATCGAGAGTCATAACTCCCATTGCCATGACGGTGTTCTTCCTAACCGTTTCAATCCGTTCAACAATTTCATCAACTGATGCCCCGGTTGCAGCTAGTTTAGCAGCCTCGACCACTTGAAATCCTAGTCCACGATCCGTCGTTCCACTATCTACAACAGTAACATCAGCACTTGATAATGTTGCAGCTTGCTCCGCTGCATGCACTGAACCACTAAGTTGTTCCATCATGTTGATGCACAAGACTTGACTACCATCGGCGCCCAATTTATCAAATGCGTCTACAAACTTACCAATTGGTGGTTGACTTGTCTTAGGTAGGTTGTCTGCCTCAAGCATCATTTTCACGAATTGTTCGCTGCTGATTGTTTCCCCATCAACGTAAACAGTTTCGTCAATCATGATTGATAAGGGAATGACGGTAATGTCGTATTTCGATTTTTCATCTTCTGAAAGTTGAACGGATGAATCCGTTACGATTTTAACAGTTGCCATTAATGCCACTCGTTTCTTAATTTATTGTTTTACCAAATCTTATTATAACAAACATTCAATCACTTAGCCGAAGTGGTTTTTCGATTTAAAATTTGGAAAGTATGAGCATACTTGTTTTTTTCGTCAACGATACCAGGAATCGACTTGTCGAGACTGAAATCTGAGTAATCAATTTCAGTCATGTAGGTATCACCTGAAAATTCCGCTTCAATCTTGGTTCGGTACAACCGGTCAACATTATCAACTAACTGAGCAAAAATTCTGGAGCCACCAACTACAAAGAATTCTTCATCTGACCTAGTCTCAGCAACTTTTAAAAATTCCGGAATTGAGTGAAAAACAACTACTTCTTCTGGAAAATCATCTCGACTAGAGATAACAATATTTTCTCGGTTTGGTAATGGTCGCCCAAATGATGCAAAAGTTCTGGAACCCGCAACAATGGGATGTCCTGTGGTAGTTTGCTTGAAGAAGTGCATATCATCAGGTAAATGCCACGGAAGCGTACCATTACTGCCAATAAGCCCGTTCTTATCTTCAGCCCAAATAAACGAAATCATTGAGCATCCTCCTATACAGCAACTGGTGCTTTGATTGCTGGATATGGGTCGTAGTTTTCAACCTTAATATCCGCCATATCAAAATCATCAAGGCTTGTTTTCTCAGGGTTTAACCACAATTTAGGAGCGTCGTGAGGAGCTCTGGTAAGTTGTTCCTTAACTTGGTCAATGTGATTAAGGTAAATATGGGCATCACCAAGAGTGTGAACGAATTCGCCGACTTCTAATCCTGTTTCTCTCGCAATTAAATTAGTGAGTAATGCGTAGCTAGCAATATTGAAAGGAACGCCAAGAAAAATATCAGCTGATCGTTGATACAATTGGCAACTTAGCTTACCGTTAGCAACATAAAATTGGAACATGGTGTGGCAAGGAGGTAGAGCCATTGACGGGACATCCTCTGGGTTCCAAGCCGACACAATCATTCTTCTTGAATCTGGATGGGTTTTGATTGTATCAATAACGTTCTTGATTTGATCAATCGTTCCACCCTGACTGGTCTTCCAGGCACGCCATTGGCTACCGTAAACTAATCCTAAATCACCGTACTTTTTGGCAAAGTCATCATCATTAACAATTCGGTCACAGAAAATTTTCTTCTGTTCCTTGTATTGTTTGTTGAAGTCTTCATCGACTAATGAACGATGACCAAAATCAGTCATGTCAGGCCCAGAATAATCGTTAGACTCTGTAAAACGTTGAAATGCCCACTCGTCCCAGATATGGTTTTTATGCTTTAAGAGATATTGAATATTAGTATCTCCATGAAGGAACCACAATAATTCACTTTTAATTAACCCAAACGGCACTTTTTTGGTCGTTAATAATGGGAATCCCTTCGAAAGATCAAAGCGCATTTGGTATCCGAACGTACTGATTGTCCCGGTATTTGTTCGGTCGGTTTTCATATTGCCGTTTTCTAACACAAACTTCTCTAAGTTTAAATAAGCGTCTTCAAGCATAACCATTCCTCCGATTTAATTATCAAACTGAGCGAGGTACTCCCATCGCTCCATCTTGTCATTTATTTTAACATCTAAATCGTCTTTTTTCTCTTGCAATTCTGCTAATTTGCCATAATCACTGCCATCAGTCGTCTGCATTTCCTTACCAACTGCCTCTTTCTCAGCTTCGAGTTTATCAATATCACTTTCGATATGACTATATTCCTGTTGTTCAGAGTAGGTTAGTTTGACTTTTTCTTTTGGTTTTTCAGTGTTAGCTTCATTAGTCTTTTGCTCCGCCTTAGCTTTTTTTCGCTCATTTGATTGGGCTTTAGTTTCTTGCTTAGCCTCAGCAAGGTAGTCGGTAAATCGCCCTCGCCGTTCCACAATTTGAGTATTACCCTTGAAAATCAGTAATCTATCGGCAACCTTATCAAGGAAATATCGATCATGGGAAACAGTGATTACAGTCCCGTTAAAACCACTAATGTAATTTTCCAAAACGGTCAGTGTTGCAATATCCAAATCGTTTGACGGCTCATCAAGTAACAGCACATTTGGCTGTTGCATCAACAATTTCAAGAGATATAACCGTCGTTTCTCACCGCCTGACAGCTTTCTAATGAGAGTTCCGTGCATAAATTTAGGGAACAGGAATTGTTCAAGAAGTTCAGTAACACTGATTTTATCCCCGTCTTTATTGGTGACTTGTTGACCAACGTCGCTCAAGTATGCGATTACCCGCTTATCCTCGTCAATTGGTTCTGTCGTCTGAGTATAATAAGCCATCTTAACTGTTTCGCCAATTTTAACGATCCCAGAGTCCAACGGCAAACGACCAGCAATTACATTAAGCAAACTAGTTTTACCAGCCCCGTTTTCACCACTAATTCCAATACGTTCATTCCCCTGAATCAAAATAGAAAAATCTTTGAGGATTTGTTTATTACCAACTTTAAGATTGGCATCTTTCAACGAGATAACGTCTTTTCCAAGCCGACTCTGGCCAAGTGAAATGTTGACGTTTTCTTCTAACTGAAGGCTATCTACATTTTCCTTTAGCTCATTAAAACGATTGATTCTAGCTTGTTGTTTCGTCGACCGAGCTTTAGCCCCAGTCTTCATCCATGCTAATTCGGATTTATACAATTGATTAGTCTTATGTTGAGCGGCAATCTCACCCTCAACTCGAGTTGCTTTCTGAGCAACGTAACTTTGATAGTTACCCTCATACTCGTATAACTTGCCAAACGATAATTCGAAAATCTTATTAGCCACCTGGTCGAGAAAATACCGGTCATGGGTAACAAGCATGATGGCTCCCTTATATGACGCTAAGTATTTTTCAAGCCATTCGATTGAATCAAAGTCCAAATGGTTAGTAGGCTCGTCAAGTAACAGCAAGTCTGGTGATTCAATCAAGACTTGAGCTAAGCCAACTCTGCGCTTCTGCCCTCCAGATAGTTCGCCAACCTTTTTATCGTAATCAAACAACTTGAGTTGAGTCAAAATTGTTTTGACGTCGTTTTGGACATTCCAAGCATCGTCCTCATTCATCTTAGCTTCCGCTTTTTCATAACGTTTGATTGCTTGCTCATCAGTTGGATTCTCTGAATAATCGTTCAAAGCATTTTCATAATTTTTAATGGTTCGGTAGATAGTTTGGGAACCAGAAAATACTGCGTCCATAATTGATAAACTATCGTCCAATTCAGGATCCTGAGTTAAATATGATATTTGATAGGCTTTTGAGGTTTCAATATCACCGGTAAAATCATGATCATGGTTAGAAATCGCATTCAGTAAGGAGGTCTTTCCAGCTCCGTTTGTTCCGATCAAACCAATCCTATCTTGCTCATTGATAATAAAACTTAGGTTATCAAATAGGGTTTTCTCGCCATATGTTTTAGCTAAGTTAGTAACTCGCATTGTTTCCATGATTAATCAATCCTCTTCTTAATGGCAATTGCCAGTTGTTTCAAACTATCTGAATCATTATGGACCTCATTATTTACCACCGCGGTTTCTAGTCCATTTAAAATCGTCCCTAAATTAGGCCCTGGTGTCGTTATTTTATTAGCAATTATATCCTTAGCTCCAAATGCTAACTCCTTCTTCGACTTGATTTGTAAATCAGAATACCTGGCAGTAAGTGATTCTCCCTCAAGTGATAGGCCTACTTGCTTGAGTAGCTGATTGGCATTAGCCACATTTTCCTTACCAGCCAAATAAAGGTCAAAGTTCTCAATTGAGTTTGATTGCACCTGTTTTAAAACTCGAACAGTTGCCGCCACGTCTTCAATCATCTTGTTGGAAGTCTTCCAATCTCGAAGTAGTTTTTTAAGTTCGCTTTCAGCCAGGTCAAAACAAAACCCAATAACTGACCAGACTTGTTCTTCATTTTGAAGATTTAAATCAATAGTTGTCAGAGCTTTTAAATCCTCAATGTGGTCTGCAAAATGGGGAACGTGTTCTGCCATTCCGGAATCGATCATTTCGGAAATTCCAGCTGAAGGACGACGCCCCAACATCATCTTAACGAACTCGACGTTGATTCTTTCCACGGCAATTTTAGCTAATAATGAACTATTATCGTTGATTCCAACAAGAGTATGAGGTTCGACATCAAAATCAAGTTGACTAGAAAACCTTACCGCTCTCATCATTCGCAATGCGTCTTCATTGAACCGTTCTTCAGGAACCCCGACTGCCCGAATTAGTCTGTGATTCATATCGTCAATTCCCGAAAACAAATCAAAGATTTCACCCTTTTCGTCTAGGGCTAATGCGTTAATTGTAAAATCGCGCCGCTTTAAATCCTCTTTTAGCGATCGCACAAAGGTAACATGGTCTGGACGACGATAGTCCTGATAAGTAGATTCAGTTCGAAAGGTGGTTACTTCATAGCCATTTCCGTGATCGAGAATCATCACCGTTCCATGCTGAATTCCAGTATCAACTGTTTTTTTGAATAATGATTTTACTTCTTCCGGAAAAGCACTGGTGGCAATATCAACATCATGAATTGGGCGACCAAGAATCGTATCTCGAACTGAGCCACCGACAAAGTAGGCCTCAAATCCGGCCGCTTCAATCGTTCTTAGAATTGGAAGTGCATCTATAAATTCCTTTGGAAAGTTTTGAATTTTCACGTTTTTCGCCGCCGTTTATAAAAGTTTTTTCTCCTAAACTATCTTAACAGAATCCATGAGGATAAAAAAGATGGACACGGCACTTGTTTAATTGGTAGTATAATTCGGTTAGGACACAAACTTGGGGGAATTACATGGCAACGAATAAAGAATCATTTAAAGACAAAATAAGCGCATTTGATTTAATTGTGATTGCACTTGGTGCAGCAATATATTCATTTGGAATCGTTTATTTTAACATTTACAACAAGCTCGCTGATGGTGGATTAACCGGGGTTACGTTGATTATTAGGGCCCTATTTCACTTTGACCCTGCTTATTCGACAATTTTGATCAATATTCCATTATTTGCCATTGGCTACAGGTTACTTGGAAAAAAAGATATGATTTATACTTTGTACGGAACAATCGTCCTGTCTGTTTTTCTTTGGATTTGGCAACGAGTTCCCATTGTCATTAATATTCATCATGATCTCCTGCTTGCCTCGATTGGAGCCGGATTATTCGGCGGTTTTGGCTGTGGCCTCGTTTATCGTTACGGTGGGACTACCGGTGGAGTTGATATCATCGCCCGACTATTTGAGCGATTCAAGGGAGTTCAAATGGGCCAATCCCTATTATCAATTGATGTTATCGTACTGTTATCGTCGTTGATTTATCTTGATTTAAGACAAATGGCTTACACTTTGATTTATGTTTGGATATTTTCCGTCATCGTGAACTACACTATGCAAGGAGCATACACCGGTCGAGGAATTCTAATCATCAGTAACTATCCTGATGAAATTGCTCAAACCTTAATGGATGAATTAAGCCGCGGAGTGACTTTTCTAAACGCTGAGGGTGGGTATTCACACAACGAAAAGAAAGTTGTTTACTGTGTGGTTTCTCCAAACGAACTGCATAAATTAAAACAAATCGTGACCGCAATCGATGAGCAGGCGTTTGTTTCGATTCTCAACGTTAACGAAGCCATTGGTGAAGGTTTCACCTATAAAAAGCCCAAAAAATTCAAATTATTACCATAAATAAAACGGAACCGACCTCGTTAGAGATCGATTCCGTTTTTAAATGGTAAATTCATCTGGATCATTAGGAATTTGAACTGAAACACCATCCATTAAGCTACTAAGTTCCGAAGGTGATAACAGTTTACCAACTTTCCTTACCTTACCATCAATAGCTACTCCAATTGAGTTTGCTGATTCCTTTATCAATTCAGGAATTATATCGGCGTTTTTGTTATCAGCCTTAACCACATCAAGACTGTGATTTTTGAGTAACCGATTATTTTGCAGCGTCATTATTTTTCGTTCATCGGCATTTTCAACTTCATCGAGGTGTAGACCCATTATGGTCTCAAAAGCGTGAAGCCTGGATGACTGATAGTCTTTGGGTACGTACTCTATGATTGTTGTCATTACAGTAGCCTCCTAGTCTAAAAGCCTTCTGAATCCTCATCATACATATTCTGCATTTCAAAATCATCAGGAAGTAAATTAAGGTATTTATTCAGCAATTCAAGTTCTTTATCCCGATTACCGTTTTCGCGATAAAAGAAAATCGCATCTTTTAAGTAGTTTGTATCATCACCCAGTTCACGTTCAGCTGCGCCAAAGGCAGTCGCAGCCCCTTTAATATCTCCATTTGCCTTTCGAGACAAAGCAAGATTGTATTCCAAATGAGCATCCTCAAAGCTTTGCTCAGCAATTGGCTTTAGAAGCTCAATGTTCTCATCGTGCTTGCCGTTGACAATGTACCAATCTGACAATGACGACATGATTGAAATATCTTCAGGATTAGTTTCGTGGGCCTTTTGAAGGTATTCACCCACGAGTTCCTCATTCCCAGTCTTAGCGGCAATCTCACTAGCTTTTCGCCACATTTCTTCGTTATACTGATCAACCGCCAGTCCCTCTTGAATTGCGATTAAGGCTATATCAAACTGATTAAGTTCTACATGGGCATCTGCAAGATATGGATACAGTGAACTATATTGAGAATCGGTCTCCTTTAGTTCTTCAAACTCGGTAATCGCCTTTTCATATTCACCAAGACTAAAATAAGTAAATCCAAGTTCAAATCTCACATCAGGACTCATGTTGATTGGTTTAATTTGTTCCAAGTATCCGAGCGCCTGTTCAAACTTACCAGTTTCTGCGTATGAAACCCCTAACCGTTCAACTAGGTTTACAGCAGACATTTCAAGGGTACCCTCTTTGATCAACTCAAGATAAATGTTAATGGCTTTTCTAAAGCTACGCGTGTTGAAATAGAATTCAGCCAAGGCAAACTTGATGACGTCCTCTTCAGGAGCCAAGAATTGAGCCTCTATCAACTTTTGATCACTTATCTCAAACATACCTTGAGTCTGATACAAATCGGCTGAGACAAGCAAAGAACGGACATATTCGTCTGAATTAGAAGAAATCTCAGATAATAGGTTCAATGCTTTATCGTCATCATCGTTATCAATGGCTAGTTCAGCTAGATTGATTTTTAGCCCATCATCATCTGGATATTTTTTTAATAATTGTTCGTAAATCTGTTTTGAATTTTCGCTGAATCCAAGTGAATACAGCTCCTCAGCCAATGAGTATAGCATATCATCGGAATCGCTTTTAAGAGCCGCTTTGAAAATTTTGTTGAATTCATCGATTTGCCCTCGTTCAAGAGCATCTAGTGCTTGGGTTGAATAATCCATAATTACCTCCATGAAAACAAAAAAGCCAGCCGACAAAAGTCGATCTGACTTAACAGATGAATACTATTTTACAGCATCCTTAAGTGCTTTACCAGGTTTGAAAGCTGGTACTTTACTTGCTGGAATTTGGATTTCTTGACCAGTTTGTGGGTTACGACCCTTACGAGCAGCACGTTGACGTACTTCGAAGTTACCAAAACCAATCAATTGAACCTTGTCCCCTTTAGCTAAGCTAGCTTGGATTGAATCAAATACTGCATCCACAGCTGCTGTAGCGTCTTTTTTAGTTAACCCAGTCTCAGTTGCGACTGAAGCTACTAATTCTGCCTTGTTTGCCATGTGTGGATTCACCTCCCTCGAAAATAGGTATGTAAAACATCACAAACCCGATTCCCTTAAGAATCCGAATTGCTGAAATAACGCCTTTTGAACATCATTTCTTTTTAAAGATAGCATAAGAATACCGTCATTGCAATGTTTTTAACCTTTAAATTGGTGAAAACGCCTATTTTAAAGCAATCGTTATAAAGTAAAAGGGTTAACTACTTCCTATTTCTCTTAATTATCCGAACTGGGGTTCCAGAGAAATCAAAGTGTTCTCTAATTTGATTTTCCAAGAATCGTTGATAAGAGAAATGCATCAATTCAGGATCGTTTACAAACACAATAAAAGTTGGTGGCCCAACAGCCACTTGCGTTGCATAGTAGACCCGAAGCCGCTTAGAATTAACGGTTGGCGTTGGGTGAATACTAATAGCGTCCATAATAACGTCATTAAGCGCTGATGATTGAACCCGTCGCTTATGATTTTCATTAACCCGTTTAATTAGTGCAGGTAGTTGTTCAACCCGCTGACCGGTTTTGGCGGATATGAAAATAATTGGAGCATAGTCAAGATACTTAAAACCATTTCGAATGAAGTTTTCAAAATCAGTCTGGGTATGATTGTCCTTCTTGAGGGTATCCCATTTGTTGACAACAATAATAACCGCCTTACCAGCCTCATGAGCATATCCAGCCACTCGCTTATCTTGTTCTCGAATTCCCTCTTCGGCGTTGATTACAAACAATGAAACATCACTTTGATCAATGGCTTTCATCGCCCTCATGACACTGTATTTTTCAGTGTTTTCATAGACTTTACCACGTTTCCTGATTCCAGCAGTATCCACCATTGTGAATTTTGTGCCATCACTCTCAAAACGAGTATCAATTGCATCACGGGTGGTTCCAGCAATATCTGAAACAATAACCCGATCCTCACCAAGTAAGGCGTTAACAATTGATGACTTACCGACATTTGGACGACCAATCAAACTAAATCTAATATCATCGTTTTCTTCAACTTCATCTTCAACTGGGAAGTTTTCAATCACCTTATCGAGTAAATCACCGAGTCCTAAACCATGAACTCCAGATATTGGAATTGGATCACCGAAACCAAGTGAATAGAAATCAAAAATGTTATTGCGACTTTCTGGATTGTCAACTTTGTTAACAGCAAGCACAATTGGTTTGTCGCTACGGTATAAAATTTGAGCAACAGTTTCATCGTCAGCTGTTAGTCCAGCCTTACCATCAACGATGAAGACAATTACATCAGCTTCTTCAATTGCAATTTCCGCCTGACTCCTAATTTGAGCCGTAAATGGGGCATCACCAATCTGAATTCCTCCAGTGTCGATCATTGCAAATTTGTTAGCAAGCCACTCCCCGTGTGAATAAATCCGATCACGAGTAACTCCAGGGGTGTCTTCAACAATTGAGATTCTATCTCCCGCAACCCGGTTGAAAATAGTTGATTTGCCGACGTTTGGTCGGCCAATAAATGCAACAGTTGGTAAACTCATTTAGTTACCTCCTTTTTACGAAATAAAAAGATTACCCCATAACAAGGATAATCTTTTTAATCTTGTTAATATTTATAATTAATCTTCAGAATCGTCAGAATTCTTTAACTCGTTCCCAATAAGGTCACCTAAAGTGAAACCAGTTTCTTCTTCAGGGGCATTTTGAGTTGAGTTATCGTTAACTGGTTTGTTGTTACGAGCCTTTTGTGGCTTGTCTTCACCAGCTGGCTTTTCAGTCAATGCCTTAATTGAAAGTGCAAGGCGCTTTCTTTCTGGATCAACATCAATAACCTTAACTTGAACTTTTTCGCCAGACTTAAGAACGTCTGCTGGAGTATCAATATGCTCATGAGAGATTTGAGAAATATGAACAAGTCCCTCAACACCTGGGAATACTTCAACAAATGCACCAAAATCAGTCAAGCGTTTAACAGTTCCTTCAAGAACGCTGCCTGCTGGAGCTTTACTTTCAATGTCGTCCCATGGTTCAGGAAGGGTTTGTTTGATTGATAATGAGATTCTGTTCTTGTCAAAGTCTACTGAAAGAACTTTAACCTTAACATCTTGACCAACCTCAAGTACGTCTGAAGGCTTATCAACACGTTCAAATGAAATTTGGGAAACGTGGACTAAGCCATCGATTCCACCAAGGTCAACGAATGCACCGAAGTTAGTTAAACGGGCAACTTTACCTTCGACAACGTCTCCTTCATGAAGATTTTCCATCAATTCTTCACGCTTAGCAGCCTTTTGGGTTTCAAGTACTGCACGGTGTGAAAGAATAAGACGATTTGAAACTGGATCGATTTCAACAATCTTTAATTCAAGCTCTTGTCCCTTGAATTGGTTAAGATTTTCCACGAAACGATCTGATGCCATTGAGGCAGGAATGAAGCCACGGACTCCACTTGCATCAACAACTAGTCCACCACGAACTACTTGAGAAACCTTAGCGGTTACAGTTTCACCATTCTTTTCTTTTTCAGCTAATTCATCCCAAACCTTACGGGCTTCAAGACGACGGGCTGAAAGAAGGTAGCTTCCGCCTTCTTTATCGTTACCGATTCTTGAGGTAACAACAAGTTGTAACTTGTCGCCAGCCTTAATATCGTCAACGTTTTGGTCAGATGCAAGTTCACGTTGAGGAACAACTCCTTCAACACCTGTATCTTCGATTCCGACGATCAATTGTTGATCATCATCCTTTGTAAGGACTTCGGCGGTAACAACGTCACCAACCTTAACCTCACTGACGCTATTTAATGCGTCTAGTAAGTCTTTATTTTCATTACTAGTGTTCTCACTCATCAAACAATTCCTCCTTGAAACAACTCTAAACTTTATTTTATCGTAAACTGACGCGTAATGCTAGTCTAATGACAATTTAGTTGTTTCCCTGCGATATTACGCAAGCACTTTATTAATATTTTTAGCAATTTCTTCGACAACTTCATTAATCGATAACGAGGTTGTATCAATCTCTACAGCATCTTCCGCCTTAGTCAGTGGCGAAATCTTGCGGTGAGAATCTTTATAATCACGCGCCTCAATCTCTAATCTTAATTCATCCAGTGGAGTATTGATACCCTTTTGAATATTTTCTTTATATCTTCTTTGGGCCCTTTCCTCAACACTAGCAATCAAGAATATCTTCACCTCAGCATTAGGTAGAACAGTTGTGCCAATATCACGACCATCCATTACGACACCGCCGTCTTTAGCAATCTCTTTTTGCTCGGTGCTTAACTTTGTTCTTACCGCTTGAATTGCAGCCACGGCTGAAACGGAGTTGGTGACATTTTCTTCCCTAATAGCAGTGGTGATTTCTTCTCCATCGATAAATACCTTTTGATCCGTTTCTCCCGGTTCAAATGAGATATGAGAACCATCAGCAATTGTAGCAATCTCTTCATCGTTGTCCAATGAAATGCCGTTTTTTAATACTTTATACGTGATAGCTCGGTACATTGCTCCCGTGTCCACATAAATGTAATTAAACTGCTTTGCTACTAACTTAGCAACCGTGCTCTTCCCCGCTGATGCTGGGCCGTCTATTGCGACCTGTAAACCATTTTTATGCATAAAAAATTTGTTAACCTACCATTTCGTTTATTTAACCCTTAGTTTTTGTCCTGGGTAAAGTTGTGACGCTGAAGTTAACCCGTTCATTTTCATTAGTTCCTGAACAGACAAACCATGATTAACTGCCACTCTGTATATTCCCTGACCAGCCTGTACCGTAGCATAGCTACCAGAGCCACTCATTGTAGTTGAAGAACTCGATGCAGTGCTAGATGACTGTGTAGTCGAGCTTGTTGATTGGCTACTTTGATTTCTCTGACTTGTTCCACTGCCTTGAGTACTAGTAGCCCCTCCGCCAGTGCTGGTTTGGTTTGCTGAACTATTACTGTTAGTAGAACTACTAGAGTCATTATAGCTTTGAGAATCACTATTTGAACTTTTACTTACATCTGATGACGAACTTGAGCCACTGGAATCACTATCATCATCAGAAGACGATTTTTTTTTTGAACTATCGTCGTCAGAAACTACAGTTACTGATGAATTATCGTCAGAACTTTTATTGTTCATAGCGCTTTGCTTGGCTAAACCAAACACAAGTGCCGCCACCGCGATCAAAACAATCAAGGCAACGATTATAATCGTAAGCAAGTTGTGGCTCTTATTCTCCTTACGCAATTTAACGCGGGAAAGATTACCATTCTCGTCGCGATCCTCTGAAAAGGTTTGATTCCAAGGTTCATTATCCTCAGAATGTTTTTGATCCTTTTGCCCCATCGTTTCTCCTCCTTCGATATCACTTCCATCATACAATTTTATCATCAAAGTGGCATGGATATCATTAATTTTTTTCTAAAAATAACTGGTTAAGAATATCCCGCCAACTGCTAAGTGAAGAAGCCTGACTATTTTCAACTGGTTGGGGAAGATTATCATCAATAAATAAACCCGGATTTTTCCAAAATTCAGTATCATTATCACAACAAACCGAGATTGAATCTTTCTGTTCACCAAAATAATCTAGCATTAGCTGCCGTCGACAATTAGTTGTCATCACCAACCCAAGCATCTCGTCTAATTCAACAAACCGTTTATTACGACGGTCCTTAAATATATTACGAATTGTTTGTTTGCTCTGACCACGATTCAAATAAAACTTAATCACCGAACTAATATCTGACTGGACTGAATCGACATTGTCAATGATAGCTGATAACTCAGCATCTGGAGGCACAGTTGAGTCCAACAATCCAAGCTGAATGAACCTATCATTATCTTGATAAAGGGTAATCGCTACTGACTGCTTGCCGTCGCGCCCACACCGCCCAATCTCCTGAGCATAGCTTTGAATGTTGGCTGGAATATGATAATGAATTACAAATCTAATATCCGCCTTATCTATCCCCATTCCAAATGCTGAGGTAGCACAAACAATATCACACTCATTATGCATGAATTGCTGCTGAATTCTGAACCGAGATTCATCATCTAGGCCACCATGGTAAGCAAGGACTCGGAGCCCCGTCTTACTTTTGATAAACTCCGCAATTTGCTCGGCCCGTTTCCGACTCGAAAAGTAAATCACTCCCGAGCCGGTCAACTTAGAAAGCAAATCCAAGAGGGCTTCATTCTTTTCGCTGTCATTTGGAAACTTTTTAGCAGCCATAAAAATATTTGGCCGGTCAATGGAACCAACAATAACTTTTGAATCATCCGGAACAAGATTCATTTTGTTTAAAATATCTAACCGAGTATCACGATTAGCCGTAGCCGTTAACATAAGTGTCAGCGGTTTGTTTAAATCCGTCCTAACCTTAGCAAGGTTAAGGTAATCTGGTCTAAAATCTGGGCCCCACTCTGAAATACAGTGAGCTTCGTCAATTACCATCAAACCAATCTGACACTTTTTCACCGAATCAAGAACCTCTGGGTTAGCTAACATTTCAGGTGATGAAAAAATAAAATCGTAGTGGCGTAAATTAGTTAAGACTGCTTGCCTTTCTCTATAGTCCAGGCTTGAGGTCAATGCTACCACGCGTTTAGCTCCCAGAAAGTTCATCCGTCTAACTTGATCATTCATTAGTGATATAAGCGGAGAAACAACCAAAACTGATTTATTTGATACATAACCATACATCTGATATAAAAGGGTTTTCCCGCCACCGGTTGGTAAAACAGCTAACGTGTCTCGGCCTGAAATCAACGAATTCAAAACTTCACGCTGTCCTGGTCGAAAACTATTAAACCCAAATTTGGTTTTTAAAATTGAATTTAAATCAATATCACGCTTCATTAGCACGAATCCTTTTTATCTGGAATAATCTTGCCTGCATAAACGGAACATCCGGTGCAAATTTTGAGAGATTGATAAACCTTGTCCACTCAGGATGTTGTTGAATTACCTGGTTCAAAATGTCATCATTCTTATCAGAAATCAAACGTGAAAAAATATCACTCGGCTGAGGAACGACCATTGCAGCTTCAATCAAATGTTCCTTTACAGTATTAACTTTGATATGCCTAAGATCTGCAATTCTCTCCAAACTCAGCGTTGAGTTGTTTACAAACTGGCGGTACGTCACCTCGGTACTCCCACTGATTTGAGGCTTAATCAGCCCCGAAAGGAGGGGCTTAAAAACACTATTGGGTTTATCTATAATCATTGTCACCATTGAAGCCATAACCATAAATTGGATTACTGCTATCCGTTCAGCCGATTCATTGGTTTCAATTCCAATTTGATCATTAGTGTGGCCACTGACCTCATGACCGACAAAAGATTGAGCAAATATATCTGCGTATTTCTGATTCGAAAAATTATCAAGTAATGACTCTAATTCTTTATGAACTCTGGTGACAACATCATTATCCTTGTAATTGATAAACCATTTTTTAACAATATTATTATTAAAAAAGTCAATTGAACTGGGATAGTACCGATTATTATCATAACTAAATTCAGAGATTACCTGGAGCGCCAAAATAAACCGCTTTTTAAAAGTAACAACATCAAATTTACTTGCCGTTTCAATCCAGTTTAACGGTTCAAAACGGTTCCTAAGTTTATTCCGATATTCACGACCTTTTTCAGTCAAAGTGACCAGCATATCTTGATCGCTAGTAATTAAGCCAGCGGCTGTTAATGTTGAAACGGCCTCTTTGGGATCAGGAACACTAATTTCATGGAACGCACCAAAATACGGCATAATTCCCGCCGATAGCGCAAAAAAAAGGTTTGATACCGTTCGTTTACCATCTAGGCTGTTAATAATTGCCTTTAGTCTATTCGGATTTTCGGGACTACAAAATAGTAGTAACAACCTTATATCACGCACGTTTTCAACTCCATTAAAAAACCGGGAACGTAACCGTTCCCGGCAGATATTTTTACTGTCTTCTTCTAAAGGCAGGCAATAACTTATCTTTTATCAGTAAGAAAACTGATCCGACGATTATCCCTTTAATTATATTAAAGGGAACGACTCCAATCAAGACCATCTTGGTGACTGACATTCCTAACTTCATACCAATCAAGTTCATGTACATTGGTAGCACGAAAGACCAGTTAAGTAACGACATTACAATCGTGATCAACAATGCCATTGCAATTATGGTTACGATTCCCTTCATCAACTTACTCTTACTATGAAAGAATCGGTTGACTCCGTAATAGGCGTAGATTAATGTGACCGACGAAGTGAACGAGGCTACAATTCCAATTAGGTTTGGAATCGAAACACCTGTAACAACCCAGTATAGCAATGATTTTAAGGCTGCAATCGTAATCCCGGCAACTGGGCCAAAGACCACCGTACCGATTAAAATCGGCATATCACTAAAATCAATCTTCATGAATGGAACCATCGGCAAAATCGGAAATGATAAGTACATTAATATGTACGAGATTCCCGATAAAATTGATAATTCTACCGTTCTTGTTAACACCATTCTTCTACCAGTACTACTTTCCATTGAAAAAACTCCCTTATCCAATGGTTATCTACAAAAAAATCCCGACACCGAGGGCATCAGGACAATACGAAGCATTAATCTTCTACATACCAGACTTTACTGTCGGTATCGGAATTTCACCGATTCAACCGCCGAAACGGGTCGCGGACTATAACCGCCGGTCGGGAATCACACCCTGCCCTGAAGATAACCAGTTATTTTATTTCGATATTAAATATATCAATCTACTTACTAAAAGTCAATAAAAAACATTTACAATTAGTCTTTCACTGAATCGAGCAATCGCTGAACTTCATGAGGCTTTAATCTGCGGTAATCCCCTGCATTCATCCCATCAAGGGTTAAAAAGCCATAGCTTTCACGACTCAACTTTTCGACCTTATGCCCCAATGCAGCAAACATTTTTTTCACTTGATGGTTCCGACCTTCGTGAATCGTTAATGACACAATTGATGTTTTTGAGCCATCGTTATAACGAATCAATTCAGCTTTGGCTTTAGAACTCTTTTTACCGTCAAAGACAACTCCCTTTCGAAGTTGAGCAAGTTCGTTTCCCTGAACCTTGCCGGTAACTTTGGCTACGTATGTTTTATTAACCTCATATTTTGGATGAGTTAATTTATTATCTAAATCCCCATCGTTAGTTAATAGTAGTGCGCCCGAAGTGTCGTAGTCTAAACGACCGACTGGGTAAATTCTTTGATCAATATCCTTGAAGTAATCAAGTACTGTTTTGCGTTTTTTATCATCAGAAACTGATGTAATAACCCCACGAGGTTTATAGAGTAAATAGTAGACCAATTCTTCTTTTTGTAATTGAACTCCATCGACCTCGATTGTGTCCTTAGGAGTTACCTTGGTTCCAAGTTCCTTAACAACCTCATCATTAACGCGTACTCGGCCATCAGTTATCAGCTTTTCAGCTTTTCTTCTTGAAGCAACTCCTGCTTGAGCAATTGCTTTTTGTAGTCTCATTTCAGCCAATTATGATTTCTCCTTCTCAGTATCAATTTCTCGGTTAAACCTAGTCATTAGGGAATCACTGGTATTTTCGTTTAAAACCTCATCTTTTGGTAATTCAGGCAAGTCATCCTTTGACTTTAAGCCAAAATAGTCTAAGCAATAATTAGTGATGCCATAGGTCTTTGGATTTCCGACCTCCTGCTTCACTCCAGTAACTTTTAACAAACCTTGATTCAACAATCTATGAATTATTGCGGAACTATTGACCCCACGAATCTCATCAACTTCAATCCGAGTGATTGGCTCGTTATACATTACAATCGCAATTGTCTCCAATGAAGCTTGCGAAAGTGACCGGGGCTTTTGGTTAGTAATAAAATCAGCAACAACATCCTCATACTCAGACTTAGTCTTTATTCGGTATACCTCATCACTGCTAACGATTTCAGTTCCAAGATCTTTATCCGCTGATAACTTTGCTGTTAACTCATCAATGATTTGCCTACAACCAGGTTTAGTCAGTCCAGTTCTGGTTGCAATTTGAGTTAGGGAGATTCCCTCATCACCAGCTGCATATATTAATGCATGCATTCTTGCTTTATTATTTACCACTAGCGATATCCCCCTTCATAATTTCAATCGTTGAATTCATGTCCTTCTGGACTAATTTAACTTCCTGGTACTTTGCCATTTCTAGCAACGCCAAGAAATCGGTCACAACTTCCTCGGTTGCATGAGCTCTCTCAGCCAATTGCTTAAATGTGAATGAACTACTCTTTTTACCAAGCAATTTACGAATCAACTCTGTTTGACCCTCAATCGTGTATTCCCACTCATGGACAACCGTTTCCATCGGCTGATTATACCTAAACCGTTTCAACGCATCAACGTAAGCTGCCATTAAATCAAGAGAGTTAAACAATGAGGGAGCTTCAAGAATCTCTGGTGTTGCTTCAACCTCAACTGGTGGTCTCGTATAACTCTGACGTCTTTTTTCTTCAGCTGTTTTTAGAAACGGGGTAATCTGCTTATATTTTTGATATGTAATCAGTTGTTCAACTAATTCTTCCCTTGGGTCCTCAGGCTCCTCTTCAACATCTTCAGTTACCTGTGGAAGTAGCATTTTGGACTTAATAAGCATTAATTTGGCTGCCATGACGAAGTACTCACCAATAATATCCAAATTAAGCTCCTCAGCATCATAAATATATCGCATATATTGGTCGGTAATTTCAGCAATCTTAATGTCATAGATATCCATTTTAGATTGTTGAATCAAGTGTAAAAGGACTTCTAACGGCCCCTCAAAATCATTAAGGTGCAATTCTGGTTGCTTGTCACTCATTGGTTCAGCCCCTTCCAATGGTTAAATACGTTCTTCAATGAAAAGCTCGGAACAAGGGTGTGCTTTGGAAACAACTCCTGTAACTCACTAAATATCGCATCACTATTGGATAAGCTCATTGCTTGGGGAGCCAAAATAAGTTGGTGAATCGTGACCTGTTTTCCATTCAACTCAACTCCCAACACAGCCGACCAATTATTTGATTTATCCTTCCACAAATAGAGAAGACGGTTATCATCACTGCCATACCAGTTCATCTCTTGAGTGACTAAATCCATGTTGGAAAAATCAGTAATCAACGACATTAGTCCCATCGTAATTTTTTCATAATCTTTTCGGTATTGAAAAAGCGTAATAACCGCCTCCCTTCTATGCTCGTGGATGAAATTTATTATATACCTCTGTTAAATGTTTGTGGGATACATGGGTGTATATCTGGGTCGTAGAAATATCAGAGTGACCAAGCAACTCTTGAACAATCCGTAAGTCGGCTCCGTTTTCTAGCAAGTGTGTAGCAAACGAGTGGCGGAGAGTATGAACAGTAACGTGATGTTTAATTCCCGCGATTCCAGCGTCTCGCTTGATCATTTGCCAGATACTTTGACGAGTAAGATGACGCCCCCTAGAATTAAGAAAAACATAATCATTGTTAGGTTTATTAGCAATTAGCCCCGGTCTAACTTCATCCAAATATCGATTTACCCAGTCGATTGCAATATCTGAAATAGGAATTATTCGTTCCTTATCTCCCTTTCCAATCGTCTGAATCAAATGCATTGAAAGGTGAAGATCACCAATCTTCAAATTTACCAGCTCGGATACACGTAGCCCAGTTGCGTACAGCGTTTCTAAAATAGCTCGGTCACGAAGCCCAAGTGGCTTGGAAATCTCCGGCACATCAATCAACGAATTGACTTCATCGGGAGTTAAAACATCTGGTAACACCATTGCCTTTTTAGGAGTATCTATTTTTAGCATCGGATCAATTGAAATTCGATTTGTTTGAACTAAGAATGCAAAAAACTTTCGTAAACTGGAAACCATATGAATAATTGTATTGCGGGATTTTCCCTCAGATTCCATTTGTTCAAGTAAAATAAGAATATCGTACTGATCAACCTTAGTTAATTCCTTTTCCTTTGAGCCAAAAAACGTCAACGCTTCGTTGACGTCCTGCCTGTAACTTGCAATGGTATTTGCCGATAATCCACGTTCCACTCTCAAAAAATGAAGATAGTCACCTAACTCATCTTTCATATTCCATTACTCTTTCTTTAAATAAATTGCCCCATCTTTTTGGATAATCTTGTCTGCCTTTAATAAGTGACCAATTGCTCGCTTAAATGAAGCCTTACTTATACCGAAGTACTTTTTGATATCATCTGGACTACTCTTATCAGAAAAGTTTAGCATGCCATCCTGGCTGTGTTCCAAAGTTGCCAAAATCATTTCCGCGTCATCGCCAATTGCTTTAAACGCCAGTGGCTTAGTCGAAATATTAACTGTGCCGTCTCGCAATTCGCCAATGATTCTTCCTTCAATTACTTGACCAAGCCGTGGTTCAACTTGCCGTTCGTCTGGATGGAGAAATGCTAAATGAAAATCATCAGTCAGCAATCTAGTGCCAGCCATCTTCAATCTGTAGGCAGTGGCGGTTACTTTTTTGTTCCGAACAACTTTGGTTACTGGTCTAGAAATTGCCTGGAAGATCTCTTCATCCGCTAAGTGACCCCAAATTCTATCTTTATTATCAACCGTTAAGGTAATCATCAACTTATCACCCTCTTGTGGCCATAACTGGGCTACGGTTGGTAATTCATCTAATGAAACCACAACATCCTTATTAGGGAGGCCAATATTAACAAAGACTCCTAGACCCCGTTTTTGTTTGACAACAGTTGCGAACCCGTAGTGATCTTTTCTAATTGTTGGTACATCTCTGGTAATCTGCAACTTATGAGCTTCATTTTCATATGTGAACCCGGTAAACATTGATCCTAACTTAAGTGGTTTTTGAATTTCTTGCTTATCAAGAAGAAATGTAATTCCTTCAATCTGGACAAAATAATCTTCATCATTCTCATCAGTTACTTTACCTGTATAGACATCTGCAAGGTAGTTATTCATATTAATCTCCATTCGTTTTCTCTGAAGTAATTGTACATGTTTTTTAGCTAAAGTGCTAATCAGACTGAATTAAAACCACGGTTAATCATGTGAGTATCGGTCAAATGCTAACTATGTAAAAGCAAAAAGGATATAACCACCGATATTATCGGTACCATATCCTCTTTGCGACGGAAACCCGCCAGTGTATTAATTTAATAATCTAATTAAATTGAGCTTGAAGCACCGTGGTAGATTACTCCCCGATGTGAATCAACTGTAATTAATTCACCATCAGAAATCTTTGAAGTAGCTCCTTGGGCACCAACGATAACTGGAATACCCATTGAGATACCAACTACGGCTGCGTGTGAAGTTAAACCACCGTTTTCAACAACAACAGCAGAAGCCTTTTCAATAGCTGGCAAGTAATCCTTGTCAGTTGACTTAGTAACTAAGATACTACCTTCAGTTACTTTGCTGTTTGCATCAGCGGCGCTTTTTGCTAAAACCGCCTTACCGATAACGGTCTTGTCACCAACACCTTGGCCTTGAACTAACTTTGAGCCAATCAATTGAACTCTCATCAAGTTAGTAGTTCCACTTTCACCAACTGGAACACCAGCAGTAACGATGATCAAGTCGCCTTCCTTAGCTAAGCCAGTTTCAACTGCCTTCTTTGAAGCAAGTTCAAAGATTTCGTCAGTGCTCTTAACTTCGTCAACGAGAACTGGATGAACACCCCAGTTAACCATCAAACCACGACGAGTTCTTTCGTCGAATGTGATAGCAAGGATATCTGCATCTGGATGATACTTAGAGATCATTCTTGCAGTGTAACCTGAACGAGTTGCGGCAACGATTGTGTGAATACCAAGTTCCTTGGCAACACGAGCAACTGAGTCACCGATTGATTCAGTAACATCACTTGCATCGAACTTAGGACGTGGAGTACCAAATTCTGCAAATGCGTTTTCAGCCTTAACGTCAATTCTTGCCATAGTTGCAACTGATTCAACAGGGTAGTCACCATTAGCACTTTCACCAGAAAGCATAGTAGCATCAGTACCATCAAATACAGCGTTAGCAACGTCAGATGCTTCGGCACGCGTAGGACGTGGGTTTTCTTGCATTGAGTCAAGCATTTGAGTAGCAGTAATTACTGGCTTACCAAGTGCGTTACATTTCTTGATCAAAGATTTTTGAACCAAAGGAACGTTTTCTGCAGGAATTTCAACACCCATGTCTCCACGAGCAACCATCAAACCATCGGCAACCTTAATGATTTCGTCGAAGTTGTTGATACCTTCTTGTGATTCGATCTTAGGGAAGATTTGAACATGTTCCATGTGCTTTTCTTCCAATAATTCACGAATATCCATGATATCTTGTGGTTTACGAACAAATGATGCGGCAATGAAGTCGATATCGTGATCCAAACCAAAACGAATATCGCTTGAGTCCTTTTCAGTGATACCAGGCAAGTTGATTGAAACACCAGGGGCGTTAACACCCTTACGTGAACCAAGCAAACCGTCGTTTTGAGCGGTAACAACTAATTCCTTAGTTGCATCGTCTTTCTTTTCAATCAATGTGTCCAACAAACCATCATCGAAAAGTACGTGACCACCCTCATGAACATCATCGTAAAGTCCTGGGTAAGTAACCGCAATCTTTTCCTTAGTACCTTCAAGACTGTCGTCCATAGAAATCCGGAAAGTGTCACCGGTATGGAACTCTAACTTACCGCCTTGTTGTACAGTAGTTCTAATTTCAGCACCCTTAGTATCAAGCATGAATCCAACTGACTTACCAGTTTTCTTTTCTGCTTCGTGAACTTTGTTCATGCGGTCTTCATGTTCTGGATGATCGCCGTGTGAAAAGTTAAATCGGAAAACGTTAGCTCCTGATTCGATAAGTTGAGCAATGATGTCAACATCGGTACTGGCAGGGCCAAGCGTACTTACGATCTTAGTTTTCTTCATAAGAAATATCTCTCCTTGTTTTGTTGGACACACCAATTAATAATTAATTAACTGTCCAAATTGATTTCAATCTGTATTCTATCACTTTTAAAACCGTCTGTCTGCTACCTTTTAAGATGCTTTTTCACGTGTAAATTGCTTACAAACGCTATTTTGACGCACAAGAAAGCCCTTACTTGAGAAAAACTTCACAGAAAATTTTACTTATAAATCACATTATTTGCTCCTAAAATTGTGATTAATTGATCATTCAGCTCCTTGCTGGCAGCCAACCATAGCTTATTTCCCAACTCGATCGTTCGTTTACTATCAACTTCATGAACAACAACCGGATGATTCCCAGAATACTTATTAGCTAAACTAGTCAACTGTTCAAACACCTTCGTGGTATCCACACCAGCCTCAATTCTTAGGTACCACTTATGAGTGGATTTTTGCCGATATTTACCAGCAATGTTAGCTGCAGGAGCCATCTTATTTGCAATTATCTCTAATTGATCCCGTTTTTCAGCATTCCCATTGATTAAGACCACCATATCCTTATGAAGCCATGACTGAATATTACTAAACAGATTTGGAAAAATCGTCACCGATACCTCACCGACTTGGTCGCTCCCAGTAAGAAAAGCCATTTGCTTCCCAGTTTTAGTCCTTATTACTTTGACCTTACTAAGATAAAGAATTAAGTTGATATTCTTTTGACCATTAGTTATTACATCCGTAGTAACTGCATGAAGCTGCTGAGATAGGTCACTATATCTTTCTGTTGGATGGCCAGATAGGTAAACCCCAAGATATTCATCTTCCAAACTTAGCCGCTCAAATAAAGGCATCTCGTCCAATTTAGGAATCTTCGGCTCTAAAGCTTTAAATAGGCTCATCGAATTACCACTCAAATTGATTGAATTTATAAATTCAGGGCTAGCCTCTAACAATTCAGCTCGATTATTACTAAAACCATCAAAAGCACCAACCGCTACTAATGCTTTGATCAGATCCTCTTTTCGAAATTTTTCATCAATTCTGGCCAAAAAATTCTGAAATGATTTAAAATTACCATTTGACTGCCGTTCACTAATGATCGCCTTAACAAAGTCAGACCGAAGCCCCTTTATACTGCCAAGACCAAAGCGAATTTGGTTTTCATTGTAGCTAACCTCATAATCACTTAAATTGATATCCGGTGAAACGACTTTAACACCAACTTTCCTGGCATCCGTAACATACTGTTTGATCTTAACCGCATTGCCTCTTACGGATTTCAAAAGGGCAACGTGAAATTGACCAGGATAATGAACCTTTAAAAAAGCCAGCTCGTAGGCCATCTTACTATACGCATAAGCATGTGATTTATTGAATCCATAATTAGCAAACTTTTCAATATAGTTAAAAATATCAGCAGCCTTTGGTTCACTAATTCCATTATGCCTTGCCCCATTAATAAACTGGGCTTTCATTTTTTCCATAACGGTCAACTTTTTCTTGCTCATCGCTCGCCGTAAAATATCAGCTTCACCAAGCGTAAATCCAGCTAACTTTGAAGCCACTAACATAACTTGCTCTTGGTACACAATAACCCCATACGTTGAACTTAAAATCGGTTTTAATGAATCATCGGGGTACGTTATTTGTTGTTGGCCGTGTTTTCTAGCAATGACATCATCAATATTTTCCATTGGCCCAGGTCGGTACAAGGCATTAACTAAAGCAATATCTTCAAAACTGTCCGGCCGGAGTCGTTTCAAGACATTCCGAATACCACTTGATTCAAATTGAAAGATTCCAGCAGTATCAGCACTATCAAAAACCTGAATTACTTTTGGATCATCCAACGGAACCCTTGAGATATCTAAGTCAGACTTACCAGAACGGTTTACCTCTTTGAGGGCATCGTCAAGAATCGATAGGTTTCGTAACCCAAGAAAATCCATTTTCAGCAAACCAACCGACTCAACATAATCCTTTGAATATTGAGTCATCAACAGGCCTTCATTACCTGGTTGAACCGGAACAAGTTCAACTAAGTCGTTATCACTCAAGACGACACCAGCTGCATGGGTCGAATAGTGCCTAGGTAACCCTTCAAGTTGGGTTGCCACTTTAAACAGTTGTTCGTTTAACGATGATGATTTGACAATGGTTTGTAATTGCATTGAATTTGAATATGCATCCCTCAACGTAACGTGAATCGCGTTTGGAATCGCCTTACTCCACTTGTCTTGTTGACTGACATTGAGGCCGAATGTCCGGGCAACATCCCTAATCGCCTGCTTTGCCCCTAAAGTTCCAAACGTAATAATTTGGGCGACTCGGTCGTTACCATAAGCATGTTGAACATACTTTATTATTTCATCTCGCCTGGTATCTGGAATATCTAAATCAATATCTGGCATTTGCACCCGCTCTGGATTTAGGAATCGCTCAAACAGCAAGTCATATTTAATAGGGTCGACATCAGTAATTTGTAAAACATAGGCCACCAGTGATCCAGCCGCGGAACCCCGACCCGGACCAGTAATAATATCATGCTCATGAGCCCAAGCAATGACATCACGGACGATTAGGAAATAATCATCAAACCCCATTGAGTGAATAGTTGCTAGTTCATGGTTTAAACGGTCTTCATATGGTTGCTTATTTTGAACGTCATCAGTAGCCAACCTAGCCCCTAACCCTTTTCGACACAATGATGCCAGATATTCAGTCGCAGTTTCACCGTTGGGGGTCTTGAATCGGGGAAGATCAGGTTGCTGCTTTTTTATCTCAACGTTACAGTCAGATGCAATTGATTCGGTTTCTTTGATAGCTGCTAAAAAATGGCGCTCACGATATAAACCAGTAATTTCAACCTCTGGCCGTAAGTATGACTCACCAGCTTGCTTTGCCTTGGTTGCAGGGTCACTAATCTGTTCTCCTTGGCCGATTGCGTTCAAAACCTGTTTTAAAAAGAAATCCTGACTTCGTAGGTATAACACTGGGCTTTCAGCTACTACTTTGATTGAACAACTAGCAGCCGTTTTTTGAACAACGTCAGCCACAGAATCTGAAACGTGAAAATCTAACCCAATTCGAATTAAACTTTGATCAACCCCATTATTTACTAATGAATCAACAATAGTTGAAATTTCCCTACTTCTGCCCTGAAAAACGAGGTCGTGGGCCTCTTGACCAGAGGGTAAGATGACATAAACATCGTCAAATAATCCCTGATATTCACTCAAATTAGAATCAGGTTTTATCTGGCGAATACTACTTATTTTCATTAGGTTTTGATAGCCCTTAGCACTCTTGGCAAGCAGGAGTAGTTGATACTCTTTATCCTCTAAAACTATCCCGGAAATGGTCAGAGCCATTCCAATAATTGGTTTGATGCCATTTGCAAGGCACTGGTTATAGAACTCAACTGCCCCATACATAACATTAACGTCGGTTAGGGCTAATTCGTGGTATCCAAGCTGTTTTGCCGTGCTGACCAAGTCCTTGATTCTGACGGGACTTTGCAGCAGACTGTATGAACTTCTTACGTTTAACGGCACAAAACTCACGGTTGACCCTCCTTATTCATTACCCTATTATAGCAAAGGGCCAAGTTGATTTAGCCATAAAAATTTGATTTATTTTTAAAATAAACTGTGCTATCATTTATTTGTTAGTGAGGTGGCCAAAATGCCAAAAATTATTCTTGCAAATATCGTTGCAGTATTTTGGGCTTTTATCTACGGTGAAGTAATTGGTTATATTGCTTCTGCACTTGAGGTATTACCATATAATAAATTATCTATCGGATGTGTCGCAGCTCTTACTACGTTCATTGCCGTTAATGGTTTCTACCTTGTAAGTCGCGTAACTAAAAAGTCAAGCAACTAAGACCAATGATTAAATAAAAAAGTCAGGCAAATGCCTGACTTTTTTTATTTTTTCTGCCCGATAACAAACTTTAATTCATTTTGGTCATCAAGTGAAATCGTGACAACATCATTTGCGTGAACCTCGTTACCAACAATCATTCTTGCAACCGGGGTTTCAACAACTGTGGTAATGAACCGCTGTAACGGTCGCGCTCCGTATTGAGGATCATATCCGTTAGTGGCAATCCATTCCTTAGCAGGCTCAGTGATCATCAAAGAAATCCCCTGACTCTTCATCCGGCCCGAAAGAATATCGATAATCTTTTGAACGATTTTTTCGATGTCCTTGCGAGTTAATGGTGCAAACGTAATGACATCGTCAATCCGGTTGATAAACTCCGGCTTAAATGATCGTTTAAGTAAATCATTGACCTTCTGCTTTGCATCTGCCGAGATAGCTCCATGATCATCAGTCCCAGAAAGGAGAATATCTGATCCTAGATTAGAGGTCATTATCAAAATTGTGTTTTTAAAATCAATCAATCTGCCCTGACTATCTGTAAGGCGACCATCATCCAAAACCTGAAGAAGAATGTTAAATACATCTGGATGGGCTTTTTCAATTTCATCAAACAAAACAATGGTGTAAGGGTTACGCCGAACCGCCTCAGTTAATTGGCCACCTTCTTCGTAACCAACATATCCAGGTGCCGCCCCGACTAACCTCGAAACAGACTCCTTCTCCATGTATTCAGACATATCAATTCTGACCATGTGATTCTCAGAATCAAACAAGTCTTCTGCCAGCGCCTTTGCTAGTTCGGTTTTACCAACTCCGGTAGGTCCAAGAAACAAAAATGACCCAAGTGGTTTTGATGGGTCGTTTAATCCAGCCCGAGAACGGATAACCGCATCCGAGACGGCTTTTACAGCCTCGTCTTGACCAATTACCCGTTGATGAAGATTAGCCTCCAATTTGAGCAGTTTTTGGCGTTCTCCTTCAACCAACTTGTTCACTGGAATTCCGGTCTGGCGACTCACAACATTTGCAATTTCATCAGCAGTAACTGATTCAGAAACCAACCAATCATCGTGTTTCTGATTAGATTCCATATCCGCCAGTTTTTTCTCTAATTCGGGAATAGTACCGTGCTGCAGGATTGCCGCCTTATCAAGCTCGTAATTATTTTCAGCGTTGATCAAATCATTTTTTGCCTTGTCTAACTGCCGTTTAACATCACTTAGTTGCTCAATTGATTGTTTTTCATCAGTCCAACGAGCATTTAAGCCATTTACCTTTTCCTTAACATCAGCTAATTCCTTTTGAAGAGCGCTAAACCGTTTTTTAGAAGCGGCGTCAGTCTCTTGCTTCAAAGCAGCCTCTTCGACCTCTAACCTCATTAACTGACGGTTAGCTGAATCAAGCTCAGTGGGTTGCGAATTCATTTCAACCCGAATTTCAGCTGAAGCTTCATCGACTAAATCAATCGCCTTATCTGGCAGGAATCGGTCTGTAATGTACCGATCAGAAAGCTTGGCTGCAGAAACTAGCGCGTTATCATGAATCCGAACGCCATGGTGAATTTCTAAGCTTTCACGCAATCCCCGAAGAATCGTAATCGTGTCCTCAACGGTTGGTTCGTCAACCACCACCCGTTGGAACCGTCGTTCAAGTGCTTTATCCTTTTCCATGTACTGACGATATTCATCAAGAGTCGTTGCCCCGATTAAATGGAGTTCGCCTCTTGCCAGCATTGGTTTCAAGATATTACCGGCATCCATACTACCTTCAGCCTTACCGGCGCCAACAATGTTATGAATTTCATCAATAAACATGATGATTGAGCCTTCAGCCTTCTTAACTTCCTTAAGGACAGATTGCAACCGCTCCTCAAACTCACCACGGTACTTTGCCCCCGCAATCAAGGAACCCATATCAAGCTGAAAAATAATTTTATTTTTTAGGTTATCCGGAACATCATTACTAGCAATTCGTTTGGCTAAGCCTTCAATCACAGCCGTTTTACCAACTCCAGGAGCCCCAATTAATACCGGATTATTCTTAGTTTTACGAGAGAGAATGGTGATTACTTCAAGGATCTCTTCGTCTCGGCCAATAATTGGCCCAAGTTTGTTATCGCGAGCGGCTTTAACAAGATCAATCCCATACTTTTCTAACGCTTGATAAGAGTCTTCCTGGTTCTTGTTGACAACTTTTTGGCCACCCCTAATTTTCTCAACCACATTTCTAACTTTTTGTTCCGTGATATCTTTGCTTACTAAGTAATCCTTAAATTGGACTCCATGAAGCTGCATTAACGCAATTACAAGGGTATCAACTGCAATGTACTGATCCTCAAGCTGGTTTTTCACCTGTTCGGCATTTTGCAGCAAACTGTATAGATTAGGCGATAGGGACTGGCCATAACTAACTGTCTGCCCTTCCACCACGGCTATTGCATCGAGCTCTCTGTCCAATTCCTTTTCGGTGTCGTCAACATTTAATCCTAATTCAGAGAAAATTTGTCTTGCCAATTCTCCTGGTTGAATTAAAGCCTTAAATAAGTGGGCAATTGTAATATTTTGGTGTTTCCTAGTGTTCGCAATCGACTGAGCAGCCGAAATTGCATTTGAAACTGATTCAGTTAAATTATCTGGGTTCATTATTATCTCTCACCTTCAAATAGCAAAAAAGCTTGAAACTAAAAATTCCAAACTTTTTCAATAATTTATTTTTCTGCGTAAAGCCTAATAATTTCTAGAATAACATCAACGGCTTTTTCCATCGTTTGTTCTGATACATATTCAAACCGACCGTGCATATTTTCGCCACCAGCAAACAAGTTAGGAGTTGGTAGTCCCATAAACGAGATTTTTGAACCGTCAGTTCCACCACGAACTGGGAAGATATCTGGCGTCACCCCAACATTCTCCATTGCTTGCTTAGCAACTTCAACCACTGTTGGGTCCTTCATTATAATTTCACCCATGTTGTAGTACTCATCATGAGTAGTTGCCTTAACTCGACCCTCACCATACTTCTTGTTTAACTGATTACCAATTCCGGTAAATAACCGTTTTCTGGCTTCAAACCGGTCACGGTCATGGTCCCGAATGATGTAATCCAATTCAGCATGGTCAACAGTTCCTTCAAAATTATCAAGATGGAAGAAGCCCTGTCTGCCTTCGGTCTTTTCTGGCCGATCATAATCTGGTAATTCATTATGAAATTCAATTCCTAATTGAATTGCGTTGACCATGATTCCCTTCGCCCCTGATGGGTGGACGTTAGTACCAGTGATATCAACCTTACCTGCAGCTGCATTGAAGGTTTCATAACTTAATTCACCCTCTGGGCCACCATCAACGGTGTAGGCAACATCTGCACCAAAATCCTTAACATCAAACTTATCAGCACCAGTCCCAATTTCTTCATCGGGACCAAATCCAATCTTAATATCGCCATGTTTAATATCGGGATTGTCAATTAAATACTGAGCCATAGCGATAATTTCTGCCACTCCAGATTTATCGTCTGAACCTAAAAGAGTTGAGCCATCAGTTGTAATCAAAGTATGTCCCTGGTAATTTTTAAGATTTGGGAACACCTTTGGATCAAGGGTATACTTACCATCCTTATCCAACTTAATTATCGACTTACCATCATAATTTTCGACGATTTGAGGATTAATGTTCTCGGCATTAAAATCGGCTGTATCAATATGAGAAATAAACCCGAGGGCTGGAACTTTCTTATCTACGTTGCTAGTTAATGTGGCATAAACATAACCACTTTGGCTGTTGATATGAGCGTCTGCAAGCCCCATCTCAAGTAATTTTTTGCGTAATGAATCAATAAATTCTACTTGATTTTGAGATGAAGGGACCGTCGTCGACTTTGCGTCTGAACGAGTATTAACCTTCACAAAACTAAGAAAGTCTGGAATTAAATTTGCGTACTTTGCCATTATTAAAAGCCTCCAAAATTTTTTAAATAAAAGTAAATGGGTCCGTGTTAAGTTGAGACTCACTGATATCAATGTCCCAGCCATTTTCTTGCTTCCACTGATTAAATAATCTTGCTAGTTTGGATTTACAGATACTTTCGATATGATGACCAGGATCGATAACTGGCATATCGGAGGCTAACATATCGTGCCCGGTGTGGTAATAAACATCACCGGTGACATATACATCAGCTCCCTTGCTTTGTGCAAGTTGATAAAACTTACCACCGTCGCCACCTAAAACAGCAACCCGTTTTACTTGTCGATTAAGGTCGTTAGCAATAACCCGAAGGCCATTAACGTTGAATTTGCTCTTTAAGTTATTTGCAAAATCAGCCAGCGTCATCGACTCATCGAGAGTACCGATTCTGCCCATTGTCATTTGGTGCTTCTTGTCTTCAAGCTTAATAATATTATACAAAGGTTTGTCAAGCGGATGGACATCATAAAGTGCCTTTAGCACATCATCAAGTTTGTTTTGAAACACCTCAAACTCCAACCGGGAATCTTCCATTTCTGTCGGTTCACCCGCGGGACCAATTGTTGGGTCTGAAGTTGACTTGGGAATATAGTACACTGTTCCGTCAATAGCATAAGTGTAACCAGTATATTCGGAATTGTTTACGTCAGCCCCAGCGTCAACAAGGGACATTCTAACCGCCGCTGCATAAACCTTTGGTACTTGAACCGTTAACCTATACACTGGATCAGCATACCCGGGTACCAGTCCAGAAACATCGTGTAAGCCAATTTGTTCTGCCAGCCAATCATTCATCCCACCATCAGCAAAATCAAGGTTAGTATGGGCAGCATAAACCGTAATGTTATGTTTTAAAATATCAGCATACATTTGATTTTGCGGGTCACTTAAATCCAGATTCTTTGCCGGTCTAAACATAACCGGATGGTGAGCGAAGATAAAATCGACCCCATTATCAATTGCCTCTTGAACAACCTCTGGTCGGACATCTAAAGTTGTCATAACCTTGTGAACCTCAGCATCGAGGGAACCAAGTTGCAATCCAACAGGATCACCATCCATAGCTAGATGTTTTGGTGCAAACTTTTCAAATCGATCAACGATTTCTTGAACCTTCATTTTGCTAATACCCCCTCAATTAGTTCGATTCCCTTTGAAAATGCGGCAACTTTTGATTGATCAACCCTTGAAGCTGATTCGATATTTTTAAGTGCCATCTTCTTACGATCTAACTCTTCTTGCCACTTTGCTATAAAGGTTTCTGATTTCTCTTTACTTAAAACCGGGCCAAATTGTAGTTCAACCTCACTGTATTTAGGCGTTATGGTAGTCTTAGTGGCAACAATAATCTCGTATATATGGCCATCCTCTTCAACAATCTGTTCAGCCCTAATTTCATAAGAATTATTCATCAACCATGTTCTCACATTTTCAGAGCCAACGTTTGGTTGCAGAATTAATTTTTCATTTCCCCGTAGTCGATTTTTGCCTTCTTCAAGAATCGAGCTTATCAAACTGCCACCCATTCCGGCAATCGTAATGGCATCAAAATTATCATCAGGTTTAATTGCTGCCAGACCATCTGCTAACCTAGGTATTAATTTAGATTCAAGCCCTTCAAGTTTGATTTCGTGAATGGCATTATTCAATGGTCCCTGCCTAACTTCACCAACCACCGCAAAATCAATTACGTGATTTTTGGCCAAATAAATTGGCAGATAGGCATGATCCGAGCCAATGTCAGCTAGTCGACTCCCCTGCTCGACATAGCTACTCACTGTTGCCAATCGTTTTGATAAATGATTACTATTCATTGCTTACTCCTACTGTAAATAATACAACTATTATAATTTAAAAATCGCCAAAATAACAGGTATGAAAGCGAATAAAAAGGGATAATAGAGAAATCACTATGTTCTCCATTATCCCTTTTATTGAAAGTAACTTCTTTAGGTACTATTCCAAGAAATCCTTTAATTGCTTGCTTCGTGATGGGTGACGCAGTTTTCTGAGCGCCTTTGCCTCAATTTGTCTAATTCTTTCACGAGTAACCCCGAATACCTTACCAACTTCTTCAAGGGTTCTAGTCCGACCATCATCCAAACCAAATCGTAGTCGGAGCACGTTTTCCTCACGATCAGTCAGAGTATCAAGGACTCCCTCTAACTGTTCCTTAAGAAGCTCATAAGCAGCATGGTCAGCGGGTGAAGTTGCATCTTGATCTTCAATAAAGTCGCCAAGATGGGAGTCATCCTCTTCACCGATTGGGGTTTCAAGTGAAACTGGCTCTTGCGCGATTTTAAGGATTTCTCTAACCTTTTCGGTAGGCATATCCATTTCAGCACCAATTTCTTCAGGCAATGGTTCCCGACCAAGATCTTGAAGTAATTGACGTTGAATCCGTATCAACTTATTAATGGTTTCGACCATGTGAACCGGAATTCTAATCGTTCTAGCTTGGTCAGCAATTGCCCGGGTAATTGCTTGTCTAATCCACCAAGTTGCGTAAGTTGAGAATTTGAATCCCTTTCGGTAATCAAACTTTTCAACGGCCTTCATTAGGCCCATATTACCTTCTTGAATTAAATCAAGGAACTGCATTCCCCGACCAACGTAACGCTTAGCAATAGAAACAACCAGTCGTAAGTTGGCCTCAGCTAGTTCTTGCTTGGCCTCCTCGTCGCCACCTTCAATTCGCTTAGCAAGTGAGATTTCCTCATCAGCACTAAGCAATGAAACCCGACCGATTTCCTTAAGATACATCCGAACTGGGTCGTTGATCTTTACTCCAGTTGGCGCTGAAACATCAGACAGTTCCTTTTTTGTGACCTTCTTAGCAGCATCGATTGCCCGTGGATCTGGATCACCATTTTCATCAACGACACTAATTCCTGAATCCTCGATATCTTCAAGTAATTCTTCGATTTCTTTTTCATCAAGAGTATAGGGGTTAATGATTTTTTCATTCAAATCATCATAGGTAATGTGGCCAATTGGTTTATTTTTCTTAACAATCTCACTAAAAACTTTGTGATATGCTTTTTCTTCGTCTTTTGAGGCCGCGTTCTTTTTCTTGTTTACATCTTTACTACTTTTACTGTTTGCCATTAAAAATGCCTCCTGAGTTAAACCCGCTGTGATGCTTGCTTTTGCTGTTCCAACCTAACGATTTCAATCGTAAGTTGTCTTTGACGATCAACGTCGCCAATTGTTGATGCTTCTCTAAGTTCAGCCCTTTTTTGCTTTAATTGAGATTCAATGGGAGCTAACTTCATAATAACATCAATATAATTTTGAATTTCATTTTCACCGACGTTTTCTGGTAAATCCAACGTATCAATTTCAATCAATAGGCTTTGAAGTGAATTTTCCTTCACGAAATTACTGAAATTAGCAACGCTGAATTCATCAAACTTGGTAAAGTAACCCTCGGCGAGCAGATAAAGCATCTGATACTCTTCATCTACAAACGAAAATCCTTCTGTTCCTTGAATCTGTAACCAGATGTCATGATCGTTCAACATCCTATTCATGAGTCTTGCCTCAGCAATCTGAACTGCATTCCGCTTAATCTGACTCTGGGATTGAACATGAGGAACCATTTGTGGCTGTTGGCCACGGTGACCATCGTTAATTGAAACAACATTGGTACTTCTTTTTACGAGCGGTGCCAATTGGTCTACTAACAATGTTTTATCTACTTTAAATTCTTCCGCCAACTGATTTAAATATAAATCACGCGTAACAGCTGAGTTTTGCTTAGCAATTACTTCAATCGCTGCACTTATATAGTCTGTAGAGTCTGTCTGAGACTTAAGATTGAACTGTTGCTTTAAAAACCGAAGTTCGAAATCAATTGGGGCCTCGGCGTGGGAAATCAGTTCATCAAAACTATCCTTGCCCCGTTGCTTGATAAACTCATCTGGATCCAATCCATCTGGAATACTAACAACCTTCGGCTGGACTTTTGACGACTTAGCAAACGTTTCAATTGCTCTTTTGATAGCATTTTGCCCAGGCTCATCACCATCGTAACAAATAATTACTGAATTAGTAATTCTAGAGATGTCGTAAACCTGCTGCTCCGTCAAACTAGTTCCCATTGAGGCCATTCCCGTATGAATTCCCGCCTGGTCTGCGGAAATCACATCCATAAATCCTTCAAGCAGAATGGCCGGATTGTTTTTTCTTACCTGGCGTCGTGCCTCATCTAAATTAAAGAGAACTTTCCGCTTGTTAAAAATCTCAGTTTCGGGACTGTTCAAATACTTTGGCATATCTGGATTGCTATGAACCTGACGACCAGAAAAGCCAATCGTTTGACCACTTTCATTTCTGATTGGGAACATCAGCCGGTCAACGAACCGATCATACAGGTTTCCTTGATCATCCTGTGAAAACAATCCGGATTTTCCTAACAAACCACTATCTATTTTCCGTTCTTCAAAGAATGGCTTTAATAGTCGCTGCGTTGGAGCAAAGCCAATCTTATATTTTTCAATCGTTTCATCAGTCAATCCACGGTTCTTGATGTACTGAAGGGCTTCTTGACCTAGCTTCGTGTTAATTAACACGTGATGGTAGAGCGAAACCGCCTGCTCGTGTAAATCAATCAATTGTGATTGACTTGACGTCTGTTGATTTCCTTCGCTATTTCCGGCGTCCAAATACTTGTCATCTAGCTGAATATTCTGCATCGTGGCAACTTTTCGGACTGCTTCTGGGAAGGAAATATTTTCAATTTCCATCAGAAATTTAAAAACATTTCCACCCCGACCACAACTAAAACAATGAAAAATTTGCTTGTCTTCATTTACCGAAAACGATGGTGTCCGCTCTTCGTGAAACGGACAAAGGCCAAACAGGTTCTTCCCTGATTGACTTAATTGCACGTACTGTGAGACAACATCAACGATGTTAACCTGAGAACGCACCTGTTCAATGACATCCTCTGGAATCTTAACCAACGCCATCGCCTCCACTTCCATTCGATATTCCGGCAAAAGGTCGCACTTATTCAGTGCGACCCTTTTATTAGCGATACATAGATTATAATATCATATTTGATTAATTCAAACAATCAAACTATCCCTTAACAATTAATTTATCAAGGTCTCCTAAGTGAAGAATCATCCGAGCAATAATCGTCAATTGACTAAGTCGGTTATTCTTTTTAGCTTCGTCCTTGTCCATAACCATCGTAGCGTCAAAGTATTCGTTGATAATGTCCTTTAGTCCTGCTAAATCGGTAAAGGCCTTATCCGCAGATTCAGAATAGAATCCGTCAACGATATCATTAACCGCCTTATTTAACTTACCTTCCGAATCGTTATCAAACAATGACTCGTCTACAGATAGCTGTTGCCCACTAAAGTCAGCCTTAGTTGAAATTCTTTGAACTCGAGTGAGTGATTCAACTACCGCTTTGAAGTTATCGTCATTCTTATGATCATTCAAACTTTCAGCCGAGTCAATGTTAAACAGAATATCAGTTGCTGATCCGTTAGTAACCGCATCACTGATATCATAGCTGATACCATCATCATTCAAGAATTGTTTGATTCGATCCTTAAAGAAGCTAACGATATCATCAAACTCTGCTTTTTGATCAAAATTAGGAGCGACATTTTGCTTAGTTTCAAGGTCAACGACCGTATTCATCATCTCTTCAAGGTCAAAGTCCCACTTCTCATCAGCAACAATTCTAACGATTCCTGAAGCTTGTCGTCTTAATGCATATGGATCATTAGAACCACTTGGAATCATCCCTGCTCCGAAGAAAGTCATGATTGAGTCTAATTTATCCGCAATTGCAAGAACTGCTCCAACCTTAGTCTCGGGGAGAGCTGAATTTGCAGAGATTGGCATGTAGTGTTCACGAATGGCAGTAGCAACAGCCTCATTTTCGCCAAACAGCCGTGCGTACTTATCTCCCATTACCCCTTGAAGTTCAGCGAACTCGCCAACCATGCCAGTAACTAGGTCAAACTTGTAAATTTGGCTTGCTCGTTGCAAATCATTCTTCTGCTCATCATTAAATCCAAGATAATCTGCTAGTTGGCTACTAATAACGCCAACTCGTTGCATCTTTTCATACATAGTTGAAATCTTATCGTGGAAACTAACCTTCTTCAACTTATCAACGTAATCGTTGATGGTTAATTTTTGGTCCTCTTCGTAGAAGAACATTGCGTCTTCAAGTCTAGCCGTTAACACTTTTTCGTTACCGGCACTGACGTTTTCGATAAACTTATCATTACCGTTTCTAACTGAAACAAAATCTGGCAGTAACTTACCATTCTTATCGGTGACGTAGAAGAACCGTTGGTGATCACGCATCGAAGTAATCAGTACTTCATCAGGAATTTTAAGGTACTTTTCATCAAATTTACCAGAGAAAGCGGTTGGCCATTCAACTAAGTTATTAACCTCTTCAAGTAAGGCCTCATCAATGTTGATTGTCCAATTGTTTTTGGTAGCAATATCAGCAATTTGTTTTCTAATTAAGTCTTTTCGTTTGGTAGCATCAGCGATCACAAATTGCTCAGTCAACTTTTCCTCATATTCATCAGCATTTGGAATCTCAACTGATTTACCAAGGAAACGATGGCCGTTTGAAACTCGATCTGAAGTAACATCTAGGATAGATAGTGGAATCACTTTGTCATTCAGCAACGCAACAATCCACTTGATTGGTCGAATATATTCAAATGAATACTCGCCCCACTTCATTAACGTTGGGAAAGTCATTGACTTAATCACTTGATCAAAGCCAGCCAAAATTTCTTCTACCGGTTTACCAGCGATGTGCTTATCAACGTATACATAATCAACACCCTTAATTTCCTTAAAGGTGATGTCATCAACAGTTGCGCCTTGACCCCTAGTGAATCCGATTGCAGCTTTTGACCAATTACCATCGGCATCTTGAGCAATTTTTTTAGCGGGACCCTTAACTGACTTATCTATATCTGGTTGCTTTTCTCCGAGACCGTTGATTTTAAGAGTCAACCTTCGAGGAGTACTAAAAGTATCAATACTTTCAAAATCAATTCTTTCTTCCTTAAGGTAATCAGCTGCTCGTTTCTTAAATTGTTGAATACTTGGAGTAACAACGTGAGCAGGCATTTCTTCAAGCCCGATTTCTAATAAAAAGTTCTTAGCCATTATTTATCCTCCTCGTCTTTCAATAATTCTTGGCGTTTAGCTTCGTCTTTGATTAGTGGGAAACCAAGCTTCTTTCGTTCTTCAACGAATTCCTTGGCAACCGCTCTTGCCATATTTCTGATTCTTGATAAGAAACCAGCCCGTTCAGTAACTGATACGGCACCACGAGCATCAAGCAAATTGAATGTATGACTACATTTAAGAATGTAGTCATAAGCTGGATGAACTAAATTCATATCGAGTAACCGCTTAGCCTCTTTTTCATATGAATCAAAGAAACTCATAAGCATTTCCTGATTACTTTCCTCAAAACTATACTTTGAGTGCTCAAATTCTGGTTCCTTGAAGATATCACCATACTTAACCCCATCAGACCATTCTAGGTCAAACACAGAGTTAACGTTTTGAATATAAGATGAAAGTCTCTCTAGTCCGTAGGTAATTTCAGATGCGACAGGATCCATCTCAAGACCACCAACGATTTGGAAATAAGTAAACTGGGTGATTTCCATCCCGTCTAGCCAAACTTCCCAACCAACACCGGCACAACCCATTGATGGGTTCTCCCAGTTATCTTCAACAAATCGGATATCATGTTCTAGGGGATCAATACCCAATTCTTTTAAACTACCTAGGTAAAGCTCTTGGATGTTTTCTGGAGATGGTTTCATAATTACTTGGAATTGATGATGTTGATACAACCGATTGGGGTTTTCACCATACCGACCATCCGCAGGCCTTCTTGATGGTTCAATGTAGGCGGCGTTCCAAGGTTCTGGCCCGACGGCTCTTAAAAAGGTGTATGGGCTCATTGTTCCGGCCCCCTTTTCGGTATCGTAGGCTTGCATCAACATGCAGCCCTGGGCTGACCAATATTGTTGTAAACGCAAAATAATTTGTTGAACTGATAAACTTTCAGTCATCTTTAATTTCCTCCTAAGAAAAAAGCCCCTATGCTTGAATAGACTACCTCATCAGTAATCTTCAAACATAGGGACGAATAATTCGCGGTTCCACCCTACTTCTGACAAACGTCAGCGCTTAATTACATAGCTCAGAGAGTGCCAACGGAACAAACGGTTTTGGTCAGCTTTCACCATCCCGACCTCGTTGAAAAAACCAGTCATTCCTAATCTCTCGTCAACGCTAAATATTAAATTCAAAATTAATCATAGTTTAAGAACCCCCGAATGTCAACGGGGCACTACAGTTTAAACTTACCAAGTTGATCAAGAAACTTCTTGCTTTTTGGATAAATTCCAACCGTTTCACTATAGATTTTATCAATGACTAACCTTAAGTTCTTCTTCGTGTCATCAGAAACGTCAATCGTTCCCAATTTATTCAAATCAACTACTGAGAACAATCTGAGTAGGTAAATCGTCTTTGCCGGCAAATGCATCCGATAACGATCCAACTGCCAGTGATTTGAACACAAAAGGCCACCATAGGCCTCAGAATAGTCAAACGGCAAGTCTGTCCGATGACAAACGGCACAATCTCGCCAGTCCGGCTCAACGCCAAAGCTTGATAGTAATTGAACCTCAAAGATATTAGTAATTATTTCAGAATCATATCCACTATCAATTAACTTGAGCCCTGTGAGTAGCTTACTGTACCACTCTGGCTGAGGGACCCCGTCCGGAAAAGCCATGTCAATCAGCGACATAATATACGTCGCGTATGCATTTCTAGTGATATCTTCAGCGATATTTTGAAACATCCTGTAACTTTTAGGGTCACCTATGTATGAAAGGCCAGAATCCCGAATGTCTCCGGTATACTCACCGGTGGTAAACGGCATAATTGCAGCTCTCATTTTAAATTTTGGTCGTTTAGCTCCCCTAACAAAAAACATCTTTTTGCCAAACTGCTTAGTTAAGAATTTAACCAGCAAATCGTTATCACGATAGGGTTTAGTGTACAAAATAATTCCACTAAAATCGGTAATCTTACCCTTCATAAATCAACCTCTAATCACTTAACGACCGTATACTCATCAATTGTCTTACCGTTCTTATCCTTTAAAACAAGCCAGCTGTTGGTCCCAGCATAGTAAAGAAACGAGCCAACTTCATTGACGCTCTTCAGAATAACATCTTCGCTGGTCACAAAATCAGTAATCTGTTGTTCATGTTCCTGTCTAAGTTGGTTACCAAACTTAACTGCGATTCCAATTGACCCATCTTTATTTAACGGAACGTCTTGGCGTAACTTGGCGCCAGCAATAATCTTCATTTGATTTCGTTTTACCCACTTAACCTCAGCGACTGCATTTTCGTAGTTAACAAAGAAACTGATGTCACTGATTTCTTTGCGCCATCTGTGTTGCGCTTTTGCGGGTTTTCGTTTTGGCTTTTCGAGAAGGATCCCGAACATAGCCATTACTTTCAATAACCCAGATCCGACATTATTCACCGGCATCTCCATGTTTGTAGGAACTTTGGTATCAGCAAAATCCCTAACAATATTAATTTTGCCATCCTCCAGAGTTTGCGCCAAAAAACGAGCCAAATAAATAGGCTCGAAATCAAAAGAATCCGTCTTAACGGTGATTGTCCGACTAAACTTAAACTCTGGCTGAAATTCGCCATTTCCAACAGAGATAGCAACTGGTGTCATTCCATCAACAAGAATAACAATATCATTGGAATTAATCTGCGAATCAGCAACGCCATCAGTAATTCGTAAATTATAGTCACCATTGATATTGATAACTTCATCCGTAATTTCTACTGATAAATTGATTGTCATTGCTAACTGCCACCTTTTGGTTAGTAATTATCTTTACGATAACCATACGATTGGAGAAGCGAACTCTTGTCCCGCCACTTTGGTTGAACTTTTACCCAAAGTTCAAGAAAGACTTTATTACCAGTTAGATTTTCAATGTCTTTTCTGGCATAAGTCCCAATTTTCTTAAGCATTGAGCCACCCTTACCAATTACAATTGCCTTTTGACCGTCCCGCTCAACAATAATTGTTGCAGAAATATGAAGCCGGTCGTTATCGTTCTTGATACTCTCAACGTAAACCGCCGTTGCAGTTGGAATCTCTTGCCTAGTCAACTGAAAAACCTTCTCACGAATCAATTCTGAGATAACAAATCGTTCTGGGTGATCTGTTATTTGATCAGCTGGGTAGTATTGAGGACCCTCTGGCAGTTCAGCAATTAGGGTATCAACTAACTGGGGAACATTGTTACCTTCAAGTGCAGAAATTGGGAAAGCTTCTTTGAATGGCAATGCAGCCTTGTACTGTTCAATGACAGACAAAACATCGTCCGGAGAAATCTGATCAATTTTGTTGATTATCAGATAAATTGGCTTATCAACTTCCTTAAGGCGCTCAATAATAAAATTGTCACCTGCTCCCCGTCTCTCCGTGGCATTAACCATGAAAAGAACTGCATCCACCTCTTTTAGAGCTGAGAGAGCAGAATCAACCATAAAATTGCCTAGCTCATCCTTGGGCTTATGAACACCCGGAGTATCAATAAAGACGATTTGAGCATCATCGTTCGTGAAAACTCCTTGGATTTTATTTCTAGTTGTTTGAGCTTTATCACTCATAATAGCGACCTTAGCTCCGACAACTCTGTTTAAGAACGTTGATTTTCCAACGTTTGGTCGACCAACAATTGCTACGAACCCTGACCTAAATTCTTTATTTTCCATCTTTTCCCCTTATCTAAGCAAATCTATAATTCTAGGTATGAATATCAAACAACCAATGATAAAAGCGAAGAATGCAGACAACAATACACCACCAGCACCAATGTCCTTTGCCCGTTTAGCCAGTGAATCGTACTTATTGCCGACTATCAAATCAACCACGTTTTCAACTATGGTGTTCAGAACTTCAGACCCCATCACTGAGAAGAATGACGCAATCAGCCACATCCATTCATTGATCTTGATTTGAAAAACTAACCCCATAGCTAACATAAATAACGAAATAAAGATATCAAACCGAAAATTTCGCTCTTCTTTTATAAGCCGACCGATTCCAGCAACAGCATGGCCTAATGATTGAGTGAAGCGTTTGTTCTTACCGACTTGGCGTTTATCTTTTGAGGCCATAGGCGTTTAAAATTTCCTTTTGCAAAGGGAACATCACATCGGCGTCCTCTTTCTTCATATGATCATAACCATTCAAATGAAGAAAACCATGAACTACAAGAAAGCCTAATTCACGCTGGAATGAGTGCTCTAGGTAATCTGCTTGCTCCGTAACTTTGTCAACTGACACAAAAATATCGCCAATATTTTCAGGAATCTCATCAGCCATATCCTCATCCAAAACAATTGGAAAATCGTCGTCTGAGTCATCCTCAATTGCAAAACTAATTACATCGGTTGGCCGATCAACATTCCGGTACTCCCGATTGATTCGCTGAATTTCATCGTTGTTTACCAAAGTTACTGACATTTCGGCATTATCCTTCAAATGAATATACGAACCCGCAAAATTAAGCACGTCTCGAATAAGCTTAATATCTTCCTCTGAAACTTTATCTGTTGTTTTATCGTAAATCTCTAAGTCCATTGAATACTCCCGAATTATAGTGAATTAGCATCATATGCATTGATAATTTTTGAAACGACAGGATGCCGCACAACGTCTTTGGAACTAAAGTTAACAAACTCAATCTGGTCAATGTTTTGTAAGATTCCTTGAGCTGAAACCAAACCGCTCTTCGCATGGCGAGGTAAATCAATCTGGGAAATATCACCATTGACGATCATCTTTGACCCAAATCCTAACCGCGTTAAAAACATCTTCATTTGAGAGCTTGTTGTGTTTTGGGCTTCGTCTAGAATAACAAACGCATTGTCCAGTGTCCGACCTCTCATGTACGCTAATGGGGCAATTTCAATGATTCCCCGATCCATTAGTCTCTCAGTATGTTCTGACCCTAGAATAGCATGTAAGGCGTCATAAATGGGTCTTAGGTAAGGATCCACCTTATCCTTCAAGTCACCAGGTAAGAAACCGAGACTTTCGCCTGCTTCAACGGCGGGTCTTGTAAGAACGATTCGGTCAACGATTCCCTTCTTGTAAGCAGCAATTGCCATTACCACCGCAAGATAGGTCTTACCTGTTCCGGCGGGACCAATTCCAAACACGATGTCGTGGTTACGAATAGCTTGAACATATTGTCGTTGGCCGAAGGTTTTAACCCGGACAGCTCTATTCTTAGCATCCTTTATCAATACCTGATCATAAAGATCACTAAAATATTCAAGCGTTCCATTTTCTGCCATGTTCAAAGCACTAACGAAATCACTTGAATTGATACTAATTCCCTTTTCAATCAAATTAAGAATGTTTTCAAGAATGGTAATCGTCGTATCAACACTGGTTTCCTTTTCGCCAGACACCTTCAATGAGTTACCAAAAACATTGATAGACACATCCAGACCAGCTTCAAGAATGCCAATAAATTCATCTTGGGCACCCACTATCATTGCCAAGTGATTTTGATCAGACACGATAAACTCTTTTGTATTTTTCAGTTCTTCTGCCAAGTACGGAATTACTCCTTTGCTTATTATTTAGAAAGTTGAGCCTTTACAAACTTATTAACAACACTACCGTCTGCTTGACCCTTTACTTTAGGCATAATTGCTTTCATAACGTTACCAAAATCAGCCATTGATTCGGCACCAACTTCGGCAATCGTTTCCTTAACGATATCTTCAACTTCAGATTCGGACAATTGTTTAGGTGCATATCCTTCGACTATGGCTAATTTTTCTTTTTGGCCACTTACTAAGTCATCACGGCCAGCCTTTTCAAACTCATCAATTGACTCGTGCTGTTGCTTTAATTCACGAGAAATAATTTCTGTAATTTGAGCATCGGTTAACTTTTCATTGCCATTTTCAACTTCAGCGTTAGTAATTTGGGATTTTAATCCACGAATTACCCCTAATTTAATTTTATCTTTTGCCTTCATTGCTTCTTTTAAATCTGAATTTAGTTGATCATAAAGACTCATTGTTATACTTCCTCTTTTCATTTATATGTGAATTTTACCATTAAAAAACTGCGCTTACCAGAAGGCAGGCGATTTTTCAGTTGTTAATACTTACAAGCAAAAGAAAAAGCAAGTCAGTGTCGATATTCGACATTGATCTTGCTTCTGGAATAGAATTGGCTGAACCGCATTCTAATTCATATATGCTTAGAAACGGCGCTTCTTCTTGTTGTTACGCTTACGTGCCGCCTCAGACTTTAACTTACGCTTAACACTTGGTTTTTCATAAAATTCTCGTTTACGATATTCTTGTAGTGTACCGCTTTTAGAAACTGTACGTTTGAAGCGTCGAAGAGCATCATCAAGAGACTCGTTTTTACGAACGACTGTCTTTGCCATATGAAATTCCCTCCCTCCGAGCTCAAAGTATCCCTTATTTGATATTTGCAAAATACCAAAACGGTTCGAGAATAATTATACATATTTAAACAAAAATCGTCAATCGTTTAGCGAAAAAATTCACACGTGTTAATATTTAAGTATCAAGTTAAGGAGAATAGAATATGAGTAAAAAAATCAACATATACGTAATATCAGATTCATCAGGGGGAACCGCTCAAACGCTTGCTCAGACTGCGATGTCACAGTTCCCAGATTTGATTGCTGAGATAAAAAGGTACCCCTTTGTCCAAACCGAATCAATTTTAACTGGGATATTAAAAATTGCCAAAGAAAATAATGCAATGATCTTTCACACCTTGGTAGCAACGGAGTTAAGCCAACAAGTAAAAGATTTTTGCGAAAATAATAATTTATTTCAATTCGACTGTATCCAAGGGCCAATGAATATGATTGCCAAGCTCGGTCAAGAAACACCCGCCCACGTGCCTGGCTTGGTTCATGACCTCAACGAGAATTACTTTGAGCGCATTTCTTCGATTGAGTTTGCAGTTGAAAACGATGATGGTAAAAACACTAAGGGATTGCTTCAGGCTGATGTAGTTCTCCTAGGGGTATCCAGAACCTCAAAAACGCCCCTGTCGCTGTATATGGCCAATTCAAACATCAAAGTGGCCAATCTACCAATCGGGCCTACAATGCAAGTTCCTGAGGAATTAGACGAGGTCAATCCTGATAAAATTATCGGCTTGATCAATACACCCGAAAAACTAAGTCGAATTAGAAAGCAAAGAATGCTATCGTACGGTTTAGATGCCAACACGCCTTATTCTGACCCGGAGAACATCAAAAAAGAGCTTGACTACGCAAAGAAACTTTACCGCAAGCTCGGATGTCTAACTATTAATGTATCTAACAAATCGATTGAGGAAACCGCAACGATTATTCTTGAAAGCCTCAATTTGGATGAAACAGAGGTTGATGGCTAAAAAGGCTTATTTGCCTTCATGTCTTCGATAATATTAGGATTAAATTTTTCTGCTCTTAACATTGCAACTTCATAACCGTGAGGATTATACCGAATCTTTTTATCATCGGGATCCTTCAAAATTGGCGTCTCCATTATTTTGGGGACGTTTTTTAATTGTTCATGATGAGCAATATAGTTAAGAGCATCAAACCCAATCGTCCCTAATCCTAAAATTTCATGACGATCTTTATGACTACCCATTTCATTCTTAGAATCATTCAAATGGATAACTTTAATTCTATCAAGGCCAACAACATGATCAAATTCATTTAGAACCCCATCAAAGTCGTTTTTGACGTCATAACCCGCATCATTGGTGTGACAAGTATCAAAAGTAACTGACAACTTACTGTTATCCTTTACTTTATCAATAATTTGGGCAATTTGTTCGAACGTGATTCCAACCTCAGTTCCCTTACCAGCCATAGTTTCTAAAGCGATTTGAGTAGTTTGGTCAGGTTCAATTACCTCGTTAAGGCCCTCAGCTATGTGGGCAATTGCTTTATCTGCGCCTGCTCCAACGTGAGCTCCTGGATGCAGAACAATTTGGGTAGCTCCAATCGCTTGAGCCCGCCTAATTTCTTCGTGAAGAAACGAAATTCCAAACTCAAAACTTTCTGGTTTTAACGTGTTGCCAAGATTAATGATATATGGAGCGTGAACAACTACTTCCCGAATATCATTATCAGCCATGAAGGCCTTCCCTTCATCCGCTTTAAGCTTCTCGATTGGTTTTCTAACGGTGTTTTGAGGTGCTCCGGTGTACACCATAAAGGCGTTTTCCTTAAGCTCAGCTGCCTGTTTTGCTGAACCTAAAAACATATCTGTTCCGTTCATGTTGACGTGAGAGCCAACTAAAAATTCATCACTCATTGTGTTTCCTCCCTAGAATTTCATTTACAACCCGCTTAGCAGCAGTTCCGTCCTCCCAAGCACAAAATCGTTGGTTAAACCTTTCAAGGTTAGCTTGGAATTCAGGGTAATTACCCTTCTTATCAAATTCACTGATTCGGCTATAAAATGAGTCAGTGTCAGTAACTAACGGCCCAGGTAATTCACTTTCATTATAGTCGAAATAAAAACCTCTGAGCTCATCACGATAGTGTTCCAAGTCATATGAATAAAACAGTATTGGCCGCATCAGATTGGCAAAATCGAACATCACGGAAGAGTAATCCGTAATCAACAAATCAGAAATCAAATATAGCTGATTAATATCCTCATCTGCCAAAATCTTAACCCGATTTTCGTATCCATCTATATTAATTTTATCCTTAACTAAGTAGTGAGGTCTAATAATTAGTTGAGTGTCATCATCGATCTGCTCAAAAAAGGATGCTAACGAAAATGGTAATTCAAAATTATAGACTCCCTGTGCCTTTGCATCATCATCTCGCCACGTTGGGGCATACAAAATTACTTTATTAGGAACAAACCCAAACAGGCGCTTCTTGATCTCGACGATAGATTTTTGATTGTTTGCTGTATACAAGACGTCATTTCGGGGGTATCCAACCGGAAGATAGTTGTTATTAAACGCAAACGCGGAAGTAAATATTTTCTGGGAATACTCATTCGGTGCTATCAGATATTCCCACCGATTAGCCTCATTGGCAAAATCACGATGGTATTTTTCAGTTGAGGTACCAGGAATTTCAACGTTCTCAATATCGATCCCAAGTTTCTTTAATGGGGTTCCATGCCAGGTCTGCACATACGTTGTGCGAGAATTCTTCTTCCACCAGTTTGGCATTCTAGAGTTAAAAACCCAATAATCAGCTGTAGCTAGTAGCTTTACCCATTTAAGTGAAAACCGCTTGATCAATTTTACAGTTGGAAAAGCTTGGTGTAAACGTTCGAATTCCCGTGGCTTAACGCTGAAATAAAGTTCACCGGTCTGCTCGGGATTTTGGCGAATTACTTCCTGATATATTGCGTACGGATTATCGTTAATGTTATTACCGTTAAAGCTTTCAAACACCATTCGCCCCTTTTTCACGGGCATACAAATAAACCCATCGTTTATCACGATGAGTCCATAGCGAGCAATCAGTTTTAATAATTTAACTAGTTTATTACTCATTAAAAAAAGCTCCTTCGCTAAATCAAATCAACAAACTTAGATCTGAACTTGTAGTGAAGATGGGAACCAACCAAGAGGAAGAATAGTACCATACCCCAAAAGACAAGTGTCAACGTTGGTTTCTGCCAGAAATATGCGGTATGGAACATTGAATCTCTGAAACCAGACACAATGTAGAAGAATGGGTTCAGTTGTAAAATTCTAACCATTGGTGCTGGAAACGCGTTTGTTTCAAAGTTGAACAGAACTCCTGACAAGTAGAACAGCATTCTCATCAACGATTGAAGTAAGATTCGGTAATCTCTAACCAACACAGATACAGTTGAATTAAAGATACCGAAAGCAACCAACCAAGCAATCATACAGATGAAGTAGTAAATCCACTGGAACCAAGAGATTGTTGGGTAAACCCCATGGAGTAATCCAATTAATAGCGTAAAGATCAACATTGTCCAAAATGAAGATAAGTTACTGACAACTTTTATCGTTGGTAGCACACTGACGGGAAACTTCATTTTGGAAACCATCCCGACCCGCGAGTAAATACTCTTAGATGCATCAAGCGTCACCCGGTTCATATAAAACCAAGGAGTGATACCAATAACCATCCAAGGTAGGTAGGCAATCCCATGAGTCGCATTTCCGTGTTTTAATCCAACCCCGAACACGACCCAGTAAATAGCAATCTGAATTAGTGGGTAAAGATATTCCCACACTAATCCTAAATAGTGACTTTGATATTCTGCTTTGTCTTCGTATCTAGAAATTCTAAAGATAATTCCGAGATTCTCTAACTGCTCTTTTATAAGAGTAAATACTTCTTTCAAAACTGAGCACTCCTTATTTATGATTCCAATATTGATAGATAATGATCAATCACCCTATCAGAAGCGTGACCATCGTTATATGTATTCCAACGACGATTAAATTCATCAAAATTAGTTGGCTTAGCTGCTGAAATCTCTTCTCTCAATTCATTAACCGAGAGAACTGGATTTGAGGGCAACCAGTCCAAAAAATCATCCTGAATCCCTGGATCGAGCTTGTACTTTTTTAAATCAAACATGTAGAAAATAACAGATTTTGCATTATCTAACAAGCTAAAGTCAAACGCAACTGATGAATAGTCGGTTACCAGTGTATCACAAACGGTCAGTAGTTCATTAGTTGAAAATTCATGTAAAAACCGAATTTGTTTGCTACGTACCTTGCGAACCTCACCCTCTCGATCCCGCAAAACTGGGTGAAGCTTGATAATGACAATTGCATTAGGATCACTGCTAAGTGCCTTTGCAGTCCCTTTAGGAAGTGAGAACGCCTTGTCATCACGGTATGTTGGAGCGTACAGAATCACCCGCTTATTAGCGAGTTCAGGTGCACTTCGAAAAATCCGCTTTCTAGTAGAAGTTACCCAATCCTTATCAAAGAACTGGTCACTCCGAGGATATCCCAACATCTTCATACGGTCCATGTCAGTTGCGTAACTATTTGAAAATACCCGTCCCATCGACTCTGACGAAACGATATAGTCATCAAACTTATCATAAACTGCCTGAAACCGTCGCTTATCTGATGCTGAACGTTCTTCAGTTGTGGGATCCTGCCAACCAAACTTTTTGATTGCTCCGTTGGCATGCCAAAGCTGGACTATCTTAGTTGACGGTCCCTTAACTAGACCACCAATAAAAGCATAGTAGTTGTCACAAAAGATAACCTTAGCCGTCATTATTCTTGGTATCCCCGCAAATACAAATCGCAGATTATCCTTGAACGGCCTAGTTGTAATACCAAATGCTGCCAAATCTGTTGCTGCTGCTTCAGTTGCTCGTCGATAATACACAACGAGTTTTTTGCCCTTAGGCATGTGTGACGCTAATTGCTTGATAAAGTCAACATTGCTATCAAAACTCATTAGATAGACAATATTGGTTTTCCTCCGCCAAATATTTAGCATCGACATTAGTCGAATTAAAAATAGGTAAAATACCTTCACAGTTCTCACCAAACTCTTTCCATTATTAACACACTCGGATATTATACCACACCCGCAGAGCCGAAAAAGGAAAAATCAGGGGCATAGGAATATCTTAACTTATGGCTTGGGCTCGTAAAATCGGCCAAGAATTTTAACTGTGTCGGAAATGCTTGCAAATGCATTTGGGTCTGATTCAAGTAATGCTTCCTCGAGCTCATTCATCTCGTAACGAGAAATTACAGTAAATAGAATGGTCTTAGCATCGTGTTGATAAGCCCCCTCAGCATTATGGACGATTGTAATTCCCCGCCGAAGATGATTTTGAACGCTATCAATCACCGTATTAGGTCGAGTGGTAATAATCATCACCTGCATCCGTTGTTGCTTGGTAAACGTCATGTCCATAACCTTGGCATTAACCAGTAAACTCAGTGCGGAATAAAAGGCGTATGGCCAGCCGTATGCAAAAGCTGCAGCAATAATTATCAAAGTATTGAAGGCAATATTGATTGTCCCGATTGAGCGACCTGTTCGTTCCCGAATAACAATTCCAAGAATATCGAGGCCACCGGTTGAAATCCCGTTTTTGAGAGCTAGTCCCGTTCCAAATCCATTAACCGCCCCACCGAAAATCGCACAAATTATTGGATCATGTGTCAACTGTAGCGGATTTAATACTTGAAGCATCACACTGGAAAGAACAACCGTTATAACTGTAAAAACAGTGAATTCCTTGCTAATGGCATACCACGCTAATACAAACAAAGGTAAATTAAGCAGGAATAAACCAGCACCAGTGGAAATCGTCATCGGTAAAAATCGCTCACTGATTGTTGTCAGCAACTGAGCAAACCCCGTTATTCCGGAAGAATATATGTGTCCGGGCGTCCAGAAGAAATTAACCGCAATTGATACCAGAATAGCGTAAATCATTGAGGTTGATATTTTGGTTATGTAAGTATGTCGCCGAAGCATTTTTGAAACGTCGTCCATTTATTTTGAATTCCCCTTAATCATCATCTTTATATTGATTATATACTATTATTTCAGTCAGCAAAGTAGGAAAAATAAGCAGCTTCCGCTAAACTGTCAAAAACGCAGAGATTCAATCACGATTTCGAGGTAATTGAATCACTGCGTTTTTGAATTTATCCTATCAAGATTTAAACCAATTTTACCGACAACCAAAAAATTATCACATACAAAACAATCACTATTGGGCCTAATATTCGCAATCGTTTAAAATAAGCATTTCTCATCTTGGATTTAACAACCTTTTTACCAAAAATAACAAGGCTAACTGCTAGAAGTGCCGGAATTCCAATAATCAAGGCATTAAACAAATAAACGTTCATAAATAACTCCTTACTCATCAAATTCAATTTATTAATTCTTTAACTATAAAAAATAACCAAAATATACAAATCGAATTGTAATCATTTAATTCAACACATTTAATTAAACTGTAGGTTTGTGAAATAAAAACACCTTTTATATGAACAATATTGGAAAATAAATAAAAAATTGATTGCAAAATAAAATTAGGTGGTTGGGAAATAACAATGTAAATTAAAAAAAGGCTGGGACATAAGTCACGCCGATAAATAAACTGGACCATATTTTCCATGATTCTTCGGAAAATATGGTCCAGTTTTTCTTTTACCGCTAAGCAAGGAAATAAAATAGCCATCATCAAAGCCAATTTATTCATATTTGCTGCCATTAGGATAATCCCTAATTCATTATTTACTTGTCTTAATCCA
>NZ_CATNVB010000006.1 GCF_951230165.1 Lentilactobacillus sp. Marseille-Q4993
AGCAAGCAAATCAAGAAAGAATAATTTTTCGTCTATGGTGTAGCGATATTTAGTCAATATAAAAACTCCTAGTATATGAACCCGGAATTTTAATTGTTTCCGTGTCCAACATACTAGGAGTATCTCCCCGACTAATTTTAGTCGGCTTTTTTTAGTTCTGCTTTGGCATTATCTATTTGGGCTTGAACTTGATCAAAACCAGTTCCACCTAATGAATGCCGTCTTTCGACTGCAACTTCTGATTTTAACTCGTTATAAACGTCCTCTTCAATTTTTGGAGAGGCTTTTTTTAGTTCTTCAAGAGGCATATCCTGAAGATTTTGGCCCTCTTGAATTCCCTTTAGCACTAACTGACCAACGATTCCATGTGCTTCTCTAAACGGAACTCCCTTAGTTGCCAAGTAATCTGCTAACTCGGTTGCATTTGAGAAATCATTTTCAGTTGCGTGTTTCATCCGATCAACGTTAGGTTTAGCGGTGGCAATCATCCCATTAAATACTTTCAAGCATGGAAGGACAGTTTTAACTGCATCAAAGACCCCTTCCTTGTCTTCTTGGAGATCCTTGTTGTAAGCAAGTGGTAATGACTTCATCGTTGTTAATAAGCCCATTAAATCACCATATACCCGACCGCTCTTTCCCCGAATCAACTCAGCCATGTCCGGGTTCTTCTTCTGAGGCATGATTGAACTTCCAGTAGTAAAGCTATCGCTAAGTTCTAGGTACTTGAACTCTTGACTTACCCACATACTAATTTCCTCACAGAAACGAGTAAGGTGCATCATCATAATCGAAGCGTTGCTCAGAAATTCCAACGCAAAGTCCCGATCAGAGACCGCATCCAATGAATTTGCATAAACATCAGCAAATCCCAATTCTTTAGCTGTAAATTCTCGATCAATTGGGAAAGTAGTTCCAGCAAGAGCAGCTGCTCCTAAAGGAGACACATCCGTGTGTTTGAATGAAAATTCAAACCGTTCCTTGTCCCGTTTGAACATCTGGTAGTAAGCCATCAAATAATGGCCATACGAAATTGGTTGTGCGTGTTGAAGATGGGTATAGCCTGGCATAATTGTCTTAACGTTCTTTTCCGCCAATCCAACCAGTGTTTCTTGCAGGGTGGTTAGTTCTTCAATCACTAATGGTAGCCGGTTTTTAACGTACAAATGAAAATCGGTGGCCACCTGATCATTTCGCGACCTGGCGGTGTGTAGTTTACCAGCAACCGGACCAATTTTTTCAGTCAATAATGACTCAATATTCATATGGATATCTTCGTTAGTAGTTGAGAATTCCAGTTTACCTTCATGTAATTCAGAAGCCAACTCTTCTAGGCCGGCAATAATTTTGTCACAATCATCTGCGGGCAAAATACCGGTCTTTTTGAGCATCTTAACGTGAGCCAATGAACCAGTAATATCCTCATCGGCCATTAATTGGTCAAACGAGATTGATGCCCCAAAGTCATCGACCCAACTTTCTGCCTGAGCGGTAAACCGTCCACCCCATAGTTTTTTTGTGCTCATTAGTTACTCCTTACTGTTTTCTTCTGCCTTTGCAACAGTCACCTTTTCCTTACTAGTGTTTTTTGCAACTGCGTCAACAAATGCTGCTTGCTTATTCTTAAGTTGAACTTGTGAGTAAACTTGCGTTGGTAGCCCCCAGAGTTTGATGAATCCCTTGGCAGCTTCTTGATCAAATGAATCTGATGAGGTGTAAGTAGCCAAGTCCTTATCATATAACGAAGTGTCGGCTTTTCTACCAAGAACCATAACGTTACCCTTGAATAGCTTAACCTTAATAGTTCCGGTCACTACCTCTTGAGTCTGATCGATAAATGCTTGCAATGCTCCCATAAGCGGTGAGAACCAAAGCGCGTTATAAATCATTTCACTTAACTGCTTTTCAATCACTGGTTTGAAGTGAGCAAGGTCACGTTCAAAAGTTAAATCTTCCAGTTCTTTGTGAGCGGTTAAGAGAACAGTAGCAGCGGGTGCTTCGTAGACCTCACGAGATTTGATACCAACTAACCTGTTTTCAATGTGATCAATTCTACCGATTCCGTGTTCGCCGGCAACTTTATTTAATTCGGAAATAACATTAGCGAATGACATTTTCTTGCCATCAAGCGCAACGGGAATTCCCTTTTCAAAACTAATTTCAATTTCGGTTGGAGTATCAGGGGTCTTCTCAATTGGATTAGTGATACCAAATGCATCTTCAGGAGCAGCGTTCCATGGATCTTCTAGAACCCCAGCTTCGTTAGCTCTTCCCCAAATATTCGCATCGATTGAATATGGTGAGTCCAAGTCAATTGGAATTGGAATATTATGTTCCTTTGCATATTCAATTTCTTGCTCACGTGACCAGTGCCAGTCTCTAACTGGACTTAAAACATCGAGTTTAGGATCAAGACCGTGGATAGCAACCTCAAAACGAACTTGGTCATTACCCTTTCCGGTACAACCATGAGCAACGGCTTCAGCGTGTTCTTCGTGAGCAACTTCAACCAACTTCTTTGAGATGAGGGGACGTGACAATGCGGAGATCAATGGGTATGAGCCTTCATAAAAAGCATTTCCCTTCAATGCAACTGCTGCATAATCATCAGCAAATTCATCAAGCACATCTAAAACGTAGGCTTTAGTTGCCCCAACTTTTAGTGCCTTGCTCTTAACGAAGTCTAAGTCCTTACCTTCGCCAACGTTTACACAACATGCAATTACGTCATAACCTTTATCCTTCAACCAAGCAATTGCAACTGATGTATCCAAACCACCAGAATATGCTAAAACTACTTTTTTATTTGCCATATGAACATCCCTCAATTTCGTTTGTATTTATTAATTATAAAGATTACCACTCATATTCATAAATTGCAACAATTATTTATGTTTTATGCAGTATTATTTGATTTATACCAAATTTTATACATTTTCGCGTAAAAAAATAGCTTTTCATTCAAAATGAAAAGCCAATTTCATATTTATTTGATAATCGTTGAGTAACGTTCTTTTAATCGCTTAATATTTTCGTTCGCAACTTCATCAAATGGGATGTCAGCCCATTCAGCAATTTGGGATAAATACCAAAGTACATCGCCCAATTCTTGGACCATTTGGTCATGATCTAGTTTTTCACTTTGAAATGCATACTTTCTAACCAAATCCGAAACTGCACCAGCTTCCCCAGTCAAACCAAGGGCACAGTTGGTTAACACTTGCTCTTTCCCCATTAAAGTCTTATTAGCAGCCTTTTGATACTCGTTGAACTCCATATCCTACATTCTCCCCTCTATCCAATTCCAAACCTCATCCTTACCCTTTTTAGTAAGGGCAGAAAATAGCACCAAATCATCATTGCTAGAAAGTTGAAGCGATTTTCTAATGATTGATTCTTGCTTATTCCACTTTCCGGGCACGATTTTGTCCATTTTTGTAGCTACGGTTAAAATGTCAATCCCGTAATACGCTAACCACTCGTGCATTGCAACATCATCAGCCGTTGGCTCATGCCGACCATCGATTAAGGTAATAACCCCTCTTAATTGCTCCCGCTCAGTTAAGTAGTGTTCTATCATTTTGCCCCATTTTTCTCGATTAGCTTTTGATGTTTTAGCATATCCATAGCCCGGAACATCAACAAAGAATAGCTGATCTTCAACGTTGTAGAAATTCAGCGTCTGAGTTTTTCCTGGTTGGCTTGATGTTCTAGCAAAACTTTTTCGATTGATCAGAACATTAGTCAGCGAAGACTTACCAACGTTTGACCTCCCAACTAACGCAATTTCGGGGTAGTTTGTCTTTGGATACTGGGCCTCTTCAACCGCACTAATTGTTAAATCGACGTTATGAACTTCCATGAAAATCCTCCTGTAACTCTGTTCAGTAATAAAAAATCTGATGCAAAACTAATTAAAGTTTACATCAGATTTAGGATAATTACGATGCCTGTTTTAATACTAATTGTGGTTCTTTGTTATCTGACACCGTTTCAGGAGTAATAATTACTCGTTCTACATCACTTCGACTTGGTAAGTCAAACATGATATCACGCATTACTCCCTCAATAATCGATCTAAGCCCACGAGCACCCGTATTCCGATCGATTGCAAGTTGAGCCATTGCCTTCAATGCTTCGGGTTGGAACTCAAGCTTAACACCATCAAGTTCAATCAACTTTTCGTACTGCTTAACAAGTGCATTCTTTGGTTCGGTTAGAATTCTAACCAAATCATCTTCTGTCAACTTATCAAGGGCAGTCAAGATTGGAAGACGACCAATAAATTCCGGAATCAACCCAAATTTAAGGAGATCCTCTGGAATAACAGATTGCATGATATTGTTATCATCAACATCTTCAGCCTTTGAAGATTCTGTCCCAAAACCAATCGTTTTTTCGCCTAGGCGGTTCTTAACGATACCCTCAATTCCATCAAACGCACCACCAACAATAAATAAGATGTTAGTCGTATCAATTTGAATAAACTCTTGTTGAGGATGCTTTCTCCCACCCTGAGGGGGAACATTAGCAATCGTTCCTTCAAGAATCTTAAGTAGGGCTTGTTGAACCCCTTCACCAGAAACATCACGAGTAATCGAAACATTTTCTGATTTCTTGGCAATCTTATCAATTTCATCGATATAGATGATCCCTTTTTGGGCTCTTTCAACGTCATAATCAGCGTTTTGAAGTAGTTTAAGCAAGATGTTTTCAACATCCTCACCAACGTAACCAGCCTCAGTAAGAGTAGTTGCATCAGCAATTGCAAACGGAACATTCAAAATCTTAGCAAGAGTTTGGGCTAAGTAAGTCTTACCAGAACCAGTAGGTCCAATTACACAGATATTACTCTTTTGCAATTCAACATCTTCGTCTGGATGCTCAGCCATTTCGTTAACTCGTTTGTAGTGATTATAAACCGCAACAGACAGAGTCCTCTTAGCATTTCCCTGGCCAATTACAAAGTCATTTAGTTTATCCAGAATTTCCGCAGGAGTTAACACTGACAAAATATCTTCGGCACTCTTTTCAGGTGCTAATTCTTCATCAATAATTTCCTTGCACAAATCGATACATTCGTTACAAATATATACACCTGGGCCAGCAACAATCTTCTTAACTTGATCCTGTGTCTTACCACAGAATGAACAAGTTACTGGTCCGTTAGTAGTATCGCCATTTTCAAACAATAAAATTCACTCCTCGTTCTGCATATGAAGCAGCATACCATGAGTCTTGTCATAAGACTAAATGTAACTCTATCATATAACAGCAAAAAATCAATTAGAAGCACTAACTGTAAAAAAAGACCCGCTCACAATAAAGGAAACGGGTCTTCGAAAATCAAAAATTAATCCTTTGAAGAACTTTCTTTTGCCTTTGAGTCTTGTTTAGAAGAATCAACGATCAAATTAATTGCCTTCTTAATGGCAATATCGTGCTTCAACATATCATCAGTCAATGCACTACGTACTGCATCTTCCTTCATGCCGTATTGGTCTGCAAGGTTTTTAACTTCTGCCTTAATATCGTCTTCTGAAGGTTGAATATCTTCCTTTTCAACGATTGCTTCAAGAACTAAGTTAGTCTTTACCCGCTTTTCAGCACCATCAGCAAATTGCTTCTTCAAATCGTCTGGTGAAGTACCAGTCAATTGGAAGTACATTTGTGAGTTGATACCTTGTTGTTGCATACCTGCAAGATATTGATCCATTTGACGTTGAATATCGTCATCGATCATTGATTGAGGAACTTCCTTGATAGTTGCATTATCAACGGCTTCGCTGATTGCTGCATCTTCAATGGCTTCACGAGCCTCGTTCTTCTTATCTTCTTTTAATTCTTCCTTGATTTTATCTTTCAATTCATCAAGACTGTCAACGTCTTCGTCAACATCCTTAGCGAAGTCATCATCAAGCTTTGGTAATTCCTTAGCCTTAACTTCATGAATAGTTGTCTTGAAGATAGCTTCCTTACCAGCTAAATCCTTAGCTTGGTAGTCTTCTGGGAAGGTTACCTTAACATCCACATCTTCACCAGCCTTGTGACCTTCAAGTTGGTCTTCAAAGCCTGGAATGAATGAACCTGAACCAAGTTCAAGTGAGTAGTTATCTGCCTTACCACCATCGAATTGTTCGCCGTCAACAGAACCATCGAAATCAATAACGACAGTATCGCCCTTTTCAGCAGCCTTGTCTTCCTTAAGAACTAATTCAGCTTGGCTTTCACGACGCTTTTCAAGTTCTGCGTCAACGTCCTTTTGGTAAACTCGAGTGTTTTGCTTTGGAACACTAAGTCCCTCGTAATCACCAAGTTCAACCTCTGGCTTAACAGTAACAACTGCTTTGATAACCCAAGGCTTGCCCTTGTCCATTGATTCAACATTGATTTGAGGTTGATCAACTGGTTCAATTTCTGCATCCTTTACAGCATCTGAGTAAGCATCTGGTAAAAGAATGTTTAATGCGTCTTCGTACAATGCTTCTTCACCGTACATTTGTTCAAATACTTGGCGAGGAACCTTTCCCTTACGGAAGCCAGGTATGTTGATGTTTTTCTTGTTTTTGTTGAAAGCTTTCTTCAAACCTTCACTAATTGAATCGGTACCGATTTCGAAAGTTAATTCTCCGTCATTTGTACCCTTCTTTTCCCATTTTGCAGACATTATGTTTCCTCCGAGACAAACAAAATTTAATTACAATAAACTATTGCATAACATTGTTATTTTAACGTATTAAAAACTAAATGTAAAATAATTTTCGAGTATTAACAAAAAAGCCATGGGAATTCCCATGACTTCTTTCAAGAAGAATAAATAAATTAGTCTTCGATGTCACCAACAACACCGGCACCAACAGTATGGCCACCTTCACGGATGGTGAACTTAGTACCTTGTTCGATGGCAACTGGCTTAGTTAATTCCACGTGGAATGTAACGTTATCGCCAGGCATAACCATTTCTACGCCTTCATCCAATTCGATAACACCGGTAACATCAGTGGTATGGAAGTAGAATTGTGGACGGTAGTTTGAGAAGAATGGAGTATGACGTCCACCTTCTTCTTTAGTCAAGATATAAACTTGACCAGAGAACTTCTTGTGAGTTTGAATTGATCCTGGAGCAGCAAGAACTTGTCCACGAACAACTTGTTCACGGTCAACACCACGAAGAAGAACACCAACGTTATCGCCGGCTTGACCTTCGTCAAGTGTCTTACGGAACATTTCAAGACCAGTAACAGTTGACTTCAATGCATCGTCGTGTAAACCAACGATTTCAACTTCGTCACCAACCTTAACGATACCACGATCGATACGACCAGATGCAACAGTACCACGACCAGTGATAGTGAAGACATCTTCAACAGGCATCAAGAATGGCTTAGTATCGTCACGTTCTGGAGTTGGGATGTATTCATCAACAACGTCCATCAAGTGAAGGATAACTTCTTCTTGTTCCTTGTCGCCTTCAAGGGCTTTAAGAGCTGAACCACGAATAACTGGAATATCATCACCAGGGTAATCGTACTCTGACAATAATTCACGAACTTCCATTTCAACCAAGTCAACCAATTCGTCATCATCAACTAAATCAGTCTTGTTTAAGAATACAACGATGTATTCAACACCAACTTGGCGAGCAAGCAAGATATGCTCACGAGTTTGTGGCATAGGACCATCAGTTGCGGCAACAACCAAGATGGCACCATCCATTTGAGCGGCACCAGTGATCATGTTCTTGATGTAATCAGCATGTCCTGGGGCATCAATATGAGCATAATGACGCTTTTCAGTTTCGTACTCAACGTGGGCAGTGTTGATCGTTATACCACGTTCACGTTCTTCTGGAGCTGCATCGATATCAGCATAGTCTTCAGCCTTTGCAAGACCTTTGTCAGCCAATACCTTAGTGATTGCAGCAGTTAATGTAGTTTTCCCGTGGTCAATATGGCCAATTGTACCAATATTAACATGGGGCTTTGTTCTTTCATAATGTTCTTTAGCCATTAATGAAACCTCCTGTTGTTTTCAAGAATTACATCAATTTCCATCAATGCATTTCTAGTGAATATTATACTACATCTTCTCTAAAAGACAAAGCCGTCGATTTTCGAAGAATCCTTGAATATTATATCGATACTTAATTTGTTTGTAAACATATTAGTTGGATTTTTTGAAAATAATTTTTCGCTAAAAGTTAAAGTACTGATTTGCGGCTAACAGCTTTTTGATCCATTTCATCTCCGGTTCAAGCTGAGCCTGACTTTCTTCCCCAGTCAAACCTAAAACTTCAATTTCAATCGCTCTCAGAAATTCTTTTGGTCGTTTTATGATTTTGTCAAAAAAAGGAAACATATTACGACTAAGTTCTGAAATAATCGTTTCAATATTTTCAAAAATAACAGGATCTTTGTCTGCCCATTTCTGTCTAACCTCGTAATCTAGTTTTGCAAAACTTGCACCATAATCACTTTCAGCTAGCAGTTTAGGATTAATTTGATACGTATTATCATCAACCCAAGCAAATTCGATATTCTCATCAAGTTTGCCATCCATCAAAGTTGCCAACAAATGACTCTTTACAACTTGCCAAACAATCGGATCGGACAACACTCTTTTAGCTGCCTTAACAAATAATTGCCACGGCAACTTCTGACTAGTCTGCAAAATCATTTGTTGCTTATCTGGATTTTCACCACCAATATACGTCAACTTTTTAGTAATCATTTCGTACTCTAATACATTGTCTTTTTTTCCTTCGTTCTCGGCACTTTCATACGATTGCCAATCCTCTTTACTGGTAATCTGGTCGTTGGCAATCAAGGCCAATCTAGTCTGAACAAGTATTCCCTCCTCAAGAAGGATTTTCACAAGATACTTCAACTCAAAATCAGTGGGAACTTTTAAATCCGCCAGACTTTGAATTAGTTCAAGAGCAGTGTCTACTTTTTTTAATTCAAAATAACAAGCAGCTTCCAACATTATCAATTCCGTAATTGGTTCATAGTTTGCCTGAATGAAATCAATTTTTTTAACTGCTTGGTAATAGTGCTTTTCTTGAAAATCTTCTCTTGCTGTTTCAAAAATAACCCGATCCTTTTCAGCTAAATTATTTAAATCCATAGATACCTACTCACCTCTGATTCAATTTTTGGCTTTATTATTGTTTAAAACAAAAACGGTAAGGATTCCGTAATCAACGAACTCCTTACCACCTAAAAACTATTTTAGCTAGTTACCCTGCTTTTTGCTGGCAGCCGGCTTTTTCTTTTTTGTGTTTTTCTTATGATGCTGGTTAACTTCCATGATAACTGGAAGAATAACTGGGCGACGTCTTGTTTGTTTGTATAGAAAATCACTCAAACTTTCTCTAACATCTTGCTTCAAATTACCCCAATCAAATTCCTTGTTATCAAGATTATTCAATACCGTCTTTTCGATAATTTGAGCTGCATCACTCATCAAGTCTTTGTTTGCTTTAACATAAACAAATCCGCGTGAAGTTAACTTTGGAGTTGAAACAATCCGCTTTTTCTTGCGGTCAATCGTTACAACTGCAACAAAGATACCATCCTCGGAAAGGACTTTTCGATCCCGAAGCACAATATTGCCAATATCTCCAACTCCTGAACCATCGATCATAGTGTCAGCAATGTCTAAACTATCGCCAATCCACATCTCGTCTTCAGTAAGAGAAATAATATCTCCCTTACTTGGAATCTTGATTTTATCATCCGTATAACCTAGTTGCTTTGCTAACCTAGCATGAGCCGAAAGCAAACGGTATTCCCCTTGAACTGGGATCAAGAACTTAGGGTGAAGTAAGTTGAGTAGCAACTGCAAATCAGCCTGGCTAGCGTCACCAGAAGAATTCATCTCATCTGCAATCATTTTGACTTCAGCATCAGCTCTGTAAATCATATCCCTTGTCTTTGCAACTGTCGTTTCCATCGCAGTAGAAGGTGTTGTGGTAATAAATACCAAGTCGTTGGGTTCAATATTAATATCCCCCTGCTCATTATTCGCCATTCGTTGAAGGGCCTTAATTGGTTCACCCATTCGACCAGTTTGAATAATAACGACGTTCTTCTTATCAATTTTCTTTAATTCTTCGAGATTCTTGATCAACAAATCTTCTTTAGGAAGAGTGAGCATTGAGAACTTCATAGCTGTGTTAACGATTCTTTCTAAATCATGACCCGTCAAATAAACTCGGCGGCCTGATTTAGCGGCTGCATCGAAAACCTGTTGCATTCTAATTATGTTAGACGCAACGCTGGCAACAATAATTCTTCCTGGATGATCGTTGAAAGTGCTATAAATATAGTCCGCAATTTTAATTTCAGAAGCACTTGGAAGTGGATTTTCCGCATTACTTGAATCACTAAGTAATGCTAAAACTCCCTTGTCGCCGAGTTTGGTAAATTCTGAATAATTAGTTGCGTAAATTGGTTTTGCAGTTTGATCAAACTTAAAGTCACCTGTATAGACAATCGCCCCTAAACTTGTTCTGATCGCAATTCCAAGTGAGCCAGGGATTGAGTGAGTTGTTTTGAAAAACGTTACCTTAACATCATCAAAATCAATTTCACTTCGATCGCTGACAACATGAAAATCATCGAAATCATCAATCTCTTCTGAACCAGCAACGTTAATTTTTGCGAGCTCAATCGTCATCTTAGAACCAAAAACGGGAACATTAAACTGACTTAAAAAGTATGGTAGTGCACCAATCGCATCAGCATGGCCGTGAGTAAGAAAGACCCCAACGATTTTATCACGATTTTCTTCTAAATATGAAAAGTCAGGAATGACGATATCGATTCCCAACAATTCGTTTTCAGGGTACTTTAACCCACAGTCTAAAATATAAATACCATCATTGATTTCAACGGCATACATATTCTTTCCATTCTCTCGGACGCCGCCCAAGGGAATAATTTTAACTTTACTATCCATGTTTCACCTCAAAAAATATTGTTTTTTATTGCGTTCGTATTCAGCTTTCTTTAGTGTACCATACTTAAGGGTTTACTGAAACTAAGCTCCACGGCAAAAATGGGTATAAAAAAGACCGGAACAAGTCCGGTCTTGAAATATTAACGACGTAGTCCTAAGCTTTGAATAAGATCACGATAGCGAGAAACGTCTGTCTTACGAAGGTAACCCAAAAGGTTACGACGGTGACCAATCTTCTTCATTAGTCCACGTTGTGAATGGAAATCCTTACGGTGTTCCTTCATGTGTCTGTTGATTTCATTAATGTCTGCAGTTAATACTGCGATTTGTACTTCTGCTGAACCAGTGTCGCCTTCGTGACGAGCATACTTCTTGATAATTTCATTCTTTTCACTTTGTGAAAGAGCCATGATAATTTACCACCTTATTATTTTTATTCCCTACCACTGAGAATCAGGAAGGTGGTTCCTAGAAACTAAGTAGCGGGTCGTGCAACGCACAAAAATTAGTATATCTGAATCTAGCCATTTAATCAAGACTTTTTGGCTTTCTATTTTAGTTATCGACTTGCAAATAGTACCCTGGTTTTGTATAATGATGCTTGTTGAAATTTTACTTTATAAGAAGTATTCCGGAGGTGAAACACATGCCAATCATCAAATCAGCTATCGAACGTGTTAAGACTAACGAAAAGGCACAACGTAGAAACGCTGCTCAACTCAGTACTATGAGAACTGCTGTTAAGAAGTTTGAAAAAGCTCAAGAAGCAGGCTCAGACGATGCTAAGGATTTATATATCCAAGCAATCAGTGCTGTTGATCACGCAAAATCAAAAGGATTAATCAAAGCTAACAAGGCAGCTCGTGACAAGTCACGTCTTACAAAATTAGCTAAGTAATAACCTATCTCATGTAAGAGATAAAGCCAACCCGGTCTGGGTTGGCTTTTTTGTTTTATGCACTTCTTTTTTTCATAAATTCAACGATAAATAATTCAAATAATAACTCTGGGGTTTGGCTGGTCGACTTTAGTTTTCTTTCAATATCAATCAGCCCAAGGTAAGCATCCCTCAATTCATCGTAATGATACTTTCTTACTGATTGCATCGCCAACTTTACCCTAAACGGGTGAACCTTTAGGGCAGAAGCAATGTTTCCTTGGGCATATCCGTGCTTCTGAAGAATATTAACCTGAATCATCAACCTGAATTGTTGGACTAGTACCGCATTGATCCTCAACGGTTCTTCATTTTCAAGCAATAATTGATGATAAATATCTAAAGATTCATTCGCCCGCCGAAGCAAAACCGAGTTAACCAAATCAAAAACATTTTGTTCCATTGACCTGGTTACAAGCCCCGTTACTGATTCAACATCAATTACCTTCGACTGTTGATTGTAAAGCATCAGTTTCGGTAGTTCAGCCATAATCTTGGTTAGATTACCAGCTGTGAGCTCCAGCAATTTTTCAAGAGCATCTTGATCAATTGTCATCTCACTAGCATTAAGCTTATCAGCAACCAAAGTTTTGATTTCAGATTCTGAAATCTTGCTAATATCAATAACTTCAGCCTGCTTTGTCAACAATTTTGTGACCTTTTTTCTAGCATCTAATTTTTCGTATGGTGCAAAAAACACCACAACTGACGATTCCTCAGGGTGCTCCAAATACGCCAACAAATCATCAAGATTATGATTAACTTTTGACTTCGATTTACTACCGGTCAAGAAGAATGGCCTGTTTATGAAAACCAACCGTTTTTCACCAAAAAATGGGATTGAAACAGCGTCTTCAACCGCGACACTTATCGGGGTTTCCTCCATATCAAAATTAGAAACGTTCATATCCCGTTCTTCGTCCGGAATCAAATTAACGAACGCTTGCTTGATTTGATCTGATAGATACTCCTGTGCGCCCTTTACCACGTATAGCTGTTTGTACTTATTATTTTTTAAGTTATTTAATAGCTGAGTATAGTTCATTCCGGTTTCCCTTCGCCTACTTAAAGCATTTAAAACTACCATTATTGCCTGAATACATATATCGTACCATGCCCCGCTTCTGAGTGTTTAAAATTTTAATATGGTTTTGGCTCAAAGTTTTTATCGTTTCGTCATTTGGGTGATGATAGCGATTGTTAACTCCTGCTGAAATCAATCCTATTGACGGGGCTATCTTCTTAACAAATTCAGGAGCCGATGATGTGCGACTACCGTGATGCCCCACCTTTAACACATCAACTCGTAAATTGGGGTACCGGTTAATCGTATCTAACTCACCTTGCTGATCAAGGTCGCCAGTGAATATCCATTTTAAGCCACCAAGGTTAGCCAACAATACAATCGAATCGTGGTTCTCACCCTTCCCACTCTCAAACGGGTGAAGGACTTGAAGACTGGGGTTTGGCAATGGTTGTTTGTCTGTAATTCCAATTATCCTAGGTGATGAATAATTTGACTCAATTCTTTTCAAGAACTGAGGATTCTTATCCATTCCAGCCGGAACATAAACATTTTTAACAACTAGTTTGTCTAAATAAGCCGTAATATCCCCGCAGTGGTCAGCATCTTGATGACTTAGGTAAATATCATCAACTTTAGAAATTCCAATACTCTTTAAGTAGTTAATTCCAATCCTAACAGCTTGATAACTCTTGTGGCCTCGCTGCCATGACTGCTGATTAAAGGTGACTTTACCCCCAGTATCGATTAAACTAATCCGCCGATTGAATGGCTCCCTTACTAAAAAACTGTCTCCTTGGCCAACATCTATCATCGTAACTTCTCCTTGAATTGGAAAATGAATCAAGCAGAAAGTTGCCACGTATAAACCTAACAGCCAAAATTTCACAGGGAGCCTTTTTACCTGCCAATTAGCAACTAGAAGAATACTTAAAAATAAAATAATCAGCGTTATCCCGATATATGGTTTCCCAAACGTTACCTTTCCAGGCAATAGAGCTACTGAATTTAAGCCTGAATTGAACCAGTTTAAAACTGTGTCCGCCAAAATCACAATTATTGGAATATTGTTAAAGATAACCGCAATAATTACAACTGGAAAAATGATTGATCCAAACAGTGGCATTACAACTATGCTGGCGATAAGGCTAAGCACGTGCCACTCAAACATATGATAAAGAATAATTGGCAGTGAGAGTAGATTTAGATATAAAGTCCTCTTTAGATAACCCGCACTCGATAATGTAATTATTCCCAAAGATAAAATATATGTTAGCTGGACTCCCATCAATAAAAAAGCCCGTGGGTTCACAACTAAATTAGCAATCAGGGTCAGGCTCCAAACATCTAAACTAGAAATTCTTATTTTGCCAATCTGAAACGCATTCTTTAGACCAGCCATTACAGTTGCCCTAAATACACCGGCTGCACTCCCTGAAAAAACGAAGTAAGCAGCTAAAAAAATTATTGCCACAATATTTATCAACTTGCGAGGTAGTCTCAAAAGTTTCAATAAACTTTCCAACATTTTTAAAAAGTAAGCAACATGCATCCCAGATATACTAAACAAATGAATTAGCCCAAGAATTGTCACGCCAGACAAGTCATCATAAAAAGATGGATTCCGACTTCCACACATAAGAGCCTCTGAATAGGTTCTAACAGTTGGTGGCATCTTTGATAGCATCCTGATGAATTGGGCCCTAAAAGCGTGAATTCTGTCGATTACATTCATTCTGTAGTTCGTATCCTGCTGGATAACTTTGTTGATTATAAATTCTTGATTAACCCCAATGTTTTTATAGTATTTACGCATGTCAAACTGATTGACATTGGTAGCTTCAGGCATTGAACCATACTTACCCTCAACCTGCCACCAAAAAGGTTTAGTTTGAGCTTTAAATAGTTGAATTTCCTGCTCCGAGGAAAAACGACCTAGAAAACAGGTTGGCTGCCCACTACTTGATTTCCCAGTGAACGTGTAAACTGCGCCGTTAACGTTAACCCTATCTGGGTCTACTTTAATTACTTCAGTGGTTTCTTGATTAATCCTGACCTCATTCTCAGAGTACTTCTCTGTTTTAATAAAGCAGATCAAGCAAAAGATGATAATACAAATACAACTAACTACTGATGTTGTATTATCGCCCAGGAACACCAACCGAACTATAATCCATACGCCAAGAATAGTCCCAATAATATACAATTGAGCAAATAAAGTTGCCACCGCAAGAACCGCAATGGCAACAAAAATCCATCTATTTCTAATTATTCTCCGGACAAATAGGAATCAAACTCAATTTGATTAACATCATCTTGAGTTAGCTTTATTTTATTTAGTTCAATATTCTTCAATTTGATTAATTTTTGAGCATACTCATCGTTGTGGTAATTACGCAAATAATTAATTTTAGTAATTCCAGCCTGTAATAACATTTTTGTACACTGAAGGCATGGAAAATCAGTAACATAAACTTCGGCACCATCTGTACTCTCTCCGAACTTAGCACACTGCAAAATTGCATTCATTTCGGCATGAATCGTTCTGACACAATGGCCATCAACTAAATAACAACCTTCATCCAAACAATGATCGTCACCTGCCACTGACCCATTGTAACCACCAGCAATAATTCGTTTATCCCTAACAATTACTGCCCCTACCGATAATCTTTGGCAGGTACTTCTCGTTGCGAGCAAAACTGCCTGCATCATAAAATATTGGTCCCATTTAATTCGCGTATCCATTTAATTTCACCTTCCATGAGAATAATAATATCTCATATCCTGATTAACTGCTATACACAAATTAAGCTCTTTAAATTATCAAACGTTTTATCACCAAATCCAGGGACATCTTTGATTTCTTCGATTTTTTTAAACTGACCATGAGATTTACGATACCCAATAATCTGGTCAGCCTTCTTTTCACCAATCCCGTTTAATTCTTGCAACTTGGTTTTATCAGCTGTATTCAGATTTATTTTAGCTTGTGAATCACCTGTCTGACCACTATCACCGGTGCTAGAGTCCATCTGGGTTTGGTTTGCTGGCTCTTGTGGGGTTGTTCCACTAGCTAAACTATTTCCCTTGATTTCGCCTTTGATTGGAATATAAACAACCTGCTGATCCGTTAATCTCTGAGCCAAATTCACCTGTTTTCGATCCGCGGAACGATTAAAGCCCCCGGCCAAATTAATTGCATCATTGACTCTCATCCGACTGGTAACTTGAAAAACTCCAGGGTTCTTGACTGCCCCTTTCACATCAACGTAAATTTGATTGTAGGCACTGCCAGAATTAACATTTGCTGGGGTAGTTTGACTTGATTCACTTTCCTTATTTGATAACGATTCTTGCGAGGCAGCTTTAGTCATTAAAGTATTGTTTCTTACGGGTTGTTTATTATTACCCACCTGCGAACCCACCATTACCCACGCAAAACCAATCAAGATTATAATTCCGAACATCCCTCCAACTACATAATAAGTATACTCATCAATTATTTCCTTTATCCTATTCATACGTATCCTCCTTACAAAAGAAAATACGAAAAAAAGAGGAGCAGATTTTTCTGCATCCTCCAAAAAATATCAATTATTTTCTAAGTACTTAACCGCTTCACCGAAGGTTGAAACTGGAACCACCTTCATATTCGGAGCGTACTTTTTAGCAGTTTCTTTTGCCACTTGGTAATTCGTCTTACCATCAGGCTCATACTTCAAAATCGTCTTGGTCGGCTTTACGTATGGTGCTAGGAAAATCTTAGCTCCAGCTCGTTTAGCAGTAATGATTTTTTTATCAATTCCGCCAATCTCACCAACATAACCATCACTATTGATTGTTCCGGTCCCGGCGACTACCCGACTTTTCCGTAGATTCTTACCAGTTAATTGAGAGTAGATTTGCAATGAAAACATCAACCCACCAGATGGACCACCTACTTCACCCGGATTGACCTTGATTGGTATCTTGGTGTGCACACGAACATCATCGGTTAGAGTGATCCCGATTCCGGCTCTATTCTTCGCAATTTTAATTAGGGGCTTCGTTACTTGATAATGCTTTTTACCCCTTGAAAATTGAACCGTAACCTTATCACCTAGTTTATGTTTTTTAACATAATTGACGAATCCATCTGAATTCTTGAATCTATGACCATCAATCTTTGATACTACGTCGCCGACTTTAATATGACCATAAAACTTAGATTTTTTTTGAATGTTGAGTACGTAAATACCACGATATTTTCGATCAACTTTTTTACCAGCATGTTTATAAGCAGTGTAAATTGCCTCGCCAATAGAACTTCTCATGTAGAAGTTTTGTACCTTATCGTATTCCTCTTCGTTTTGACCATCGGTCACACTTTCACTAGATTCAATTGAATAGTGGGGATTGAGCTTAGCATAAAGGTAAGTTAACGGCCTTGCCTGCGCGATTCCTACCGAGGTTAGCAAAAATTTTCCTTTGTGTTTATCGGGATGATTTGGTAACTTAACGATTTTCGCTAAGTTAAATGCCTCTCCCGGTCCTTCTATGTATTGAGGTAGTGGCAAAAATACAGCGGTCAACAAAATAATTGCCGCCATAATACCAACTACCAGTTGCCTAGTTCTTTTTTTCATCAAATACCAGCTTATCTATTTTTATTTACTAACGCTGTTTTCACAGCGGTTGGAACAAATTTAGATACATCCCCGTGAAACTTAGCGATTTCCTTGATCATACTAGATGACAAGGCCCTAAACTCTGCGCTAGTTGGCAAAAAAACCGTTTGAATAGTTGCATCCATGCTTTCATTCAAATCAGAAATCGCCATCTCAGAGTCAATATCAAGAGCTCCTCGAACCCCTCGAACCAAAACAGTTGCCCCAATCTGATTTGCTAGCCGAACCGTCAATTTTTCAGACTCAATTACTTCAACGTTTGTCAAATGGGCTAACGCCTGTTTTGCCATATCAACCCGTTCTTCTCTAGTAAAAAAAGACTTTTTACTTGTATTGATACTAATAGCTACGACCACTTTTGTAAATAGCTTTGATGCTCTTTCAATCACATTAACATGACCATTAGTAATCGGGTCAAAACTTCCAGCATATAAGGCAGTTGTCATTGTTGTTCCTCCTATTCAAAGTGATAAATCGCAACGTTAGTTAATCCATAGTTTTTCTTTTGGCCCAATTTTAGTGGACCAATACTATCTGGATGATCAACCGTATTATCAGTCTCAGAAATAACTATTGAATCAGCTGATAATAAATCAAGCTCCAGTAATTTCTCAATATCAGCTACGTTCTGTTGCTTCTTATAAGGTGGATCCAGAAAAACCATATCAAACTTCTCACCACTGGTTGCCAGCTGACTAAGGACATTAGTTGCTGCCCCCTTGATAACCTTAAAAGATTGATCATCATGGATTTTTGTGAGGTTTTCTTTAATCGTAGCAATAGCTGGATATGCTTTATCAATCAGTACAGCCTTTTCCATTCCCCTAGATACTGCTTCAATTCCGACTGCTCCTGAGCCAGCATATAAATCCAAGAACACACCACCGTCAAAGTACGGTCCAACAATGTTGAACAATGACTCCTTAACCTTATCAGTAGTTGGCCTCGTTTGATCTCCTTTAACTTGATTCAGCCGGATTCCGCCATATTTACCAGAAATTACTCTCATTGCCATTAAACTCCCAAATCATTTTCTTGTTTTGCGTTACCTAGCTTACTTTCATTCACCGTTTTTAACAGCTCAGGAAATTTCGACCTGATTACTTCTTTTACAAATCTTCTGCTCTCAATTTTTTTAATTGTTTCGTCAATATTATCACTATCAACGTACAAAACAGCGTATCTCAGCCTCTTTGAGTAGTAGACAGTCTTTCCAAACTGCTTTAAATTTCGCAGCTGTCTGGGTGAGTATATATAGACAATTAAGCCTACACCTTCTGGTATCTCTGTATCCAAATAATCCATCCCTTTCAGTTAATTAACGGCTAACTGTGTCATTTCACGTTCGCGTCGTTGGCGACCACTTATATTTAGAAGTAACCCTAAACACAGTGACAGTGTGAGCATACTTGATCCCCCATAACTAACAAATGGGAATGTAACTCCAGTGATAGGTAGTAGCCCAACGACACCACCAATGTTGAATAAAGTCTGAATCGTAATGTAAGTTGCAATTCCATAACAAATTAAGCTTTGAAACTGACTCTTACTCCTGGTTCCTAACAAAATCGTCCGGGCAACAATCAAGGCCACAAGACCAATAACGATAACTGCCGCAATTGCTCCAAGCTCTTCAGTCAAAATTGACATAATAAAGTCGGTGTTTGGTTCTGGCAAATAGCCGGTTTTTTGAATACTGTTACCCAAGCCAACTCCGAACAGGCCACCATTACTAATGGCATAATAGGAGTTAACCAACTGTTGGCCTGCTCCTTGTGCGTGATGAAAAGGATCAGTGAAAGCAATAATTCTTTGGATTTTATATGAACTATCAGCGAAGCTTGTGTGTGAAATAGGAATCAAAATAAATTTAATTCCAAACAGGACTAATGCCACTAATCCCCCAATTGACCCTAAAGCGTACTTCCAATTGATTCCACTTGCCATGATCATTATGAATGCAATCATAAAGTTGATAGCTGCTCCACCCAAATCAGGCTGAAGAAATATTAGGACTATGAGAACTAACGCCCTAAAACCAATTGAAACCATGACCCGACACCACTCGCGCTTGGAGAACATCAAATCATCGGATCTGGATGTAATCGAATGGGCAATTTGAATAATCAAGTAAAACTTAACGAACTCAGCGGGTTGAATGTTGATTGGTCCAAGCGGAATCCAACCTGCCGCCCCGTTGACAGTCTTTCCAAATACCAGCAAACCAGCTAAAGCAAAAATAAAAACTATCCAAGTAAATAATAATACTGATTTATTCCTTAATTTATCAATATTAACGGCGGTCATAAACATTACAATTATAAAGCTCATCACCACGTATGCAACTTGCTTCACTAAATAGCTAAGCGGTGAGCCCCCGTTTTGAGTTCCAATATTAGCACTGGCAGAGTACACCATAACAATTCCGACAGCGCATAAAATAACGTATGGAATAAATATTAAATAATCTAAATTCTTAAGTCGATTCATATTCGTTTCTCAGCTTTCATTACGTATCTTTAATTACAAAAATAATTATATCACAGCCACTCACCTTGATTGATAGCTACTAACGGAAAAAAGAAAGCCTTAAAAAAAGCGGAACCGATTGCTCGGTTCCGCTTTGAAGTTGCTAGTTGTGACGAGCACGCTTAGCAGCCTTTTCACGTTCATTCGTGTTAAGTAATCTCTTTCTTAAACGAACGAAGTTAGGTGTAATTTCACACAACTCATCTTCATTGATGAATTCAAGTGATTCTTCAAGTGAGTAGTGAGTTGGTGTCTTAATTCTTGCCATGTCATCTGAACCAGCGGCCCGGACGTTAGTAAGGTTTTTACCTTTAGTGATGTTAACCGTAATATCATTCTCACGGTTGTTTTCACCGACAATCATACCTTCGTATACTTCAGTACCTGGATCAATCAACAAAGTACCACGGCTTTCAATACCCATCATTGCGTAGGTAGTTGCCTTACCGGCATTCATTGAAACTAAAGTACCCTTTTGACGACCAGGGTTCCAGTTCTTAATAACTGGTAAATACTTTTCAAATGTGTGGTTCATAATACCATAACCACGTGTCATTGATAAGAATTCAGTTGAGTATCCAATCAAACCTCTAGAAGGAGCTAAGAATGTCAAACGAGTTTGGCCATTACCAACACTCTCCATGTTTTGCATTTCAGCTTTTCTTCTTGAAAGTGAGTCAATAATTGAACCACTGTATTCATCAGGAGTATCAATTTGAACAGATTCGAATGGTTCTGAAAGTTGACCATCAACCGTCTTGTAGATAACTTCTGGACGTGAAGCTTGTAATTCGTAACCCTCACGACGAAGATTTTCAATTAAGATTGAAAGGTGAAGTTCACCACGACCTGAAACTGTCCAGGCACCTGGATTATCCGTATCTTCAACTCGAAGTGAAACATCAGTATGAAGTTCACGCTTCAAACGTTCTTCCAATTGACGAGCAGTAACGAACTTACCATCTTGACCAGCAAAAGGTGAAGTGTTAGTACCAAAAGTCATTTGAAGAGTTGGTTCGTCAATTCTTAGAATTGGCAAAGCTTCCTTGTGAGCAGGATCAACCACTGTTTCACCAACACTGATTTCATCCATACCAGAAATGGCAATTAAATCACCGGCCTTAGCTTCATCAATATCTAATCGCTTCAAACCGAAGTAACCCATCAACTTAGTAACCCGGAAGTTTTGAGTTGAGCCGTCAAGCTTCATAACAGTAACACTGTCACCAACCTTGATTGTTCCTCTAAACACCCGACCAATACCAACTCGACCAACGAAATCGTTGTAATCAAGAAGGGCAACTTGGAACTGAAGTGGTTCGTCAGAATTATCGATTGGAGCAGGAATTCTGTCGATAATAGTGTCGAAAATTGGCTTCATTGTATGTTCTTGTGCACTTACATCAGAATCAAAACTTGAAGTTCCATTCATAGCTGATGCGTAAACAACAGGGAAATCAAGTTGTTCTTCATCAGCACCTAATTCGATAAACAAATCAAGCACTTCGTCAACAACTTCTTCAGGGCGAGCACCTGGCCGGTCAACCTTGTTAATAACAACGATTGGAGTCAAGTGTTGGTCAAGGGCTTTCTTCAAAACGAACCGAGTCTGAGGCATAGTACCTTCAAAAGCATCGACAACAAGAAGAACACCATCAACCATTCGCATGATTCGTTCAACTTCACCAGCGAAGTCAGCATGTCCTGGGGTATCCAAAATGTTGATTTGTTTGTCCCCATAACGAACAGCCGTGTTCTTGGAAAGAATGGTGATACCTCTTTCCTTTTCAATGTCATTAGTATCCATGGCACGGTCTTCAATTTGAACGTGATCATCTAAAGTATCAGATTGTTTCAATAATTCGTTAACCAGTGTAGTTTTACCGTGGTCAACGTGCGCGATAATGGCGATGTTGCGAATGTCGTCTCTTGTTTTCAATTCGTTTGCTTCCCTTCATATTAAAATCGGTCATTAGGTAACTTTTTGTTGAATAATTAGCATAAAAAAACTGTGACCATTGTCACAGTAGGACTACTTCTTTACAATTGTAAGAATGTCTTGATGTGCATTTTTTGTCGCTAATAACACTGCATTAGATAATAACACACCAAGAGGTTTACCGTCAATAGATGTGATTTTCATTCCTAAAGTTTCAGCGATAATTCTTCCAGCTCCGAAATCCCAAGGCTTCAGGTAGGAAATGTATCCCACTTGTTCTCCCTTGAAAACAGAAATCATTTCAATTCCAGCACTCCCATATATTCTCATTCCCATTGAAGTATGAGCAATTTCTTGCATATGATAATTATCATTTAAAACCATTGGTCCAGATAAACCAATTAGCCCATCTTTGAGAGGCGTATCAGGAACTTCTTCCATTCGATGACCATTAATCGTAACTCCTACTGAGGGGCCACCACTAACGAGTTCATTATTGATCACATCCAAAATATAGCCAAGAATACCTTCTCCATCCTCGTACAAACTAATCATAATAGCAAAGTGGTTTCGTTGCTTAACAAAGTTCATCGTACCGTCAATTGGATCAATTATCCACACTCGCCCGTCAGTGTTCCGAACTTCGTCACCAGAACCTTCTTCGCCCAAAATCTTAGCTTCTGAATCAAATTGTCTAATTTTACTAACTAGAAAGCGTTCATTTGCCTTGTCAATGTTAGTAACTAAATCTTTTCTCCCTGACTTCGTATCAACTTCTAATCGATTATCCATTTTGCGAAGAACGTTATCCCGAGCTTCACTCAACCATGCCTTAACGGTGGTATCTACCTTTATAATCTCTTCTTTTTCCATTATTCATCGCTCACTTTTATGTATTCAGTTTTTGAATCTCGTAGCGCCTTAATGACTCTGTATGCATCGTAGCCAGATTCGTCTTTAAACTTGGTTTCAAGTTGCTTTTGTTCCATTTTACTGGGGACAATATTCATAAATTGCTTAAGTGCCAACTCAAAATCCGCTTTTTTAACCCCTGCTTTTTGTTCATACGCTTTTTCTACTTGCTGAAAGAAATTGATCATACTCGTTATTTCATCAACGGATAATCCTGGAAGTAATGGGTACTCATAATTATCACTCACGGTTAGTCACCTCGCTATTCAATAATCTTCGATGATTCAATTATACCAGTTTCCATAATTTGTGATGTTGAAAATACTCAAAACAAAAAGAGCCAGAAAACGTTCTGACTCTTTCATTGAGGTTTGTGAATAGAAACCAATTTATTCTATTTTAGATGCTTATTAAACGTGGGTTGGGAAGCCCAAAGCAATGTCGCCAGCTTCTTGAACTGGTTCACTGAGGGTTGGGTGTGGGTGAATTGTTAATGCGATATCTTCAACATTCATTCGACCATTTACAGCCAAACTTAATTCAGAAATTAAATCACTAGCACCTGGGCCAACTACTTCCGCTCCAAGAACGGTTCCTTCATCCTTTGTATAAATCAAGCGAACAAATCCCTCGGCTTCGTACAATGAAACGGCACGAGCATTACCAGCAAATGGGAACTTGGCCGTCTTGACGTCCAAACTCTTGTCTTTGGCCTCTGCTTCGGTCATTCCAACTACTGCTAATTCAGGATCTGAGAAACAAACAGCTGGAACACCAACATAATCGTTAGCAGTGTGTTTACCAGCAATTGCTCCTGCAGCCACTTTTCCTTGGAAAAATGCCTTATGAGCCAATGCAGGCCCAGAAGCAACGTCTCCAATAGCAAAAATGTGTTCTGAAGCTGTTCGACCTTGTTCATCAGTTTGAATGATTCCGCGGTCGTTCACTTCAACTTTAGTGTATTCAAGTCCCAGTTCATCAGTATTTGGTTTCCGACCAACTGTAACCATGCAGTAATCTGCAGCTACTGTTGATTCCTTACCATCAACTTCATATGTCACTGTGACTCCCTTGTCGTCTTGACTTGATGATTTGGCCTTGGCACCAGTGATAACATCGACACCCTTTGCTTTGAGTTGTTTCAAAACAACAGCGACCATATCTTTAGTAAATCCGGCAAGGATCGAATCAGTTCCTTCGATAATTGTTACGTGAGAACCAAGGTTAGCATAGGCTCCAGCTAATTCAGTTCCGACATATCCACCACCGATAACAACAAATTCTTTTGGAACCTCAGGTAAGTTTAAGCCACCAGTTGAGTCAACAACTCTGCCTTCAAACTTGAAACCTGGAATTTCGATTGGGTGGGAACCACTAGCAATGATCAAGTTATCAAAATCAATGACTTGACCATTGTTGTTATCCATAAATTGACGAGGTCCAACAGGCATTACTCTTAATCGAGTGTCGCTGTCCAATACAGCCTCTCCTTGGATAACTTCAACCTTGTGCTTCTTCAACAACATCGAAACACCATTTGTCATTCTGTCAACAACGTCGTGTTGTTTCCATTCTTGAGTCTTGGCAAAATCGATTGTTGCCCCTTTGCTACTGATTCCGTATTCGTCAGAGCGATTAGCTTCTTGTAAACGGTGACCAGCAGCAATTAAAGCTTTAGAAGGAACACAACCAACGTTTAAACATACACCGCCAAGTGTATCTGATTTTTCAATCAGAGTAACTTTTTGGCCTAATTCAGATGCCCGGATAGCGGCAACATAGCCACCAGGGCCGGCACCGATAATTACTGTTTCTTTCTTTTCAGCATCAGCCATTTACTAATCATCCTTCCATCAATAACATATCTGGATCATGCAATAACTTAGTTAATAAGTTCAATGCGTTTTGAGCTAAAGCACCATCAATTAATCTGTGATCGTAACTCAATGAAAGTTTAAGCATGTTACCTACTTTAATTTCACCGTCATCATCAACATATGGTTCCTTAGCAATCTTACCAACCCCAAGGATTGCAACTTCAGGGTAGTTGATAACTGGTGTGAACCAGCCACCACCGATTGAGCCAACATTACTGATAGTGATTGAACCACCGGACATCTGATCAGCACTCAACTTGTTGTCGTATGCAGCTTGGGTGTTTTCAGTAATTTCCTTAGCAATTTCAAACATACCTTTAGAGTCAGCGTTCTTAACGTTTGGTACGTAAAGACCGTGCTCAGTGTTGGTTGCGATACCAACATTATAGTAATGCTTGTAAACAACTTCTTGAGTTGAGTCGTCGATTGACGCGTTAAGTTCAGGATATGCTTTCATAACAGCAACTAAGGCCTTTACAACATATGGCAGGAATGTAAGGTGAATATCACGGTCCTTAGCAATTTCCTTGTACTTCTTACGGTTTGCCATCAAAGCACTAACTTCAACGTCATCAAACGAGGTAACGTGAGGTGCAATATCCTTTGAAAGCCGCATTTGCTTAGCAATCGCCTTTCTAGTAAGTGACATCTTTTCTCTTGTTTCAAGCTCTGGCGTTGCTGATGAGTAAGGCTTGATTGGAGCACCAGCTGGTTTATCACCAGTTGCTGCGGGAGCTGCTGTGCTAGCGGCAGCTGCTGCAGGTGCAGGTGCTGCTCCACCGCTGAATCCATCAATATCAGCCTTAGTTACTTGACCATGATTTCCAGATGCAGGAACTTGGGAGATATCTATTCCCTTGTCACGAGCATACTGACGAACTGATGGCATAGCTAAGACAATCTTATTAGGATCAGCTGGGGTTGGGTTAGCACTGGCTGCGGGAGCTGCAGGTGCAGCTGGGGTAGCTGGTGCTTCTGGTGCAGGTGCTGCGGGAGCTTCTTCTTTAGCAGGAGCTTCTGCAGGGGCAGAATCGCCACTATCAGCGGAACCGTCATCGATGACAACTAAAACATCGCCGATTTCAGCTGTTTCGCCTTCCTGCTTTTGAATTTCTTTGATTGTTCCAGCAACTGGAGAAGGCAATTCAGAAACGGACTTGTCGTTTTGAATTTCTACTAATGGATCGTCCTCTTTGACAACATCGCCTGGTTTAACTAACCATGTAGCGATTTCGCCTTCGGCCATTCCTTCTCCTAATTCTGGGAGTTTAAAATTGTAAGCCATAGGGTCTAACTTCCTTTCTCAAATTAGAATTTTAGTAGTTCAAAATCTCACGAACTTTTTCTTCAATATCATCAGCATTTGGAAGCCAATCGTTTTCAGCCATAGCAAATGGGAAGACACTATCCGGAGCAGCTACCCGTCCAATTGGTGCATCCAATGACATGATCTTGTTTTCAGCAATTTCAGATGCGACTTCAGCACCAACACCTGCCATCTTTTGAGCTTCTTGAGCAATAACCACCTTGTGGGTCTTCTCAATTGACTTAAAGATAGTCTCAGTATCAATTGGTGAAAGTGAACGTAAGTCAACAACTTCAACTGAAATGTTTTCTTTTTCTAATTTTTCAGCTACTTTTAATGCTTCATTAACTTCTGCACTATAAGCAACAATGGTAATGTCAGATCCTTCGCGAACAACGTTAGCTTTATCTAGCGGAACGGTGTACTTGCCTTCAGGAACTTCATCCTTCATTGAACGGTACAATTTCAAGTTTTCCATGAATAGCACTGGGTCATTATTCTCAACTGAAGAGATAATTAATCCCTTTGCATCATATGGGTTTGAAGGAGTAACAACACGGAGTCCTGGAACACCAGTGAAGAAGTTTTCTAGTGAGTCACCGTGAAGTTCAGCAGTATGAGTACCACCACCAAATGGTGTTCTGATAGTGATAGGCATTGAAACTGCTCCGGCAAACCGGAACCGGTTACGTGCCATTTGACCTGCAATGGAGTCGACAGCTTCAAAAGTGAATCCCATGAATTGAATTTCTGGAATTGGACGCCAACCAGTTACTGCTAACCCAATTGAAAGGCCAAGAATACCTGATTCGGCAAGTGGAGTATCGAAGACTCGATCTTCACCAAATTGGTCTTGAAGATCGATAGTAGTTCTAAACACACCACCGTTTTTACCAACATCTTCACCAAAAATCAACGTTTTGGGGTCTTCTTGCAATACTTGCTTTAATCCGTCGTTAATTGCGTTAATATACGTTAATTTAGCCATGATTACTTCGACTCCTTTGCTTCAAATTTTTCAATATCACGTTGAACATTTGGGGTAGGAACTTCGAAAGTAGTCTTCAAGAAGTCACTAACCTTTTGTTGTGGTGCAGATTCAGCGTTCTTCATAGCTTCCTTGAAGTCACTCTTATATTGTTCAACTAACTTGTCTTCTTTTTCTTGGTCCCAAAGTTTCTTTTCAGTAAGAACTTTTCTTAATCGAATCAATGGGTCACGATCGAACCAAGGTTTTTCTTCTTCCTTTGTCCGGTAACGACTTGGATCATCACCAGCTGAACTGTGGGCACCAAAACGGTAAGTTAATGTTTCAACAAGAACAGGACCGTTTCCAGCTGATGCAAATTCACGAGCCTCTTTAGCAACTAGGTAAGTAGCTAAAATATCCATTCCGTCTACCTGAACACCAGGAACACCTGAAGCAACACCCTTTTGAGCCAAAGTTTCAGCTGCCGTTTGCTTGTGACGTGGAACAGAAATTGCGTATCCATTGTTTTGAACAAAGAATACGGCTGGAGCTTGGAAGGCACTCGCAAAGTTGATTCCTTCATAGAAGTCACCTTGAGAAGTACCACCATCACCAGTAAATGCATATGATACGGTATTTTCTTCCCCATTCTTCTTAATACCGAGTGCAGCCCCCGCTGCTTGAACGTATTGAGCACCAATAATGATTTGTGGGAACATAGCTCTCACACCATCTGCATGGTACTTGTTAGCAAGGTAGTGACCTTTTGACCAAAGAAATCCTTGTTCAACAGTCGCTCCATGCTGGATCAATTGTGGCAAATCACGATAAGCTGGGAATAAATAGTCTTGCTTTTGCATAGCACTAGCTATCCCCATTTCTGAAGCTTCTTCCCCGTAGGTAGGAGCGTAGAAACCAAGTCGGCCTTGACGTGAAAAGTTCATTGTTTGTTCGTGTAAAGCACGTTCCCAAACCATCTTTTCCATCAAGTCCACTAATTGGTCATCGCTGAACTGATCGAATAGTTCCTTATCAACTATCTTCCCATTTTCATCGATAACTTGAACCGGTTTCTTGTATGGGTCGCTCATTGTTGACTTGATACTAGCTAAATCAACAATATGCTTACTTTTTCCTGCCATATATAACACTTTCCTTTCCTAAAAGCTTAATTTTGTGATGCACAAGCGATCTTTAACAACCACAACTAAAATCTATCATCTTTTCAGAAAAGATGCAAGCCCTTCCAACGCTGATATTACAACTTTTTCAAAGTATAAAACATTCCGTTTGTCAAATAAAAAGCTTGCTTTCATTTTGATGGTTTGTGAAATTAGCGTAACGTCAATGTTCCACTAAATAAAATTTCTTTTTTCAGTGTTTTACGATAGAATATTCATAGACAAATTGTTCGGAGGTTTTAGCTTTGTTTTTGATGAAAGATATTGTTCGAGACGGAGATCCCGTTTTGAGAAAAGAAGCTGAGAAGGTTGCATTTCCTCTCAGCGATGAAGATAAACAGTTAGCTCATGATTTAATGGAATATTTGGAAGTTAGCCAAGACCCTGAATTATGTGAAAAGTACCAATTGAGGGCTGGTGTTGGTTTGGCAGCTCCCCAGGTTGGGGAATCTAAAATGATGGCATCAGTTTTGGTGCCCGCTGAAGATGAAAACAGCGATCCACTTTTCAAGGATGTAATCATTAATCCCGTAATCGTTTCTAACTCAGTTCAAAGGGGTGCTTTGACTGAAGGCGAAGGGTGCTTATCGGTCGATGAGGATATTCCTGGATACGTTCCCCGCGCGGCAAGAATCACGTTAAAGTACACTGACGTTGATGGCGAAGAACACAAGCTCAGGTTAAAGAATTATCCTGCTATCGTTTGCCAGCACGAGATTGATCACTTACACGGCACGTTATTTTATGATCACATTGATAAGGACAATCCGTTTTCAAAGACTGAAGACGAAATTTTTATCTATTAAATTAAAAAACAGGCAGAAACTTTCAAATTTAATTAAAAGTTTTCGCCTGTTTTTCATTTTAGCTTTCTTAAATCGTTTACGTATTCAATTGTGGTCTGATTAATCAGAAATGCCACATCAAAGTGAACAACATCATCTAACAACCAACTATCTGAAATAATAAAAATTGATTTATTTTTCTTCACATCAGCATGATCAAAATAGTTCTCTTTTGAATACTCAACCAAGCCATGTTTAAAGGCAGATTTAAATTGATCTAAATCGGTTAACAGTGCTGCTGGTGCGAGTTTATATTCAAACGCCATTACACCACGACCCCATACATCTGATATGTCCTCAGAGACAATATCTGAGTAGTCGTCATTTCGAATCACGCCGTCAACACTCAGTTGGTTCAATACTGAAATTACTGCCTTAGCGGTCACTCTTTCTGCTGATTTCACTTGCTTTGTCCTCGGTCTCGTAACAAACCAGTAGTGAATTAGATTATACAAAATTACGGCTAAAATGAGACCGATTATCACTTGAAATAATAGTATCATCGTTTTTCGAGTCCTTTTCTTTTCATTTTAACATTTTTACACCTGCGAAGTTCGGAAACGGGCATTATATACTTATTTTCATAATTATGTTAAACTACCATTATTAGTTGTGTAAAAGACAACCACCTGTCCGAAAAGGAATTTATCAGTTCCTTAAAAAAACAGAATATATTTTAAAGGAGTATTTTTTTATGATTTTTAAAGTAATCTACCAAGAAAACAAAAACGAAAGTCCTAGCAGAGAAACATCAAAGGCCCTCTACGTTGAGGCAGATACTGAGGTCGATGCTCGTTCCTTAGTTCAAGACAACACTAACTACATCATCGAGTTCATCGAACCTTTATCAGGTTCTCATTTGGAATACGAACAACAAAGTCCCGATTTTAAAGTTACGGAGTTTAACTAATAATGAAAAAACTAAACGTCAAAAATAACGAAGCTGCTATCTATGGCGTTGGTGGTTTGGGGGAAATCGGGAAGAATACCTACGGCGTTCAATTTCAAGATGAAATAATTCTAATTGATGCCGGAATCAAGTTTCCAGAGGATGATCTACTAGGTGTAGACTACGTCATCCCTGACTACCAATACTTACTTGATAACAAAGATAAAATCAAAGCACTTGTCATTACCCATGGTCATGAAGATCACATTGGTGGTGTACCCTATTTACTAAAGGTGCTAAACGTTCCAATCTATGCTGGACCTTTAGCGATGGCATTGATTAAAAATAAACTTGAAGAACATGGCCTTTTAAACTCAGCTGAACTTCATGAAATTTCTGAAGGATCAGTCCTAAAGTTTAGAAAGACTAAGGTAACCTTCTTCAGAACAACCCACTCAATTCCAGATACCTTAGGGATTGCCGTCCACACACCAGTTGGAGTTATTGTCCAAACCGGTGATTTTAAGTTTGATTTAACGCCAGTTACAAAACAAGCACCAAACCTTCAAGAAATGGCACGACTAGGTGCTGAAGGTGTTCTCTGTTTGATGGCTGATAGTACGAATGCTGAGCGGCCAGTTTGGACCAAATCTGAAAAGTGGGTTGCAAATTCTGTTGCTCACATTTTTGATCAAATCGAAGATAGAATTATATTTGCTACCTTCGCATCAAACATCTCTAGAATTAAGACTGCTTGTGACAATGCAATGGCTCACGGCAGAAAAATCGCAGTGTTTGGTCGAAGTATGGAAGCAGCCATCGTCAATGGTCGAGAGCTTGGATATCTTGACATCCCAGACGAAGCCTTTGTCGATGCCCATGACTTGCAATCACTTCCGGCAAATAAAACGATGATTTTATGTACTGGATCTCAAGGTGAACCGATGGCTGCCCTTTCGAGAATTGCCAACGGAACCCACCGCCAAATCGCCATCCAACCCGGTGATACAGTTATCTTTTCAAGTAACCCAATCCCCGGAAACACAACTAGCGTCAATAGCGTTATCAACAAGCTTGAAGAAGCCGGAGCTAACGTTATCCACGGTAAAGTAAACAACATTCATACTTCTGGTCATGGTGGCCAAGAAGAACAGAAACTAATGCTAAGATTGATGAAGCCTAAATTCTTTATGCCTATTCATGGTGAATACCGGATGTTAAAGATTCATACCGAATTGGCTGAAGAGTGTGGGGTTCCATTGGAAAACAGCTTCATCATGCAAAACGGTGACGTCCTTGCCCTTTCAAAGGATAGTGCTCACATAGCTGGTCATTTCCAGGCCGGTGATGTTTACATTGATGGCAGTGGAATTGGTGATATCGGTAATATCGTTCTTCGGGATCGACAATTACTTTCCGAAGAAGGAATTGTCGTGGTCGTTGCGACCGTTAACCTAAAGAATCAAGAAATCCAATCTGGTCCTGATATTCTCTCACGTGGATTCGTTTATATGAGAGAATCAGGTGAACTACTTGATGAAGGTAGACGTTTGGTATTTAGTTCAATTAGGAAATCAATGCGTTCCAAAAAGGCAACTGAATCTTCCATTCGGAACTCAATTATCGATGAACTTCAATCTTTCCTTTATGAAAAGACTGAGCGCCACCCACTAATCTTACCAATGATTATAATTAGCGATAAACAAAAGTAATTCTAAAGCCTATAATAGTTTGTGAATCTACTATGATTCCAAACTATTTTTTTACATATTTTATTTCCGGGGGAATCATCAATGACAAAATACTATATCGTGGTTAACCCCGCCGCAGGGGGAGGAAACGTTGAACGGCTATGGCCAAAAATCAACGACTACCTGACCAATTTGAACGTTGATTTTCAAACTATAACTACGAGCTTCCCGGGTCACGCTACCTCTAAGGTTAAAGGGCTTCTAACAGAAATTCATAACAACCAAACTCAGGATATTGTTATTATTGCGGCTGGTGGTGATGGCACCCTTCATGAAGTGGTAGAAGGTTGCTGTCAGTTTTATGAAAACCACCCTCTACTTACCAAAATACCAGTCACTTTTCTGCCGATTGGATCAGGCAATGATTTTGCCCGGGCAGTTTCCATGCCAACAAATTGGAAGAAAAGAATCAACCAAATTATCTCAAGCTCCAAGCCAACCTCAATTTTTATTGGCAAATATCGCGATCTAGATTCGGGCAAACTTGGCCACTTTATCAACAACTACGGGATTGGATTTGATGCTACCGTGGTTTACACAGCAAATCATTCGCTACTAAAGAAAAATTCCATCCTCGGTAGGTTTAGTTATATTGCCTCGATTTTGCATGTGCTTAGGACATTTAAAGCAATGCCAATTTTTGTCACCATTGATGATAAACAAACATCCATTCCAAATGGATACCTAGTAACCACCACAAACATTCCCTACTTCGGTGGCGGTGTCCGAATCGCACCAAGTGCGTCCATCCGTGATGAAAAACTCGAATTAATTATCGTTGAAAAACCAACATTTTTTCAATTGTTAAAATTTATCGTGTTATTAATGGCGGGAAAGCACCTAAACTTGAAATTTGTTCATCATTATTCCAAGAAATCGTTTACAATTAGATGTGAAGCAATTCGTCACGGTCAAATCGACGGTGAAGAGTTAGGAAAACGAAAATACAATATTGAATTTTCAAAGACCCAATATCCATTTATCTTAAACTAGAATTCGACTTAAGGGGTAAGCTCTATGTTTTCAACCAGTTATCTCCTCTTCCAATCACTAACTGCGGTTGCAATTGGTGACGCACTAGGAGTCCCAATTCAATTTAAAAAGCGACAATCATTATTCAAAAATCCCGTTAGCAAGATGACTGGCCACGGGGCCTTTGACCTGCCCGCAGGTGTTTGGTCAGATGATACATCCTTGACGGTTGCGTCCCTCAACAGCCTTACATATGGGTTCAACTTAAACGATCTCATGCTTAGATACTCTAACTGGTACAAATTTGGGCATTACACTCCACTTGGAAAGTCATTCGATATTGGCAGAACAACAATGAACGCCATTGAAAAGTTCAACCAAGGAACTCCCCCTGAACTTTGTGGTGGTGAGACAGAAGAGGATAACGGCAACGGTGCCCTAATGCGGTTGATGCCCCTATCCTTTTATCTGTTAAACAAATACCCAGATTACTCATTTGATGACACAATTTGCGAGTACGTTGAAAAGTTCACCTCAGTTACCCACAGACACAAACGCAGTTTGATTGCCTCCTCCATCCTAACTAATGTCATTATTCGGGTAATAATGAATCCGAATAAGTATGCAATGCTTCATGCAATTACTGAAGTGCTAGACTATTACGCTGAAAAGCCAGGATACAGTTATGAATTGACCTTCTTTACTGGTTTTGATAAAGCTGACTTTTATCGAATACCTAATGAAAAAGTTATCAGTTCTGGATACGTGATAGACACGCTTCAATCCGTATTCTGGTGCCTAATGAACTCCGAGAAGTATGAATCAGCAGTAAAAAAGGCAATCAACCTTGGTAATGACGCTGACACTATTGGCTCTATCACATCCATGTTAGCTTCTGTTCTCTACGCACCGGTGTCATTCCCATCCGACTGGTTAACTAACCTTAAAGGTCGTAATGAACTAAAGTGGTCCGTTGCGGCTGCGTTGTTATCAAATAATTTTTAGGCTACGAAAAAAGCAAGCGAAAAATTCGCTTGCTTTTTCTAATTTAAATTTAGTTGCTTTATCTTTCTAACCTAATCTTCTGACGCATTCATAGCTTCAATGATCATAGTCAATTGGCTACATTTGTTTGTCAGTTCGTGCATTTGATCACCGAACTGCGGCTGAATAACCACGGTTTCGTTAGAGTCGCGAAGATTGTGACTGCCCTCTTTTGCTTTAAGCTGATTTAACTCAGAGGCTGCCTTCTTGTATTCTTCAAGAATTTCTAACTTGTTACTCATAGCTATAAACTCCTTTTAATTGAACTAATCTACAAATCGAATATAACACCATAATGGTACTTTGTGAACCTAAATTTTGGACGCCATTTATGTCAACGCAAGAATATTACCAGAAAAGAAATGATAAAGCAATCTCATTTTGAAAATTTATTTGTAAGCTTTATTGATCTCATCTTTAGTAGGAATCGATGGTAACGCTCCCGGTCTTTGAACAGTAATGGATGAAGCCTTTTGAGCATAAATAAGTGCCTCTTTAACATTGGCCAACTCTTTATCCACCTGAGAACTAAATGCACCTATAAAGGTATCTCCCGCGGCAGTTGTATCCACTGCTTTAACTTTAAAGGCTTTTACAAATCCACTATCGCTCTTTGTGTGATAGTAGGCACCTTTACTGCCAACAGTAATAATTACGTTATCAATTCCCATTTCGGAGAACTTCTCAGCATTCTTGTCCATCGAGTCAGTATCAACAACTTGAATCCCAGTCAAACTAGCACTTTCTGTTTCGTTTGGGACAATTAGATCAGTAACTTCAAGGAGACCATCAATAATCGTTTGGGCCGGTGCGGGGTTCAAGACAGTTGTAACTCCATTTTGCTTAGCAATCTCAAACGCATGCTTAGTTACCTCTTGTGGGGTTTCAAATTGAGAAATTAAAATATCTGCCCCTTTAATCAAGTCTGCTGCTTTATCAACAGTTGTATTAGTCATTGCTTGATTAGCGCCACCATAAACCATAATACAATTTTGACCATGCTCATCAAGAAGAATTACAGCTGATCCTGTTCCCTCAGCGGAGGCAATCTCTATATGATCAATATTAACCTTGTTCCCGGCAAGTGAATCCTTCATAAATTCGCCCAAATTATCATTGCCGACGTTACCGATAAAACTAGTTTCAGCTCCAGACCGAACTGCCGCGACAGCTTGATTTGCTCCCTTACCACCAGCTGAATTTGTCTTACTATGAGCACTGATTGTTTCCCCTGGCTTTGGCATTTCAGCAATATGCAACGTTGTATCAACGTTTAAGCTTCCCAAAACTACTACTTTATTTGTCATATCAAATCTCCTCTTTTGAAATGAGAATTTCGTTGGTTAAAACATTTTACTAACAAGATTCTACCAAATTTAAACCGTTATAACAATAATTATTCAGTGATTTTTTTAACGCTATCTCTAACTTCCAGGTGAATCGAAAGCGATACTCGCTGTTTTGGGGTATCACGATTTTCAATTCGGTCGATTAATAATTTTGCAGCCGTTTCCCCCATCTCAAATGCTGGTTGATGGACAGTTGTTAATTTAGGAGTAAAGTATTCAGCCAAATCAATATCATCATAACCAACAACTGAGATATCATCAGGAATTGAAATCCCCTTTTCGGCAAATGCCCGGTACAGCCCAAAGGCGACCTCATCATTGATAGCAAATACCGCCGTTGTCTTAGTTTTGAGGACAGAGTCGGCAGCTTCGTATCCTCCCATTTTAGTTAAATCTGCAGAAATAACGTGAGATGGTTCAATTTTGTGGCCAGCTGCGTCAAAAGCGTCTAGAAAGCCCTGTAGCCGTTCTTCCAAGTTAGTTGTGGGTTTGTTAGCTTTCACAACTGATACGTCTGTATGGCCATTTTTTAGCAAGTGATCGGCTAATAACTTACCACCATCATAATTATGAACCTCAACTTGATCCCCATCTTTAACCGGAGCTTGGTCAATTAATAAATAAGAAATTTCATTCTGTGAGAGAATATGATCAATTTCGTTTAAATCAGACACGGCAGAAGCAATAATCAGACCATCAGCGGCCCGCCGGATTGATTCAAACAAATACCGAGTTTCTTGTTTCTCACTATCATTTGATCCAAACACTAACGGTACATAGTCTCTTTCGAGGGCAGCGCTTTCAATTCCTCGTAAAAATCTTGAGAAGAACGGGTTATTAATATTGGGAACGATAATCCCTAACGTTCTCCCAGAACGTCTAATTAAACTTTGCGCATTAAAATCAGGAACATATCCCATTTCTTTTTGCAGTTCATGAACTTTCTCGACAGTTTTTTTACTGAACCGATCGCCTTTACCATTAAGAATTTGTGAAACAGTGGTAACAGACACCTCAGCTCTTTTAGCTAAATCGTTAATTGTAACTTTCTTTTTCATAGCCTTTCTCCCATCAATTCATCCTTATAGTTTGATTATACCAAATAAAAGCGTTAAACGGGGTAAATCCGTTTAACGCTTTTAATGTAAGGGAACTAACCCTTAATAATTGAATCGATTTTAGTTAATTCATCGGCTGTAAATTTGGTGTTTTTCAAAGCCTCAAGGTTACTCATCAAATGGTCAACCTTTGATGCTCCAGTTACAACACTGGCAACAACATCATCATGAAGAAGCCAAGCAAGACTCATTTGAGCAAGTGACTGGTTCCGATTTGCAGCAATATCGTTAAGCTCATTAAGTTTCTTAACGAGGGCATCCTTGCCGTTCTTGAACATAAAATCATTGCTCCAGTGAACTTTGATGTCATCTTCCATACCACCGAGGTATTTATCCGTTAATAATCCTTCGGCAAGTGGACCATATGCAACCAGTGCCTTATTATTATCTCTCAATGTGTCGAGCAGTCCATCATCCTCGATGGTCCTGTTCAACATATTATAAGAGGCTTGGTTAACTACAAATGGTGTGTGCATTTCTTTGAAGTATTTAGTGATTTCAGCGGTTTGCTTACTATCGTAGTTAGATATCCCAACGTACAGTGCTTTGCCTGACCTAACAATATCATTCAGGGCATCGGCAGTTTCTTCAAGGTTGGTATTGGGATCAAAACGGTGGCTATAGAAAATATCAACGTAATCCAATCCCATCCGTTCCAAACTTCCATCAATCGCATTGATCAACGTTTTTCTTGATGAGAAGTTACCATAAGGTCCAAGCCACATGTTAAAGCCGGCTTTAGTCGTGATAACAAGTTCATCCCGGTATGGCTTTAAATCTTCTCGGTAAACGTTACCGAACATTCTCTCAGCAGCACCAGAACCAGGGCCATAGTTATAAGCCAAATCAAAACTAAAGATTCCTTCATCAAAAGCTTTTAGGATTACCTTCTCGCTATCTCCAAAATTAGCTGTATCCCCGAAGCTGTGCCACAATCCAAACGAAACTGCTGGTAATTCAAGCCCCGAATCACCGGCTCTTCTTACAAATGCGTTATCATAACGATTTTCATTAGCACGATAGCTATACATTAATTGTCACCCCATAAATTATTTTTTATCTACCGAAAAGCTTACCAACTGATTGCTGGTTGTGAATCAATTTGATGGCCTCGCCAAACAACTTATCAACAGATACAATTTCAAGTTTATCAAACTGATTCTTTTCACTAACCTTAATTGAGTCAGTAACAATCACCTTCTCGATTTGCGAATTCTTTAACCTAGAAACGGCATCGCCTGAGAAGATTGGGTGCGTCGCCATAGCGAACACCTCGGAGGCGCCAGCTTTCTTAAGAGTTTCTGACGCGATTTCGAGTTTGATACCAGTATCGATCAAATCATCAACGACAACTGCTCGTTTGCCCTTAACATCCCCAATTACTGACTCAGGAATAGTATTAGCATCTTCCGGAGAACGATTATCAATAATCGCAATTGGTGCGTTTAGCAGTTCAGCAAATGTTCTTGCCCGTGAAACACCGGTATGATCAGGAGAAACCACAACAACATCTTCAGCACCATGCTTACTCTCAAAGAAATTTGCCAAAAGACGAGCTGCTCTTAAGTGATCAACAGGAATATCAAAGAAGCCCTGAATTTGATCTGCATGAAGGTCAAGTGTTACCACTCGATCAACTCCATCCATCTGGAAGAACGTCGCAATCAACTTAGCTGTAATTGGTTCCCGTGAACGAGCTTTTCTGTCTGCCCGTGAATAGCCATAGTAGGGAATCACAACATTGATTGAGCCGGCCGATGCTCTTCTTAAAGCGTCAACCATGATCAACAATTCCATCAAATTCGTATTAACTGGGTCAGAAACTGATTGAATAACATAAACTTCGTCACCACGAATACTTTCGTCAACACTAATCTTAATCTCATCGTCACTGAATTTTTTTACTGTGGACTTCCCCAAAGGAATACCTACTGCTGCGCTGATTTTCTCAGCTAATTCCATGTTGGAATTAAGGGCAAAAATTTTAATATCTGGTTGTGACTTACTGTCCGTCATGATGGCCTCCAAGAGTGTTTGTTTAAAAAAATCATAACATAAAAATTACTACTTTTTCATTAAGAAATCCCCTAAATCTTCTAATTCATAAAATCCCCTGGGGTAACATCTTCCATCCCAATCATTGGGTCAATCTCATTTCCCAATATTTTTGCCACCGTTAGTACTTTATCATCATTCAGTGATTCTGAATTTGGCTCCTCGGTGTGTTCATTAATAATCTCAGTATCGTCAGACTCAATTTGAACATTTTCTTCAGTACCGTCATCAATTCCAACGGCTCGTTTGACCTTCTCAATCAATGAAGTCTGCCGATTAACTGATACGGTCTCAACACACTGTTCAAACGCACTTTGTTCTCCAACTAAAATCAAGAACTTACTTGCTCTGGTAACTGCGGTATATAGCAAATTTCGTTGAAGCATCCTACTAAATTGATGAACGATTGGGAGAATTACCATATCAAACTCACTACCTTGAGCCTTATGGATTGAAGTACAGTAGGCCAATGTAAACTGGTTCCACTCACTCTTTTCATAAGTGACTTCTGTATCCTCAAAATCAACTGTGATTGAAGTCGGTGCGTCTTGCCCCTTTTCCTGCTTCATTGACACGATTTGACCAATATCACCGTTAAAGACATTTTTTTCAGCATTGTTGATCAGCTGAAGAACTTTATCGCCAATCATGTAGCTGTGGTTTCGAATTTCTACTTTCTTTTTGCCGGGAGTATCCTGCCAGACGGTCTGAATTGAGTCGTTTAGATTGTCAATTCCTGCAGGTCCCCTGTACATCGGGGCAAGTACCTGAACATCCATTCGGGGGAAATCCTTAGTCTTAGCTCTTTTGACCACTTGATCGACAACTGAGCTCACCTGGGCTGGACTACAAGGGATAAAAGACCGATCGGGTTTGTTGACGGTAAAGTCTTCTGGAAGCCGCCCACTGTGAATTTGGTGGGCAAGCGAAATAATCGTTGAATCAGCATCTTGCCGATAAATTCGATTTAATTTCATTACTGGTAGTGATTTTGATTCAATCAAATCATGGAAAACTTGGCCTGGGCCAACTGATGGAAGCTGGTCAGCATCCCCAACTAGTACCACCTTAATGTGACTAGGAAGCGCCGCTACGAGCATCTTAAACAAATAAGTATCGACCATTGACATTTCATCAATAATCACAAGTGAGCCATCAATATCCTTGGTGATTGCCGCATCCTCACTATCGTTCTGAGTCAACCCGAGGAGTCGGTGAATCGTACTGGCTGGTAACCCGGTATTTTCGGTCATGTGTTTTGCTGCCCGCCCAGTTGGGGCTGCAAGCAGGATTGGAAATGGTTTATCTTTGTAAGCATTGATATCAAGGGAAAAATCATTAAGTTCACTAAAAACATTCACGATTCCGTTGATAATCGTGGTTTTCCCAGTTCCGGGTCCTCCAGTCAAGACAAACAGCGGTGATTTAATAGCCTGCTTTATGGCTGCTTCCTGGGAATCATCGTACTCAATGTCAAACTTTCGTTCAACTTTCCTGATTACCTTATCAAGCTGTTCATCATCAACTTCTTCATCTTCGTTGTTTTTTATTAAACGATTGAGATGCTCAGCAATTTGAACTTCGGCATTGTACAAACCAGTTAGAAAAATTCGGTCCTTTTCACCAATAATTTTTGATTCTTTGGAAAGTTCCACTAGCCCCTGGGCAATTTTATTAGCGGGAACATCTTCCCCACGCGCACCCAACATCCGCTCTGTTTCCTGTAGCAATGGTTGAGTGGTAGTGTATGTGTCTCCATTGCGGGCGCAAAGTGTCTGAATACTATAAAGCAAGGCGGCACTGATTCTAACCGCGGCATCTGGGGCGATTCCCTGATCAATTGCAATCGCATCAGCTCGTTTGAACCCAATAGATGGAATATCTTCAACCAACCGATAGGGATTCTCGGCAATGATATTCAGAGCGTCATCCCGATATTTCTGGTAAATAACTGAACTTAACTGATTTGAAAAACCATAACTATTCAAGCCGATGATAACCTTTTCCAGGTCATCCTTTATTACCAAATTATCGGTAATCGACTGTTTTTGCTTATCGGTCAAGCCAACTTGGTCAAGAACCGAATGATCATTATCAATCTTTTCAAGGGCATCCGTTCCTAAAACATCAACGATTTTTTCAGCAGTCCTTTCGCCAACCCCAGGAAACTTGTCTCCCGATAAAAAGTTGACCACTCCCCGCCGAGTCGTCTTCATTACCGTTGAATAATTAGTTGCTTGAAATTGCTTACCGTACCGAGGATGGTCTATCAATTTACCAACAAAATGGTATGCAGTTTCTTCAATTACATCCCCAAAGCTTCCAGTAACAACGATTTCCGCTTCATCCCAATCAAGATTTGTATTGGTTATTTCAACTAATAGCACTTTGTAGAAACTATCATCGCTCGCAAAAAAGATGGCTTTTAACCGGCCATCGATAAATTTTTCAGTATTATTGTCGCCAGCGACATCAAACAAATCAATTGAATCAGCCAAAACGATTCTCCCTTACTCTTGTTTCTTTTTGTTGAGTTGAATGAACTTTTCGATATCCTTTAGTCTTTCCTGACCGTCGTTAAAGTAATTTTGGTCGTACTTTTTTGCCTTATCAAAATAATCACTGAAGTTCTCATCATTGATCATTGCAACGATTCCCCGATTAAAATTGGCTTTACCGTCCTTTGAATCAATCTCCAGCACCATATCGTAAAATTCACCAGCTTGGGTGAAATTACCTAACGCCAATAGGTTGTCACCAATCAACTGGTTCACAGTCTTATCTTTGCGATTCTTTTCTTGGGCAGATATTGCAAATGCTAACGAACGTTTACTATCTCCCTTCGCCATATAGCTCTGAGCTAACATTAAATACGACTGAAACTGTAACCCCTTATCAGTAACCTTTTGGAATTCGGCGATTGCCTTATCAAATTCTTCAGCTGCATAGTACACGTTACCCAATCCGTATCGCAATAAATCAACAATTTGGATTTCAGCGGTCGCAAACCTACCTAGTGCCTTCATTAATAGTTCTTCAGCTTGAGGGTAGTCTTTTCCTTCAACCAATAGCGTAGCTAATTCATAATAGTTGCGGTAATTATCTGGATCCTGATCAATCTTCACCACTAATTCATGAACTAGTTGTTTCGCCTTCTGCTCTTCCTTTTCCCGCTCTGTCATATACTTCCGTTGTTTATCCTGGTTTTCTCTTTGTAAATCGTCTTTATTCTGATTAGCCAACTTATCTCACCTATACAATATCCGTTTCACTTATTTCTCGGTTCAAGTACTCTGTATCGTTCCACTTAACCAGTGAAAACACAGTTCCGGCCTCATTGCTATCAATGATGGTCGTGCTGGTATTCGCCAACCCACCGCGTTTTTTCAAGTCAGGTAAACTCGCTCCCAACAAATGGTTCATTTCAGCGTTTAACGCTGCTCCGTGACTAACAATCAGTACATTTTGGTCAGGATTTGCTTGAACGATTTCCTGAATTGCCGGAGTCATTCGGGCAATTACGTCTGGGTAACTTTCACCACCGATAACTGAATTATCGTACTTATCAGGGTGGAGTTTGAAGTTCTCAGCCTCCTCTGGAAATTCTGCCTTCACATCAGCAAACTTCATCCCTTCCATTTTGCCAAGGTGAAATTCCTCCAATCGAGATAAGAACGTGATCGGTGGCTGTTTACTTAGTTGTTTCCGAATTCCTAGAGCTGTATCCCGAGCCCGTTTGATAGGGCTTGCATAAATATGGGCAAACTCAATATCCTTTAAAAATTCGCCAACTTGCTTTATTTCCTGATAGCTTTGCTCAAGTAGGGGTGAATCACCACCAGCACCTTGGTACCGGCTTTCCAGATTCCACTCAGTTTTTCCATGTCTCACAAAATACAATCTAGTCACAGTGCTTCCTCCAAATAATATCTTTCCTTATTATGACAGGTATTATGAAGATTTTCAAAACTGATTGCAAAAAAACAACCCATTTCTAATCACAAAGTTAGCGATTAAAAACAAGTTGTTAATTAAAGGTTATACGTACTGCAATTCCTTTTGATTCTTGTAAGCAGCATCAATAATTGCTGAGCCAAGGCACTCCTCACCATCGTAGAAAACAACGGCCTGTCCCGGAGTGATTGCCCGAACTGGCTCATCAAAATCAACGCGAACCGTCTTCCCATCATCACTGATGTGAACAGTAACGCCCTGATCCTTTTGCCGGTAACGGAACTTAGCAGTGCAATGGAAGTCCTTGCCACGGTCAAGGTTATTGACCCAGTGAATATCAGACGCATCAAGGTAGTCGGCATACAACAATTCGTTCTCGTATCCCTTACCAACGTACAAGATATTCTTCTTCAAGTCCTTACCAATTACAAACCAAGGTTGGTTATCAACCCCGTCGCCACCGATACCAAGGCCCTTACGCTGACCGATAGTATAATACATCAAACCAGCATGTTGGCCCTTAACTTCGCCATCAACGGTCATCATCTTGCCTGGAGTTGCTGGAAGGTAGTGACCAAGGAACTCCTTGAAGTTCTTCTCACCAATAAAGCAAATTCCAACTGAATCCTTCTTAGCTGCAGTAGCTAATCCGGCCTCCTTGGCAATCTTTCTAACCTCAGGCTTAGTCATGTTACCAATTGGGAACATAACCCGATCAAGTTGGTCCGCTGACAATTGACTCAAGAAATAAGTTTGATCCTTGTTCATATCCGTAGAACGGAGAAGATGGTTGTGCCCATTTTCATCTCGAGTCAATTGAGCGTAATGACCAGTTGCAATGTAATCAGCACCAAGTTCAAGGGCATAATCCAAGAATGCCTTAAACTTGATTTCCTTATTACATACAACGTCAGGATCGGGAGTCCGACCCTTCTTATACTCGTCCAAGAAGTACGTGAACACGCGGTCCCAATACTCCTTCTCAAAGTTTACTGAGTAGTACGGAATTCCAATTTCGTTTGCAACCTTGGCAACATCTTTATAATCCTCAGTTGCCGTACAGACGCCATTTTCATCCGTATCATCCCAGTTTTTCATGAAAACGCCAATCACGTCATATCCCTGTTGTTTGAGTTCGTAAGCAACGACTGAAGAGTCGACGCCTCCGCTCATTCCAACAACAACACGAGTCTGACTGTTGTCTGTCATAAAAACCACCATCATTTCAAAGAGATTCTGGAGAATCCACGATTTGAAGGTCGTAATTTCCAGTAAATTTTATGATAACGCAAATCTCTCTCAAATACCACCCGTTTTGCTAACAAAAAAGTACCGGTCGCGTTACCCAACAGGATAACTACCGATACTCTTAGTTTATATTAAACCTCAACCTTTTGAATCCATCCCTCTGGCGCTTCAACATCGCCAAATTGGATACCAGTTAACGTATCATATAACTTCTTAATTGTAGGACCAACCTCAGTTTCACTGTAGAAGACATGCTTCTTACCATGGTGAGTCAAACTACCGATTGGTGAAATAACCGCAGCAGTACCACAGGCCCCTGCTTCTTTAAACTTATCTAGGTCGTCGATATCAACAACCCCTTGAGTAGCTTTCAAACCTAAGCGATTTTCTGCCAACCACAAAAGTGAGAACTTAGTGATACTTGGCAAAATCGATGGTGACTTAGGAGTGATAAATTCATCGTCCTTAGTGATTCCAAAGAAATTAGCCGAACCAACTTCTTCAATCGTTTGATGGTTAACTGGGTCAAGATAGATAACATCTGAGTAACCTTGCTTATGGGCTTCGTCACCAGGTAACAAACTAGCAGCGTAGTTACCACCAACTTTAGATTGACCAGTTCCCTTATGGGCAGCCCGGTCATAATCTGATGTTACGTAGTTGGTTGGCGTCATTCCACCCTTGTAGTAAGCACCAACGGGCATTGCGAAAATAGTAAAGATGTATTCCTGAGCAGGGTGAACACCGATATTACCCCCAACTCCAATCATCAATGGACGTAAGTATAAAGTACCACCAGTACCATAAGGAGGAACATAATCAGCATTTGCCTTAACGACCGCTTTAACAGCCTCAACAAATTTATCTTCTGGGAAAGCAGGCATTAATAACCGCTCACAACTGTTATGCATTCTCTTTGCGTTTTGATCTGGTCTAAATAATTGAATACTACCATCCTTTGTCCGATAAGCCTTTAATCCTTCAAAGTCAGCTTGACCATAATGAAGGGCAGTTGAACCCTCACTGATATGTAATGTTGAATCTTCAGTCAATCCACCTTCGTCCCACTTACCATTTTCGTAATGGGCAAGGAATCGATATGGGAGATCCATATAATCAAATCCAAGGTCGTTCCAATCAATTTCTGATGCTGGTTGTGCTTTTGCCATATAACATACCTCCATGTAATATAAATTAGAAATCTAATTTATTTTTAATAAGATTCTAATTTGTTTTTGACTTGATGTCAACCTAACTTTTGATAAAAAAATAGCCGTAGGTTGCTGAAAGCACCGCCACGACTACTCTTATATTTATTCATGATTTGGTTTTAAAATATCACGATCAACTAAGTTTTGCATTACAAACCGAAATTGCTCAACGTTTTCAGCAGTATCGTCGTTTGCAAAAATATTCACCGGCTTCAATCCATTTCCGGTAGTTACTGACATTCTAAATCCAGTTAAATCCTTTTTAACCATTACTTTTACTTTATAAGTTGCATTAAACGGAGAGCCTGGGTCAAGAGACCGCTCAAGGGAATAGTTTCCTTGCTTTGTCTCCGTGAACCCAACGTCTTTAAGTGAGTACCGCTTAACCTGATCCGATAATTCATACGTCACACTATCGCCATTTGCTTTTGCTGTTTTTGAAAATGCCATTAGTTTGTAACCCCTTTCTTCTTTATTCTACCAATAGTTTTGACGATTGCATCAACTAATTTATCTAAATCTTCCTTAGTGGTGTATCGACCGAAGCTGATTCGAATTGATTCTGAGATTCTGGGGCTATCTTCGCCATACATAGCCACTAACACATGAGACGGCTCAATACTGCCGGCAGTACATGCTGAGCCACCTGAAACAGCGATTCCTGCCAAATCAAGGTTAGTTTGCATTACGTAAGTTGAAATCCCTTTTAACCAAATATTGAAGACATGGTTTAGGTTATCCTTTGCAACCAAACCATTGACTTCAAAGTCAACGTTATTAGCTTTTAATTGGTCAATAAGATACTGTTTGAACCCATAATACTTTTCCTGCCGCCGATGCTTCTCATCACTGGTTATCGTCTCAACAGCTTTACCAAACCCAGCGATGGCCGGTACGTTTTCAGTTCCTGCTCGGCGCTTATCTTCCTGCTGACCACCCTTTACAAAACTTGGGAAATTAACCCCTTGGTGCTTGTATAGAAATCCAATCATCTTTGGACCATTGATTTTATGAGCAGAAGTCGATAACAGATCGATATGGTCTCGTTGAACGTCAATATCTAGCAATCCATAAGCCTGAACTGCATCGGTGTGAAACCAAGCTTGATGGTCCTTCAATATCTCACCAATTTCATGAATTGGCATTACAGAACCGACCTCATTATTACCCATCATGATTGAAACCAAAATCGTGTCATCACGAAGTGCCTCTTTAAAATCAGTCATCGAAATATAGCCATTCTCATCAACCGGCAAATAAGTTACTTCAAACCCCTGCTTTTCCAAAGCTCGCATTGGTTGCAGCACGGCTTCATGTTCAATCGCCGTTGTAATAATGTGCTTACCAAGATCCTGACGACTTAACGCTGTCTGCATAATTGCAGTATTGTCACTTTCGGAACCACCGCTGGTAAAGATAATTTCCTCAGGATCTGCGTTGATACTCTTTGCGATAGTTTCCCGAGCAGATTCCATCACCTGCTTAGCTTCACGCCCAAGCCCGTACAACGTCGATGCGTTTCCGTACACATTCTTATACTTATCCATCATCTCAGCATAAACTTCGTCTGAAACCCGCGTTGTTGCGGCATTATCTAAATAAATCTCTTCCACAATTTTCACTTCCTGTAAATCTAGTTCTTAAATAAGTTAATTAACATTTCGCCGGATCTACGACCAGCTTGAATAATAAATTGGTCAAAGGATTGTTCTGCGTCCTCATCACCAACGTCAGACATGGCCCGAATCACAACGTAAGGCACCTTGTTTTCGTATGCCACTTGGCCTACAGCTGCCCCTTCCATTTCAACGCATTGCGCATCTGGGAAATTGGCAACGATGGCAGCTGTTTTTTCAGAGCTAGCCACGAACTGATCGCCGGATACAATCAGTCCCTTTGCAGTATTTAGACCTGTTTCTTGGGCTGCCTCAATAATTCGGTCCCCAAGTTCACGGTCCGCTGGAAAACGAGCTGGCATCCCTGGTAATTGACCAACTTCGTAACCCGAACTAGTAACATCTACATCGTGATACGCAGTCTCTGTCGAAACCACCACATCACCAACGTGAAGTCCTTCGCCAACTCCACCAGCTGATCCTGAATTAATCAACTCATCAACGTTAAACTCAGTAATTAACAAGGCAGCTGTAATTCCAGCTTGGACCTTACCAATTCCAGATTTAACGATCACAACGTTTTCACTACCAATTTGACCACTCAAAAAGTCTGCGTGGCCAACCGTTTTAGTGCTTGTGTTTGTCAAGGCTCCCTTAAGAACCTCAATTTCTTCGTCCATTGCACATATTATTCCGTATGTCATTCGTAATCTCCTAATTAATAAAGAATAAGATCAAGTAAACAATTAAAACAAGGACCAGCAAAACGCCGATTATCCAATTCAACCGCCGGTTTGTTCGATGCCACTTGGGCGTCTTAAAATCCTCAGCTTCTGTTGATGTTTGAGGTTGCCGACTTGGAATGTCATCACCACTTTGGTCATCACTTACCACATCAGGTTCTCGCCTAGGTTTAGGAGCAGCTTTTCGCTCCCCTTGACGTTGACGTTCCCGGTATTGTTTTCTAGTCAATGGTTCTGTGTCGTCATTATTTTTAATTGGCACCTTTATTCACCTACTCTTGGTTCTCTAAGAACTGCCAATACAAAATAGCAGTCGTTGTCTTTGCATCTTTTATTTCGCCGTTAGCAAGCATTTTAAGCGCTTCAGATAAGCTAACCTTCGATAACTCAAGAAATTCACCCTTGTCTCTTGGTAACTCGTCAGTAACCGGCTTTAATCCCTTAGCAAGGTATAATTCCATATATTCATCCGAAAAGCCAACAGTGGAGTAGAACCCAGTTAGTAATTTTATTTCGGCTGGTTTCATCCGTAATTCTTCGTTTAACTCTCGATAAACGGCATGTTCGCTTGACTTATCACGACTATCAAGTTTACCCGCGGGAATCTCTAACACCGTTTCAGAAACTGGTGCTCGCCACTGCTTTTCCAAAATCATTTTATCATCATCGGTAATTGCGAGTACCCCAACTGCCTTAGCGTGACGAACAATTTCTCGGTATGAAGTCTGACCATCTGGGAGCTCCACCTTCTGCTTAATAACATCAATGATTGCTCCGTTATATATCTTTTCAGTACTAAGTACCTTCTCTTCAAAATCCACAAAATCACCTTAATCCAAAGTTATTTTAACCGTTACTGATAGATTTGACAATTAACCTTCGTCGGTTACGATTTGCGCCTTTGCTGCTTGAGGACCCTTTTGCCCTGTTACTACTACATATTCTACCCTAGCGCCTGCTTGAATATCGCGAATCTGATCATCTCTAAACGCATTCTTAAAGAAGAACAAATCTTCCTTATCGTTATCCTGTTCAATAAAGCCAAATGCATTCTTTTCACTGTAACTTTTGATTGTTCCCATTAACATGGTCTTACCTCCAAAAAATCTCCCACAGAAATACTCTATGGGAGATATTATATCATTTACTTTTCTTCGAAACCTTCAGTTGCCGTTTCTGGGAACTCACTTCGAACAATTGCAGCACATGAAGCACAGAAAGTTGGGTAATCTGGATCAGAACCAACGTCTTGCTTAATCAACCGACAACGTTCACAAACTTGGCCTTCAGCTTTCTTAACGCTGAGAGCAATTCCGTTAGATTCAAATACCTCTGCATCAGCAGGAGCATCATCATAATCGGCGACTGATAGTTGAGAAACCATCAATACTGTTTGCAATTCGGTTCCTAGTTTATCGAATAACTCCTTAACAGAACTAGTTGCATAAATTGTCAAAGCTGCCTCTGATGATTTACCAATCAGTTTGTTATCCCGAGCTTCTTCAAGAACCTTCAAAACGTCACTTCTTAAACTCAAGAATGAGTTCCAGTTAGCTAACGTATCTTCTTCATTATCAAAATGTTTTGCTTCTGGCATGTTGGCAAGTTGAACGAATTCCTCTGGTTCTTTCAAGAATTCCCAGATTTCTTCGGCAGTATGTGGAAGAATTGGAGTCATCAACTTAGTTAATGCAACAGCAATTTCGTACATTACTGTTTGCATTGACCGACGCTTGTGACCATCTTCTTTGTCGATGTACAAAATATCCTTTGAGAAATCAAGGTAGAATGCTGAAAGGTCATTAGCAACAAATGTCGTTAATTTCTTATTCAAACTCAAGAAATCATACTTGTCGTAGTCGGCCTTTACATCACTGACAAACTTATTCAACAACAATAACATGTACTTATCAGCTGACTCAAGTTGATCAAATTCAACCGTATTCGTCTTAGGGTCAAAGTCAGTCGTGTTAGCAAGCAAGAATCGCATCGTATTTCTAATCTTCTTGTAAGCATCAGAAATCTTAACGAAATTATCCATTGAAACCCGCACATCGGCAGACGTATCAACTGAGGTAACCCAAAGTCTAACGATTTCGGCTCCCATTTTCTTGATAACTTCATCTGGAGCGATAGTGTTTCCAAGTGATTTACTCATCTTGTGGCCTTGACCATCAAGCGTAAATCCTTGTGATACAACCTGCTTATAAGGAGCTTTACCAGATACCGCAACACTGGTAATCAAACTTGAGTTGAACCAACCACGGTACTGATCTGAACCTTCAAGGTACATGTCAGCTGGGTAAGTAAGATTATCACGTTCAGCAAGCACACCTTGATGTGATGAACCTGAATCGAACCAAACATCCATAATGTCGTCTTCCTTAGTAAACTCACCGTTAGGAGAATGCTCACTAGTGAAGCCTTCAGGAAGAAGATCTTTGGCTTCCTTTTCAAACCAAATATCTGAACCATACTTTTCAAACAGGTCAGCTACATGGTTAATTGTTTCTTCAGTGATGATTGCCTCGCCATCTTCGGCGTAGAAGATGGGAAGTGGTACACCCCAAACCCGTTGTCTTGAGATAACCCAATCACCACGGTTTTTAATCATATTAGCAAGCCGAACTTTACCCCAATCTGGGAAGAATTCGACATCATCGATTGCCGATAAAATTTCGTCCTTGATTTTATCAACAGAAGCAAACCATTGAGGAGTTGCCCGGAAAATGATTGGCTTCTTTGTCCGCCAGTCAAATGGGTAACTATGCTCAATTGGCATGTAGTCGAGCAACAAGTTCTGCTCTTTTAATTTATTAAGGGCAATTTCATTGGCATCATCGTAGAATACACCGGCAAAATCCTCACCAGCTTCTTCGGTTAGGTAACCGCGATCATCAACTGGAGCGAAAATATCCAAATCGTATTGACGACCAATTCTAAAGTCATCTTCACCATATCCAGGTGCGGTATGAACAAGTCCAGTACCAGCATCCAAAGTAACGAAATCACCTAACATAGTTACTAATTTTCTACTGTGATCAAATGGGTGTTCTGCAAGAACGTATTCAAGGTCCTTACCCTTAACCACCTTAAGTTCCTTAACGTTGCTCCAACCAAATAGTTCTTCATCCTTATGAAGAAGTTCAGTGGCAATAACAAACTTTCGATCATCACCTTCTGGTTGAACAACGGAATAGTCGAAGTCAGCGTCAACAGTAATCCCTTCAGAAGCGGGAATTGTCCATGGAGTAGTTGTCCAAACAACCATGTAAGTGTTGTTGTCTTCTAAGACACCCTTACCATCAACCACTTTTTCACCATAAAAGGCTGATGGTGAAGTGATATCGTGATACTCAACTTCAGCTTCAGCTAAAGCTGATTCTGATGACCATGACCAGTAAACTGGTTTTTTACCCTTATAAATCAAGCCACGTTTAGCAAAGGCACCAAATACACGAACCTCTTGAGCTTCAAATTCAGGGGCAAGGGTTAAGTATGGGTTGTCCCAATCACCAGCTACTCCCAATCTTCTAAAGCCTGCCTTTTGCCGGTCAACTTGTTTCAAAGCATATTCCCGACAAAGTTTCCGGAATTCGTTAGTGGTCATCTTTTTACGGTCGTAACCAGCTTTAGTCAATTGTTGTTCAATTGGCAACCCATGAGTATCCCAACCTGGAACGTAAGGAGCCCGGTACCCGTTCATTGATTTGTAACGAACGATGATATCCTTGGAAATTTTATTCATGGCATGACCCATGTGAATATCTCCATTGGCATATGGAGGACCATCATGAAGAACAAAACTTGGTTTGCCCTCATTTAATTTTTGTCTCTGTTGATATACGTCATTGTCATCCCACGCCTTTTGCCGATCAACCTCTTTAACGGGCAAATTTCCGCGCATTTTAAACTTGGTCTTCCCAAGATTAAGTGTGTCTTTAACTCGCATAACTAACTCCCTTTCTCAAATTCTAAACAAAAAAAGAGACTTCATCGCAAGGGACGAAATCTCCGTGGTACCACCCAAATTTAGAATTAATAAAATTCTCTCTGTAAGTTATCGATTATCAAGAGGTGATCTTTTCTCAAGTGACTACTACCAAACTTTCAGCTCTGTTTGGCTCTCTGCAAGTGTCTCCAGAAAACTTTCCGTCCTCTTATCGAATGTTATTTAGTTGAACCATCTGGGAAAATAACAACGGTGTCACTGGCACTATCGCCATTAGCCGGAGTATCTTCAACCAAATCAGCAGGATTATCTTCCTGCTTGTTATCTGATTTTACGCTTGCTGAAGAATCATTGTCAAGCTCAGATACAACTTTTTCAATGTCTTCGTACGTTGTAGAACCTGAATCATCAACTAATTGATCCCAGTCAGAACCTTTGATAACCTCAAGCTGACTCTCCAACATAACTTGCAACCGCTGGCGGAATACACGGGTATTCTTCTTCAAATCGTCAGTTTCAACTGCCAACTTTTTAGCCCGTTTTGAAGCTTCCTCAAGAATCTTATTTGCTTTACCATTTGCTGAATTAACGGTATCCTCAGCTTGCTTTTGAGCCTCACGATTAGTTATTTCTGCTTCCTTTTGAGAATTAGATTTAACTTTATCCGCAGCCTCCTGCGCAACAATAATCGATTGATTAAGTGAATCCTTTAAATCATTGAAGTATGTAAGTTTATCCTTACTCTCGTCGAGTTGGCTCTTCAAATCTTTATTTTCTTGCAGAACCATCTGATAATCCTTAATAATCTGATCTAAGAAATCATTAACTTCATCAACGTTGTACCCCCGAAGCTTTGAAGAAAACTCCTTATTGTGAATATCTTGTGGACTTAATACCATCGTGCATCCCTCCTATTTTTTTCCTCTTTTAAGTAAATCCAAACTAACTCGAATTTTGCCCTTCTTGGTTAAACCATCAATTTGCTTAATGCTCAACCGGCCAAACCCACGAACTGAAATCACGTCCAACACTCTAATTTCGGTATCGGGACGCTCATTTACAGCCCAGTTCAACTTCACTAGCTTTTGTTCAACCAATTCCTTTGCATGGTGACGAGATATGTTAAATCCCTCACTAATTAAAGCATCAATTCTGAGCGAGGCGACGGTTGTCGTAGTCTCCTCAGATTCATCAACTGGTGTGATTAGGTTCGCAAGTTCAAGTGGCTTGATTTTCACCTTGATCTTCCCAACTTTATCAAGCTGAGAAGTTAAATAATCGCTCATTTCCCGTTCGCAAACAAACTGCCAATCGTCACCATCGGTTACGATGTCACCAACCACATTCCGATTAATTCCACTGCCCATGATTGAACCCAAAATTTGGCCATGACTAAGCGTTGCGAATTTCTTCGGATAATCAATTAGATACGCAACAATTTGAAAGTCTGATTCCTTAGGTTCAAAGTAGTCTGGATAAATTAGCCCCCGCTTCATTTCTGCACTTTTAACCCCACCAAAAAACTGATATGAAATCGAGTCAAAGCGATTTGCAACGGCCTCAAACATATACAGCTCTCGCGGATTCATAAAGTCTGTCAGGATTGGTCGGTACTCATTTTGAGCCTGACCACACATATCCTCCACTGACTCAAGAAACGGCGTCTCTTCGGGTCTAAAGTGCTGGGTAATATTTAAATCTACCAATGTTGTCCCCCTCTAGCCGAAATTAAGGATTATCAGCTGACCAACATAAATTATTCCCTTCTGAACTAACCATAAAACGAACACAGCAACAACCGGTGCCAGTCCAATCATTCCAATCGACGCAAAGTTGAACATTGATTGAAACGGCTCAACGATTCTAGCAAGAAAGCGACCAAGCCAACTTGAATAAGCTCCAGGAAACCAGCTTAACAGGGCATAAATGATGATTGCCCATGTGTATATGTTAATCAATTGAACAAGTGCCATAACGATATAGCTAACTACAGTTACCAAATAAATTTCTCCTTTAATTGGTTGATAGATAAATTACTTAGTGACTTGGAAATTGTTTGGAGCACAGATAAATATATTTGTGTCCAGTCGGTTGATTGAACCATGAATAGCAAAAATTGTTCCGTTTAGGAAATCAACCATTCTGGCTGATGATTTAACGTCGAGTTTACCTAGTTTGATAATAACGGCATATCCATCCATCAACTTCGTAGCAATCATATCTGCATCTGAATAGTTGACTGGTTCGAACACGATAACTCTACTTTTTGGAGCTGGTGTGTCTTCTCTACTCATAAGAACAATATTGTCTTTTCTCTTTTGATCTGATTGTGAATCGCTTTTTGTGGGTTGGTTATTTTCTTCTTCCATTCCGAAAAAATTAGCCAAATTGAATTTTTGTGACATGACCTTTCCTTTCAGACCCGCTTCTAAGTAATCCAACCTTAATCCTTATGATTACGACGGTGCTTCAAGAATGGTGGAATGTCATCCTGACTATCCCCATCATCAGCACTATCATCAGTTGGAACATCAGCTTGGAACGGTTCGAAATCTTTCTTCTCAACATCGCTGAATTGATCCGTATCTGCGGATGAATTCCGTGAAGAAGGTTGTCTTCTAATGTCCCAGTTGCCAAGTGGATCTTCATCATTTCCTGAAGGTTGATTCCCTGTTGGTTGTGAAGGTTGACTAGAAGCTGGTTGGTTAGATCTAAATGTTCCCCTTGGGCTTCTAGCAGACCGGGCATTTTGAGCCTTCTTCTTATCAATCCCAGTAGCAATAACTGTGACCCGGACTTCGTCGCCGAGTGACTCATCAATTGAAGTACCAAAGATAATGTTGACGTCACTTGTAGCAGCTTGAGAAACAATGTCAGAAGCATCTTGAGCTTCAAACAATGACATATCAGGGCCACCAGTAATGTTCAACAATACCTGTTCTGCACCATCAATTGAAACCTCAAGTAATGGAGATGAAATAGCTTTCTTAGTTGCTTCAGCAGTCCGATTCTCACCAGTTGCGGAGCCAACTCCCATCAATGCAGAACCTTGGTTTTGCATGGTTGTCTTAACATCAGCAAAATCCAAGTTAACGTATCCAGGACTAGTAATTAAGTCAGAGATACCTTGAACACCTTGGCGAAGAACGTTATCTGCTTCTTTGAATGCTTCCATCATTGGTGTCTTCTTATCAACCATTTCAAGCAACCGGTTGTTAGAAATAACGATAAGGGTATCAACGTTTTCTTTAAGTTGAGCTACCCCTTCGTCAGCGTACTTAGAACGCTTAGGTCCTTCAAAACTAAATGGTCGGGTAACAACCCCAACTGTGAGGGCCCCTGAATCCTTAGCGATTTTTGCCACGATTGGAGCAGCACCGTTACCAGTACCACCACCCATTCCGGCAGTGACAAACACCATGTCAGCTCCCTCAAGTGCTTCAGCGATTGCTTCTTCACTTTCTTCGGCAGCCTTTGCTCCGATTTCTGGGTTTGAACCGGCACCAAGACCTCTAGTTAACTTAGGACCAAGTTGAATCTTGATTTCTGCCTTTGATGTTTGTAATGCTTGAACATCGGTATTGGCTACAATGAATTCAACCCCTTTAACATCTTGGTTGATCATTTGATTAACGGCGTTACTACCCCCGCCACCAACTCCGAATACTTTGATTTTGGCTCCGTTGCTTTGAGCGGAATCAAGTGAATATTCCATATTATTAATACCTCCGTTTTATTCCTAATCGAAGAAGTCGCTGAAGAAACTCTTAAATCCTTCTCCACGCTTCTTTTTTGATTTTTGACGCTTTGGTTTACTCTGCTTAGCTACCGGTTCCGCTTGTTGCTTATTATTAGGATGAACAGGTTCTTTAACAGCTGGTGCCTGAGTCATTGTGGCTTTTACTGCCGACCTAACTGTAAGTTCGACGTCCGATAAGTCTGAGTAATAAGATACCAAGGATAATGCTGCTGAAAACGATGGATGTCTCAGCCCCATTTGATCAGGAATATACACCCTAACGTTGGTATTGAATTGATCAGCTGCTAAATCAGCAATTCCAGGTAGTGCAGCTACCCCACCCGTTAGAACGATTCCACCAGGAAGGTCTAATGCTGAAACTTGGTCTAATTTGTCCTTGATTCGGTCGAATATTTGACTAAGTCGCGCTTCAATAATTTCTGACAAGTACTTTTCATCGATATAACTTGGTTCTGATTGACCAACCACTTCAACTGGGAACTCATTGTCTGATGATGCTTGGAATGAATCTGCGTAGCCATAATCACGCTTGATCTTCTCAGCATTGTTCATCGACGTATTAAGAACGATTGAGATGTCCTTAGTGATAAACTGACCGCCCTCAGGATCGGTCACTGCATACTTCAACTCATAATCATGAATGACAGAAGCCGTTGTTTGACCACCACCAAGATCAATGATGATAGTACCAAAGTCTTGCTCCCCGTCATTTAATAGTTCATGACCTTCAGCAAGTGGGGTAAGAATCATTGAAACGATATTCAACCCGGCCTTTTCAACAGCTTTTTGTAAGTTGTGAACTATTCCCTTTGAACCGGTAATCAACTTACCACGCATCTCAAGCCGAACTCCAACCATTCCCCGCGGATCCTTGATACCGTCAAAGCCGTCAACGATGAACTCCTCTGGTTGAACATCTACAACTTCCCGTTCTTGTGGCAAACTAGTGCCGAGAGCTGAGGCGGCAACATTTCTCACGTCAGCACCCGTTATCTCTCTAGACTGATCGTCAATTGTAATCAACCCATTGCATGGTTCAATTTTTAACATGTTTGCTGGAACACTAACAACAACGTCTTTAATTTCAATACTTGCTTTTTCTTGAGCTTGATTTACTGCCCCTCTAATGGCCTCTGCCGCTTGGTCAATATCAATGATTACCCCACGACTCAATCCGTTAGATGGTTCATTCCCCACACCAATAACGTTCAATTGCCCTTTAACTTTTTCCGCAACAATTACTTTTATTGAGGTGGTTCCTATATCAAGTCCCACATACAAACCTGAATTATCCATTTATGTAAGGAACCTCCACACTATTAATAAATTTTGAATATAACTTAATTCTACCACAACAATATCCAAGATAAAAAGGTTAATCAACCACGAAAACTATTGTGATGCCGATTGTTGACTACTTTGAGTATTAGCCCTCTGTGAACTAGATTCACTTGTCTGATTTTGGCCAGTTATCGCCTGACTCGTCTGGCTTTCCCGCTTCTTCAACGACTTAGGATAGGAATACGCACCAACCTGTAAATCAATAATTCTAGGGGTTTTAAACTTCTGGACCATACTTGGATAGTAGTTCATTTTGTCACCAAACGTTTTAAGGACCGCGTAAACCGTATTTTTATCATGCATTTGTAAAACAATTCGGTTATCATTATCCTTTTTTGGAGCGTAATTAATAGTAACGATTAATGCCCTTACATTTGGTGTGATCTTTTTGTACTGACTAATACCCGCTTTAAGTTTGCTGGGGTTTTTAAAATCCCTTAAAATTGGAAAACCAGTTTTGGGATTTAAAATCTTGGTGTTGATGATTACCCCGCTCTTTAGGATTGGTTGATAGCCATGGTGAGCATATAAGTAACCAATAGTTGGGTATTCCTTAACCGCGATTTTCACGTGATTAAACTGACTGAGTTTAATATCAACGTTTTCTAACCGTTGGCTTCTACTTTTCATCTCAGCCTCAAGCCGCTTCCGTTGCGTCCAAATAGTCATCAACGAGTTTCCCTTTTTTATGGACGTATAACGGAGTAAAGACGAAGAAGCCACGACCTTATTTCCAGTCACTTCTACAGATTGAACTCGGCTGATTGGTGTCAGCAAAAAGACCAATCCCAAAATCGCAACGATCATTAGAAAAACGATTGGACTAAGGCGCTTTAAATTTCGACGCTGAAATTCCTTTAGCAAAGGTTTGTGATCTTTATGTTTTCGTTGCCTAGCTTTATGCTGTTGGCTTTCTGGTTCTGAACTGTCTGCAGCAGCTTTCTCCCACGGCGTTAGTTCAGAACTATCCTTCTTATTCTTTCCCATAAAAAGTCCCCTATACAGTTACTAATTCATTAATGACCTAGCAATCGTTAAAATTCGGTCAGCAGAGTCCGTTACCCCCATTTGTTTTGAACTCGCTGCCATTGAAGCCCGTTTTTCCTCGTCAGTCATGAGGCTATCAATGGCCCTGATCAAACTATCTGAGTTAAGCTCATCTTCCTTTATCATAACAGCCGCGTGGTTATTTACTAAACTCATTGTATTTTTAGTTTGATGATCAGCGGTTACGTAAGGGCTTGGAATCAAAACAGCGGGAATTCCCAAAGCGGTGATTTCAGCGATACTAGTTGCTCCAGAACGACCAACTATTAAATGAACCTGTGGTAAAACGTTAGGCATGTTATCAATGTAAGGCAATACCTTTACGTTATCGTTAACATTGATTTTGTTTAATCCTTGAACAACCCCATCGTAGCGACCTTTTCCAGTAACAAACGCCACTTGATAGTTACGCTGATTAAATTGAGGAATAGCTGCAATCACAGCATTATTTATTTTTGGAGCCCCTTGACTACCACCAAAAATCAAAACGGTTGGCACATCATCTTTAAGGCCGATTTCAGACCATTTGAATGTTGATTTCATATTGGCAACTTGTTGGGCTCGTGGGTTTCCCACGAACTCGACTTTTTGTTTTGGAAACTGATCAGCAGCTTCCTTAAAACCAATTCCAATTTTATCTACAAAGTGACTCAAAAACTTGTTAGCCAAGCCAACCACACTATTTTGTTCATGAATAATCGTAGGCACTTTAGCCCTAGCTGCGGCATAGACAACGGCACCCGAAACATACCCACCAGTTCCAATAACAACATCCGGTTTAAAATCGCGAATGATTTTCTTTGACTGTTTAACACTCTTCAAGAATAGAGAAACAGTTTTGAAGTTTTCAAGCGATAGTGACCGTTTGAACCCCTGGATTTCTAAGGAAACAAAATCAATCCCTAACTTTTCAACGATTGAACCCTCAAGGCCCCTTTTAGAACCAACATAGAGAACTTTTGAGTCGGGTTCTTGTTTCATCAAATCTTCAATAATGGCAAGGGCTGGATAAATATGGCCACCAGTCCCACCGCCAGAAATAATTAGCCTCATTAGTTTTCCTCCTTCTTTCCAGTGATTTTTTCAACCAGTTTGATAAACTCATCTCCACGTTCTTCAAAGGTATTAAACTGATCCCAACTAGCATTAGCTGGGGATAGTAACACAATATCACCGGGTTCGCTGTATCGATAAGCAACTGGAACGGCTTGCTCCAGGTTATCAACGATCGTAACGTCGGAAACCCCTGCTTGATCCATTGCGTCCTTTAGTAATTCCTTAGTTTCACCAAATAAAACAGCTGCCTTAACGTGATCCTTGATTTGGGGAATCAACTTATCAAACTTATATCCCCGATCCAAACCACCCGCTAAAAGCACGATTGGCTTATTAAATCCTTCAAGTGCCATTTGTGTGGCTTCGATGTCAGTTGCCTTCGAATCGTTATAGTAACGTCGGCCGTCAGCTTCTAGGACAAATTGAGTTCGATGACGAACCCCTGAGAAGGTTTCAAGAACATTAGTAATGGCTAAGTTAGATTTGCCAAGCGTCTTTGTTGCCGCAATTGCTGCCAAGGCGTTCTCAACGTTTTGTTTGCCGGGCACCTTAATGTCGTCTGATTCCATAATAAACTCATCGTTGAAGTATAACTTACCATCACGTTCGTAGGCGCCTTTATTACAGTCAAAAGTTCTAGCAAACGGTACAACGTGAACATTACTGCGGTCACTTAATTCGCGCCACTCCTGATCATCAAAGTTAACCACAAAGTAGTCATCAGCGGTCTGGTTCATTGTAATTCTCATTTTCGCATTAACGTAGTTCTCTCGGGTTTTATGGTAATCCAAATGATTTGAAAAGATATTTGTCAATACCGCAACGTGGGGGTGTAGCTCCTTGATTCCTAACAGCATGAAACTAGACAATTCCATGACAATCGTATCATCCTTAGTTGCTTCCTGAGCAACTTTGGTGGCTGGGATACCAATGTTTCCGGCAGCATAGGCTTTTCCCTTTTCCCGACCCTGATTGAGGATCTCAGTAATCATTGTAACCGTGGTCGTCTTTCCGTTACTTCCGGTCACCCCAATAATTTCAGCATCAGTAATCTTAGCAGCAAGTTCTACCTCAGTGATGATTGGGGTTTTTGATTGAACGTTTGCTTCAACCACTGGGTTATCATATGGAATTCCGGGATTTTTAACTAGCAGGTCAAAATCACCATTGACAATTTCCGCGGGATGGCCACCGGTAACTACCTTAACACCGGCTTCTTCAAGTTCCGCAACCTCCGGGAGATCCTTCTGGTCTTTGGCATCGTTGAGCGTGACGTCTGCCCCTAATTTTTTTAGGACTAAGGCTGCGTTCGTACCACTCTTCCCCGCTCCCAAAACCAGAACGTTTTTATTTTTATAATCATCAATCATTTTCATTATTAAAATATCTCCTCGGATTTATTTAAAACGACTTATATACAACAAAAAACTGGAATAAATCCAGTTTAAAGAATTACCATCAGACTAATAGCTGACATCACCAGGCCAATTGCCCAAAAAGTTAAATCAATTCGCCATTCCGACCAACCAGACATCTCAAAGTGGTGATGAATTGGGGTCATTTTGAATACCCGCTTACCAGTCAGTTTGAATGAAGCAACCTGAATCATAACACTCGCTGTTTCCAACACATAAATTAACCCAATTGCCAGTAGTGAAAACTCATGATGAACCAATATCGATACAGCAGCAAGTGCACCACCAAGTGCTAATGAACCCATATCACCCATGAAAATTTTGGCGGGTTTGTGATTGAATATTAGGAATCCCAATAAGCCACCGGCAACGGTGATACAAAACACCATTACTTCAGTCTGGTGTTGAGCTGCCGCGATAATAGCGTATGTTGCAAAGGAGATGATGCCAAGCCCTGCTACCAACCCATCAAGACCATCAGTCAGATTGACAGCATTTGAGAAACCAACTAGCCAAAAAACAATAAAGGCAATGTAGAACCAGCCCCAGTGCCAGTCAGGACCAAACGGTATCTTAATGGCCATTGGCATTTTTTCATGCATATACACAACGGAAAAAATTATGGCAATCAAAATTTGGCCAAGCAACTTCTGCCACGCCTTTAAACCTTCGTTTTGACGCTTAAAAATTTTAATACTGTCATCGAACATTCCCAAAAATCCAAAGAATAGGAAGACAAACAGCAAGATTAATAACGTTGGGGTTAACATCCCTTTAATTGCCGCAAACCCAAGGTCGGTAACAATCGTTGCGAAAATAAACAAGATTCCGCCCATTGTTGGGGTCCCTGACTTCTTTTCGTGCCATGAAGGGCCTTCTTCCCTAATCATTTGGCCTTCTTTTTTACTTCTAAAATATTTGATCAAACTAGGCATCAACGCCACAGTAATGATAAACGCACAGATTGGCGGTACTATCCAATTCACCATAATCAACTTTCCATCCTCTTACTATTCGAAATTTACTCTCAATGTTTTATTGTCCCCGATTGCCTGTGAAAATGCAATACTCTGGCTATCCGCGTATCCTGTGCCAGTGGCATCTAATTTCAAACCAACTAAATCACACAAAGCTTCAACGTCTTTTTTCGGCCAGCCAATAATTCTTGGCATCTTAGGGGTTCCGTTAGTCAGTAGAATTACCCGCTGGTTCTCCTCAGCTTTAGTGCCCTCTTTTAACGATTGCTTGGATATCAAATTACCATTACCAACTACCGTTGGGGTGAATCCCTTTTCGGTCATCATCTTTTTAGCCGTAGCAGTGTCTTGATAAGTAACGTTAGGTACCGTTTTGGTTGTATCCGCCTTCTCGTTTTCACTTTGGAGAACCCGATTCATAACCGGTTTAAAGATTTGCGCAATCAATTGAGTTGCCGTTTTCGTTCCAGTTAATTTCGGCTGCTTCATCGTAATATACATTACATAGCGTGGATTATTGGCCGGAACCATCCCGGCAACAGAGTACAGGTAGCTGTCATCACCAGATGCATAACCACCTGCACCATTACTTACTTGCGCAGTACCTGTCTTTGCAGCAACCCGATAACCCTTCATCTTGTAATCGGCACCAATCCCATAAGACTTGTAGACAACATCTTGCATGTGTTTTCTAACTTGTTTGGCAGTACTTGCCTTGATAGGATGGCCAACCACCGTTGGTTTATATTTTTTAACTACTTTCTTGGTCTCAGGATCAACGATTTTTGAAATAAAGTACGGCTTCATCATCGTTCCGTTATTTGATACCGCAGTCAGAGCCTGCATCATCTGAATTGCAGTCACATCAATTCCTTGTCCAAACGAAGTGTCAGCCTGCTCGATTGGGTAATTAAATTGCATACTTCCGCTCATTTCACCCTTCAAGCCACTATTTGTCGACTGCAAGAACTTAAATTTTTTAATGTACTCTTTCCATGTTTTAGCGCCCATTTGTTGTTCCAAATGAGCCATTGCAACGTTACTAGACAGGGCAAATCCCTTGTTATAGGTAATGTACCCCCATCCGGCTTGGTTCCAATCAGGAACGATTTTCCCATCAACGGAGTATCGACCTGATTCATAAAGAGCATTGCCCCGATAATGGCCAGAGTCAATTGATGACGATAAAGTGAAGATCTTCATTGTCGATCCTGGCTCAAAGGTATCCTGGACTAAACTGTTAGTCCAGGCATTATTGATTCCCTTTAGAGTTGATGAGTTGAACGTTGGTCTCTGAGATGCTGCAACGATTTTACCGGTCTTTGCATCCATTAGAACAGCATTCATTCCGGCGGCGTGTACCTGAGATTGAACTGATGACATTTCACTTTCCAGCAGGTTCTGAATATGTGAATCAATAGTGGTATAAATATCATCACCATTCTTAGCCGGTCTTTCTTTTTGCGTCTGACCTGGTAACTTATAGCCATAGACATCATAACGAGCGTCCCGATAACCGTTCTCACCCTTTAATAGTGAATCAAAGGCACTCTCTATTCCCATTTGTCCTACTAGATTAGTATTGCCAGTCTTCTTATCACTCTTCGATGTTGCTAAACCAACAAGATTTGAGGCAAACACCCCGTTTGGATATAACCTGGCTTGCTGCTGAACAAAGTTGATTCCAGGAAGCTTAGCCTTTTGAATTTTAGCCATCGTTAATGATGAAATATTTTGGCCAGCACTACCAAATTCAACCTGGAATGGATGAGTATGCTTAGGAGATAGAATTTTAAGGAAATTCTTCTTTGACATTGGTAGGTATTTTGCCAGAACAGTTGCTGTTTTTTCCTTATCCTTCACGTAAAGTGGCTTATTATCCACACCGCGTTGGTTCTTATCTAAAACCGCGTACAACGAGTATGTACTTGTATCTTCAGCAATCGGTTGGCCGTTAGCATCGTAAATCGTTCCCCTTTTTGCTTTCAAGGTTCTCGACTGGGTATATAATTTCTGCGCCTGTGAACTTAAGTTTACGTTGGAAACATTCTTCGACACAGCGATTATAATCAATCTGCCAGCCAGCAAAAAAAAGACCAAAATAAAAATAAAAAACAGCCACTGTCCGAAGGTTTTTCGATTTTTTCTTGATCTTACATTTTCTTCGTTATTATCTGGTGAATCGTTCATTTCGTAACATTCCTTATATTTGCATTATTAAGCGACATTCCGTTGTTCTTCGCGATTTTTTGGAGTCGACTACTACTCTGTAACTCACCAATTTGTTGAGTTAACGTAGTGTTTTTATTATGCATTGTTACGATTCGATTGTCTAGTTGCTGAAGTTGATGTTGAGAATTTGTTAACGCAATCTTTGATGAGATGACAAAAATACACATTACAGCAGCAATCGCGCCACCAATCCCCATCAATAATTTTTCAAACCTAGAACACTTGAGCCATTTTTTGGTTTCAACTTCTGTGCTTTCCCCATAGCTAGGCGTAGTTTCATAACTTTGTTTGCGCAATGGTTCTTCAACCATATTTTCAGCCAAATTATTTTGTGCCATCTTTATGTATCCCCTTTTTTATTTAATTTTTTCGACTATTCGTAGTTTTGCACTATGTGAACGGTGGTTTTCTTCTAACTCCTCTTCACTAGGTAAAATTGGTTTTCTAGTTACGTTCTTAAACTTTGGCTTGATCCCCTCAGGAATAATTGGTAGGTTCGCCGGCAAATCACTTGGTAGTGACGTTTTCTCCCTAAACATCGTCTTAACCAATCGATCCTCAAGCGACTGGAAAGTAATGACGGAGATTCTGCCACCAACTTTGATCAAATCTAAAGACCCCTCTAGAGATTCTTCCAAAGCCGTAAGTTCATCGTTAACAGCAATCCGAATTGCCTGAAACGTTTTTTTCGCAGGATGTCCCCCGTGACGTCTTGCTGCTGCCGGAATGGCATCTTTAACGATTTCAACCAATTCATCCGTTGTATCGATTGGATGCTCATCGCGGGTCTTTTCGATTAACCGAGCAATTTGTTTGGCAAACTTCTCTTCGCCGTATCTAAACAAGATTTTGACCAGCTGTTCATAAGGCCATTCATTAACAACCTGCCATGCATCAAGTTCTTGCTCCTGGTTCATCCGCATGTCGAGTCTTGCGTTATACCGATATGAGAAACCTCTATCCGCATCATCAAACTGCGGTGATGAAACTCCTAAGTCGTAAACAATTCCATCAACCTCAGTCACACCACGCTTGTTCAACTCATCAACAATGTCCCTAAAGTTTGCGTGAACCAGTTCCAACCTGCCATCTTCGATATATGTACGCAACTGGTCCTGGTTATAATCGATTGCAGTTTCATCCTGATCAAACGAGTACAGTTTTCCGGTCTTTAGTCGCTTTAAAATATTACTCGTGTGGCCCCCGCCACCCAAAGTTGCATCGACGTAAGTTCCGTCCGGATTGATGTTTAACCCGTCAATTGCTTCATTTAGTAGAACTGTTTTATGTGAAAATTCCGCCATTATTATCCTCCTCTCTTCAAAATCAGTGTTTAAAAGTCAATCATATTTTCTGCAATTTCATTGAAGCTTGCTTCAGCTTCTTCGTTAAAGTCTTGCCATAAGTTTTCACTCCAGATTTCAAACCGGTTCGACACACCAACGACTTCACATTTCTTGTCGATTTTGGCGAACTCCCGAAGGTTTGCTGGAATATTGATTCTTCCCTGCTTATCAAACTCACACTCAACTGCGGCTGAAAAGAAGAATCTTGTGAAATAACGAGCATCTTTTTTACTAAGCGGTAGCTCGTTGATCTTTGTTTGGAATTTTTCCCATTCATCCATTGGGTATCCAAACAGGCAGTTATCCATGCCCCGGGTGACAACAAACTTTTCGCCCAAATCCTGTCTGAATTTGGCGGGGATAATAATTCTTCCCTTTGCGTCAATATTGTGTTTGTATTCACCCATGAACATAGAATCACCCCCTAAATAATTCTCCACAAACAAATTCTACCACAATTCACCACTATCAACCACTTGATTTGCTTATGTTTGCAAAAAGTCAACTATTTTTTAAACACAAGTCGCTTAATGCTTGATATAACAGCAATTATTTCATGTGGCAGATTGTGGGTAACTTTTGCATTCTTTTAATTTTTATCCCCATAAATAAAAACCGATCAGAAATTTTCAACAAATTTCTAATCGGCTTCGACTAATTCATATTCAATTACTTATTAACAAACTCAAAGGCAGCATTTATCATATCAGCTGTTTGATCATTCAAAAGTGGTGGAATGTGGTGAATATCAAAATAATCAGTCTTTAACGTTTCAAAGACAGGTTTGGTGATACGCTGACCACCAATTTGTTTGACCAGATACAACACAGAAATTATTTGAGTTTCATCCCCATTGGGGTACTTTGTGTATCCATTTTCAAACACCCCAATTTGGGCAACGGGTTCAATTTCGATTCCACTGTCTTCTTTGTACTCTCGGCGAACCGTTTCAGCAAACGTTTCACCGTATTCCATCATTCCGCCTGGTAGGCTCCAGTTTCCCGTATCTGAGCGCTGTTGCAAAAGGATTTCACCCTGTTCATTAAACAATGCCCCACCACACGCATTCAAGAAGATCGGTTTATGGCCCACTAAAGCCCGAATCTCCTTCACATAATCTGCCATTGTCTCACTCCTAACTCAAAATCATCATCCAACTCACTACAAACCAGGTTATCAACAGTAGCAAATCGCTTACCCGCCAAACTAGAACGAATAATTTTCCCATTTGTAAATTCTGGTCCGTAAACGCCCGCACCAGAATGAGTATCAGAATCACAACCAACCAAATCAATAGCGATTGAGGTAATAACGATCCGGTTTCCCAAGTCTTAGATGCTTGGTGGATAAAAAGCAGTAAGATAGGGGGCCATAAATCTAGTGGAGAAATTTTGATAATCGGTTTTAAAAATTTTACTTTTTTTAAAAAGGCAATTGCGAACATCACCAAAAGTAGAATTAATAGCTGATAAATAAAGATTCCAATTTGACTTTGAAACATTATAAATCCCCTTTTATTGTTTATACAAGTTGCATTACAATGTAAACAACGTTACACTTTTAATTAAAATATCTCTGAGAAAGTGGTGCAACAAGTGGCTCGTAAGAAAAAAACAAGATTTCAAAAAATTACTATGGTGTTTGTTTGGTTGATGATTATCGCAACTGTTAGTTCATTGATTCTATCAGCTGTAATTTCAATTATCCAACAACAGTAGTAATAATCGGGAGTCGGCGCTGAAAGGTGCCGGCTTTTTTGTTTGAAAAAGTTTGGGTTAATTTTCGGTAACTACCGAAAGGTTCAGCACTCTGCATTAAATCAGGATTCGAATAGCAATCATCTCACTTAAATAAATTCTTCGGCCGCGCACTTCGTTTGCTCGCCCTCAGACTTTAATTTAATGCTCAATGATTAATCGCTATCCTCATCACCTTACTCCTTTGACTTATACACCTTTCTCGGCCTACTTCCATCCTGAGGCCCAATATAGCCACGCTGCTCAAGGTCATCAATCAACCTCGCCGCCCGGTTATACCCAATTCTAAAGTGGCGTTGCAGCAACGACGTACTTGCCTTCTGCTCCTGCACTACAAACTCAAGGGCATCATCAAACAAGTCATCATCAGAATCCTCATCGTCACCTTCCTTAACTTCCTCATCGGTAACGATCATCGATTCATCATACTCGGCTTTTTTCTGCTCAGTAATAAAATCAACAACCTTTGAAACATCCTGATCAGAAATAAAGGCCCCTTGAACCCGAATTGGCGTATTAGAATCAATTGGTAAGAAGAGCATATCCCCACGGCCAAGCAATTTTTCAGCTCCGTTCGTATCAATAATGGTTCTTGAATCAATTCCCGATGACACGGCAAAGGCAATTCTTGAAGGCACGTTTGCCTTGATCAGACCAGTAATAACATCCACTGATGGCCGCTGAGTTGCGAGAATCATGTGAATTCCAGCTGCCCGCCCCATTTGGGCAAGACGAATAATCGCAGCTTCAACATCATTAGAAACGGTCATCATCAAATCAGCTAATTCGTCCACAATCACAACGATATAGGGCATTGGTTGGACCTTAACATCATTTTCCCGGTTGTTCTTCGCAACCATCTCGTTATACCCACTGATTTTTCGTTGGCCAAATTTAGCAAACAGTTCGTATCGATTTTCCATTTCCGTCACGACCTTCTGCAAGGCTCTGGCGGCTTTTTTAGGTTCAGAAACAACTGGGCTCAACAAGTGAGGAATCCCATTGTAAACCCCAAGTTCAACCTTTTTAGGGTCGATCAACATCATCTTAACCTGACTTGGTTTAGCATGAAGCAAAATACTAGTAATAATCCCGTTGATAGCAACTGACTTACCACTACCAGTCGATCCAGCAATCAGCAAGTGAGGCATTTTAGTTAAATCAGCTGTAATGACCTTGCCGTTAACATCCTTTCCCAACGGAACTTGAAGCACATGTCCCTTAATATCTGGCGAGGACTCAACAACATCCCTAAACGAAACCGTGGCAATATTCCGATTAGGTACTTCAATTCCAATCAGCGATTTTCCTGGGATTGGCGCTTCGATACGAATATCCTTAGCTGCCAGCGCTAACGCAATATCATCAGCTAGATTAACGATGCGACTTACCTTGACCCCAATATCTGGGTGCAATTCGTATTTTGTAACAGAGGGTCCCAGGCTAACGTGTTTGATTTGGGCTTTAACCCCAAAACTATTCAGCGTCTTCTGTAAGATTTGGGCATTCTTATCGATTGCCTTTAACTCGCCGGACTGGTCATCCTTTGCGATTTGAGTCAATAATTCAGTACTAGGCAGTTGATAGTCATCAGCTTCTTTGTCATCACTAAAGTAAACATCTTCCCCGTCATCTTCATCGTCAGGTTCAACCTGCTTCTTGGCTTTACTAGCCTTCTCAGTCGGCTTCTTATCGTCATCGGTGACTTCCATCCCTGAAATGGTAATATCATCAGCAGAAAATTGTTTTTCTTCGTCAGATTCAATATCAACAGGCTGCTCAATTTCATGAACTGGCTTCTTAGTCACAGGGACGTTAGTTACTGGTTGCTGCTTTTGCTTAGTCGCATGTTGCTTACGAATATCATCAACCTTAGTTTTAAGTGCTAAACACGTTCCTTTGATAACTGAAAACACTTGAGTCATTGAAATATTAAATAATACAAATATTCCGGCAACAATGAGTAACGACGCAATAATCCCCGTTCCAATCGAGCCGAATAGCTCCTTGGAAATTGAAAACAGAAAGGCAGCAATAATTCCACCACCAATATTTGAAGTGGTGTTCGCCGACTTAAAATCATCGGATAACTTATCCATATTGGCACCCAGAAAATCAACTGGTTGGGGAGCAGACAAATATTGGCTTAAAGTTAGCCAGAGAATCACTCCCAGCATTACCAACGAGCATCCCAACCAATAACGGCGTTCAATTCGTGGAATCCGCCCGAATCCTCCTAGGAGCACCCCTGCAATCAATACAAGAACAAGACCAATTATGTACGCACTTCCCAAACAGAAGCGCACAAGGTTGATTACAAAACTTCCAACAATTCCAGCCCCAAATAAACCAAACACTGCCAAAATAGCTAAAACGATTCCCAGAATGTTGACCCAGTAGTTTTCTAGAAAACTAGCCTGTTTTTTCTTAGTGCTCTTTTTTGTTACCTTTTTCTTTCGGCTAGTCTTTTTCGCCATGAGTATCCCCCTCCTCTACTTCAGTTTATCGTGTTCGTACGTATGGGTCCTTTCCAATTTGTTGAAATTTTGCTGTCTGAGTGCTTCATAGATAACGATAGCACAACTATTAGACAAATTGAGTGCTCGAATATGAGTATCATCTTGTGGAATTCTAATTGCTTTTTCTGGATTCTTACGCATGAATGGTTCTGGTAAACCAGTCGTTTCCTTACCAAATAAGAAGTAATAATCTTGCTCCGAATCTGAATAATCAGGATCTGTATAGTCCTGGTTTGCAAATTTTGATACCAAAAATAGATTTTGTTTATTCTCGACGCTATCCATAAAATCAGGCAAGCTCTTAAACCGGTTAATTTCAACTTTATCCCAGTAATCCAAACCAGCTCGTTTAAGGTGCTTATCATCAAGACTAAATCCGAGCGGTTCGATCAAATCTAGGACTGTATCTGTTCCGGCACAAGTTCTAGCAATATTACCTGTATTTGCGGGCATGAGTGGTTCAAAAAGTACGATGTGATTTGCCATTTTAATCCTCTTTCTTTCTCTAATAAACGAACTACATTATATCACAGCCAAAATGCGTAGCTGTGGGAATTTTCAGGACAAGTTCTGTTAAACAAACGAAGAAGGACGGTCACCGTTTGATTAAAAACAGCAATGTCCTTCTACTGATTGTTAAATGATAAGTGTCAATCTAATGATGTCAACGAATCTATATTTTGGTCGCTGAAGCTAAAAAGCCCGCCATATCAGTGGCTAAGGGCGCCGTAACGTGAATCTCCCGTTGTGAAAACTGGTCAAAAAACGAAACTTCAGCACAGTGAAGGGCTTGCCGACTCATTCGATGATCATCTTCGTTATATAGCCAATCACCGAGCAATGGGTGCCCTAGTGCCGTCATGTGAACCCGAATTTGATGAGTGCGTCCCGTATGAATAATCGCCTTCACTAAGGTACACCCTTCATAACGCTTAACGGGAATAATCGTTGTGTAGGCTTGTTTACCATCACTCGTTACTTTACGTTTAACAAATGAGTCCTCTGCCCGCCCAATGGGGAGATGAATCTCAATCGTTGGTGCAATTATCGTCCCACTTACAATTGCCAGATATTGTTTATGAATCGTTCTGTCCTTTAACTTCTTATCCAGCACAGAATGGGCAAAATGATGCTTGGCAAAAATCACAAGGCCACTTGTATCCCGATCAAGCCGGGTAACAATATGCACCCGACTGTCTTTTTTACCATGTCTTTCAAAATAACCCTTAACCCGATTCACTAACGAGTCTTCAGAATATATATGAGATGGGACGGAAGCTACCCCAGCTGGTTTGTTAACAATTAAATAATTGTCATCTTCGTAGGCCACTTCAATTGGTTCAAAAGAAGGGATTACGTGGTCATTTCCTGGTTCCGGCGGTAACACAACGGTCACAACATCATCTTTACCCATCATCGTGTTAACCAAAACTTCTTTGCCGTTGACAAGAGTTTTGCCGCCATGAAATTTAATCTTTTTTAGCAACGTCCTTGTCACGCCGTTGGCCATAATGAACGTCCTCACCTTAATGGGAGCATCACCATGATACTGATACGTAAATTTAATCACCAGAATCTACCTCACCAATAAATGAATTAGTAACTCGGTGCCAGAACTGGCGGTGCCGATATTGAGCAAAGGCAATTCTTCTACTGGAGATACGATACTCAACTGATGAAATCGTTTTGGTCGATACCACCTGATGATCACACGAAAGAATGGTTCTAGCGTTGGTGTTTGGTACGATTTTGATCCACTCGTCCGGGGAGATAATTAGGGGTGACCCTAACGTTCTAAACACCCTGTTGTTAATTGATGAGATTTCAGCCATTTGAATCGCATTCAGAGCCGGATTGATAATTGCCCCACCCACAGATTTGTTGTACGCCGTGGAACCACTGGGAGTTGAAATACATAATCCGTCACCCCTAAAGCTTTCAAATAACTGTCCCTTGATAAATACATCCGCAACTAGCGAACCATTGATTTGTCTTAACGTCGATTCATTAAGCGCTAATGCAGTGTCCCCTGGAGTGCCATCAGCGTAGTTTACCTTAATATCTAATAGTGGATAGGTTACACTTTGCCCATTATCATCTTCAAGACTATCAATTAGCTCCTGCACTTCATAGTCACGCCAATCAGTGTAAAACCCCAGATGACCGGTATGAATCCCAATCATCCGAATTGAATCACTAATATCCTGGTAGTGATGAAAAGCAGATAGTAAGGTTCCATCACCACCGACTGAAATCACGATTTCTGGATTTTGACCATCAATTTCGAGACTATTAGATTTGCTTATTTTGTTGATCAGTGACGCCGACACTCTGTTCGACGCCTCCTTTAAATTGCTATACACTGCTATTTTCATCTGAAGTCTTCCTTACATCTTCATGACTTACGGTTTTCTTCTCTCTTAATTCATCCCTAATTTCAGACATCTCCTCATCCAGCTTAAACGCCGCCTCAGCAGCACTCTTCAATCTGGACTTTAGTTGATCCGGAAATTCGCCTTGGTATTTATAGTTAAGGGAATGTTCAACAGTTGCCCAGAAATTCATTGCCAGGGTTCTAACTTGGATTTCAGCAAGAATTTTTTTCTCGCCACCAATCATCTGAACCGGGTACTCAAAAATAATATGGTAAGAACGATACCCACTCGGTTTCTTATTGTGCACATAGTCCCGCTCTTCTAAGATATTGATATCCGTCCGTTTACGAAGTAGATCTACAACTTGATATATATCCTCAACAAACTGACACATAATTCGCAACCCAGCGATATCTTCCATATCCTCTTCTAGTCTATCTTCTTGGATATGCCGCCGAACCATCTTTTCTTTAATACTATCAACGGGTTTTACTCGTCCCGTGACAAACTCAATTGGCGACCGGCCGTCCACTTTTAAGAACTGAGCTCGAATTCCCCTGAGTTTTACTTTTAATTCATCTACAGCTTGCTTGTATGGTGTTAAAAAATCATCCCAATTTTCAATCAAGCTATCACTTCCAATCATTCTGGTCTAAACCAATTATTTGTCCATACGAATTCTTATTTACCGCCTTTAATTCTAACATATTACAGCTGTAACCAAAATGTAACGGCATCTACAATGCAAATATATTGTATTTGATGATAATTCTGTTATCCTTTGTTTTAGTAATAAATCACTGAGAAAGTAATCGGAGGAAATCATGAAACTAGAAATTTATCTGTTCGTTGATCCTCTAAGCCGTCGGTGCTACCAACATGAGAGGGCAATCAACGAACTTTCCAAAGAACTAAACGAAAACATCAGTGTTCATTTCGTCCCCCTTGTCAATATCAAGGTGTTGAATCAAGAACACGAGATTACTTCAGGTGAGTCGCTACAAGAACTGATATTCAATACGGTGCTTGATTATAAAGCAGCTTCGTTCCAAGGTCAAAAACGTGGCCGGAATTTCCTGCTAACTCTTCAAGAAAAATTGTTTGAAGAATCGCGAAGTTATTGTAGCGAACTCGTTGAAGAAGTCGCCGAAGCGTGTCACCTCGATAGTGAGATGTTCCTCGACGATCGTAGATCAGAACTTGCCCGTCAAACATTCAGGTCTGACCAGCAAACTGCCAACGAAATGAATGTATCTGAACCTTCGGCCGTTGTATTCAACAACGAGCTTGGAAGTGAAGGTGTACTAATCAAAGATTTCGACCACGATTCACTATTTAAGTATTGCCAATCAAGTATTCAGGAATCACGTCGTCACTTTGCTAGTTTATCAGCTCATTCTGGTTGTCAGATTTTTAATTATCCCGAATCAAACCAATTATCACAAAAGTAGAGATACTTAAACGGCCCCCCAAGAGTCGTTTTTTTTTGGCCAAAAAACCCACTATATACATAAGAAGCGGCGCCCCATTCTGTTAAGGGTCGCCGCTTTTGGATATTATTTAGTTATTTTCAAATAACTGTTCAAATTGAGTTAATCTCTTTTCAAACACTGCAAATGCTTTGTTCAAGTAATCCGGCTTCGTCATGTCGACGCCCGCCCGTTTCATAACTTCAACAGGAACGTCTGAACTCCCAGCCTTCAAGAAGCCAAGATAATTGTCAACGTCTTGCTGGGTCCCATTAAGAATCTTATCACTAAGAGTTGATGCCGCCGCAAATCCAGTTGAATATTGATATACATAGTAATTGTAGTAGAAGTGAGGAATTCTTGACCATTCTAAGGCAATTTCTGGATCAGAGATAACGCCATCACCATAGTACTTCTCATTGAGTTGTCTATAAAACTCGTTTAAATGATTGGCCGTCAAAGGGACTCCCTTGGCATCTTCTTCATGAATAAACTGTTCAAATTCAGCAAATTGAGTTTGACGGAAAACAGTTCCCTTAAAACCATCGAGATAGTAATTGAGGATATGTTTCTTTAGCTCGGGATCTGTGTTGGGATCATCAAGTAAATAGCTAGTCAGAATATTTTCGTTAGTCGTCGATGCAATTTCCGCCACGAAAATTGAATAGTCACCATAAACGTAAGGTTGATTATGGTGGGAGTAATAACTGTGCATACTATGACCAGTTTCATGAATCAAGGTATACAAGTTATCTAGGTTATCCTTCCAGTTTAGAAGGATGAATGGGTTGGTATCATATGTTCCGGATGAGTATCCCCCACTACGCTTATACTTACTTTCAACAACGTCGATCCAACGGCCATTGAACTCTTCTTTAACGTGAGAAACGTAGTCATCACCTAATACTTTAAGCGCATCAAGTGAAATGTTCTTTGATTCTTCAAACGTATATCGAGGTGACTGGTCTCCAACTAACGACGTGTACAAGTCGTACATGTGCATTTCATCCAAGCCCAGAATTTTCTTTCTGAGGTTTACATATCGATGAAGTAAATCAAGATGGTCATTTACTCCTTTAATTAAGTTAGTATAAACTTCACTTGGAATCTCATTGTTTGATAATGCCGCTGACAACGCATCGTCATAGTGCCGAAGATTTGCGTTAAAGTTATGGGTCTTAACGTTGGTTGTTAACGTTGATGCCAGCGTGTGTTGGAACTGACCATACACTTCATATAACTTTTGAAAAGCTTGTTTTCTAACACTTTGATCCTTTGATTCAAGTAGAACACTATAAACTCCCTCAGATAATTCCATCTTCTCGCCGTTTTCATCTTCAACGACTGGGAATTTAAGGTCGGTATTATTCAGTAATCCGAATGTCTTTTCACCGGAACTAAAGATATCTGACGAAAGGGACAAAACCGATTCAACTTCATTACTTAAAATATGATCACGTTTCGACAAAATTTGATCGAATGCTCGCTTATAAAGCTTTAGCTTGGGTTCGTCATCATAGAATTGATTGATTTTATTTTCTTCAACTGATAACAATTCCGGCTCAAAAAATGAGGTTGCTGATGACAACTTAGCAGCCAAATTTCCCATTCGGGCGTTCATCCCCTGATACTTATCATCACTAGTATCCTGGTCATTCTTCAATTGACTATATACATATGCCTTTTCTAATTTTCTAAAATCAGCATATATTCTTTCAGTAGCTGTGAGCAGGCTACCTGCACTCTCACCAAGAGTCCCTTTAAGCGACTCAACATCACTAGCTTCCCTTTCGAGCTCATTAAAGTCTTGTTCGAATTGAGAATCATCTTGATAAACGGTAGTTAAATCCCAGGTTAACTCAGGATCAACATCCTTACGTAATGGTAATTCTTTTACGTCTGCCATAATACCCTCCTTAAAAACTAAGTTAGTAATAACTTACCACATAATCGGACTACTGGCTTAACGCATTACGTTTTTCATCAAAACTTCTAAACCATTTCGGAGAACATTCTAACTTTATCCCATCAATTGTGTATTTAAGAAATCCAAAATCCCTTAAATCGGTGATGAACTCCTGAAGATTAAGTCGGTATAGCATTTGATAATTTTTTATTTGCGAGAAGTGAAATCCATCCTCAGCAATTATCTCTTTTACTAGCTCATCAAGCGCCAGATTCGTTGTTACTTGACTATCACTATCAATTAGATTGATTAAGACCCTAACTCGATTTGAAAGCTCCGTATGGCGGTATAATGGCAAGTTATATCGGGCTGGCGAATGACAAATAATAGGGCAACCCATTAAGTTTAGATGGTGAGCATAGCATAAGTTGATTAAACCAAGGTATGTTTGGTTTTTCATGACCACATTTCGATATAGTTGTTCAGCTTGTTTACGAATCAACCAGTGACTTCGTTCAGGCAAAGCTGTCCTTGCTGATTCGAATCTATCACAAAATCTGATCAATTTCTCAAGCTCACCAAACGTGGCCGTCTGCCAACACAAATTGCCAGCGAATTCCTGAATGTTGTGGCGAACCACGAACCTGTCACTACGGTCAGAGTAATAGATCAGATACATCCCTAAATTGGGTTTATACCTGGCAAATTTAGCAACAACTGATTTACATAGTTTCTTTACCAAATACGGATCACCTAAAATCCAAATCACGCTCAGATTTTCACCACGATAATCCCCGCTTCGCTGATCAACACTTTCCTGAGAAACCTCACTGCACTGATACTCAATTACTAAATGATTACCTGGGATATAAATATCCGCTCGTTGACCAGTAGTGCTAAAGACCCGTTCGGTTTCGGCAGCCCTACCTATCTCTGAAAAGGCGGCAGCAATTCGCATTTTACCAGCGTAATGCTGGTCACTTTCATTTTCCAAATTCATCGTGCTTAAATTAGCAATATGGCTGAAGTATGCTGCCTTTTTATTGCCCCGATTATATCGAACTGGTTTGCCACACTCAGGACAATAAAACTCACCACTACCATCAACATCGGCCGCATTAATAAGTTGGCCTCCTTTTTGCGCAATTAACACTTAAATCACCTCACTTAATTAGTTCCGCAAATTAAGGTCAAAACTGTTAATTTTTTTGTTTTTAGTTATAATTATTGGTAAACGAAAACGAGTGGGGGATTCTCATGATTGAGAACATTCTTGATAATATTAAAGCACTTGGCCTCGAAAAAGACTTAAGGGAAAGTTTGATTGGTGTCGAAGTTGAAGAACACCGGTTATTAGAAAGTGGTACCCTGAGTAAGTATCCCTATCCAACCGAATTAGGCTCCCGCTTATTTCACCCTTACCTACAATCAGACTTCGCCGAATCTCAAAATGAAATCATATCTGATGCCCATTCTCGTGTTCATAACACAGCTGTTCAGCTGAACGCCATTCAGAATGTTTTGTGCGACCACTTAAAAAAAGACGAAGTTATTTGGCCACTGAGCATGCCACCAATTTTATCTGCCAGTGACATAAAGTTTATTGATGACAATTTTTATCGCCCGGCCTACGCTAAATACCGAGATTACCTAACTGATAAGTATGGTATCCCTAAAAAAATCATTACCGGTGTCCATATTAATTTCAGTGTTTCCAAGCCTTTTTTGGAAAGCTTATTCAGCGCTTATCAACCAGAGTATTCTGATTTCACTGCGTTTAAAAACGATTTTTACTTCCAGCTAATTCAAAACTTTGTGTTGCACCGTTATGTCCTGACATATTTATTCGGTGCCAGTCCAATCTTTGAGCAAGGTTTTTTAACCCATAAATCTGAACTTACTCACCCAGTTAGGAGTATCCGTAATAGTAGCCTTGGGTATGTCAATAATCCAGAAGATAAGGTCAACGTTGGCGTTTATTCCAGCATGGATCATCTAATCAGTGCCCTTGAAGACGCAATTGAAACTCACCGATTATACTCACCAGCTGAGTTTTACGGCCCCGTTAGAATGCGTGGCCAAAACCACTTCACTGAATATCCTAAAAAAGGTATCAATTATTTGGAATTCCGCGTTTTTGACAACGATCCCTTCGATGCAAACGGGGTTAGTGCCGAAACGATGGCCTTTGTCAAAAAATGGCTAGCCTATTTGATCACATTACCAGTCAACGAATCGACAATTTCGGCGGACCTCAAGCAATCATTTTCTTACAACGATAAGGTTGCCCTCGAAGATCCAAATAGTCATTCAGCCTTGGAGGAAAGAATGCGAGCTATCTTCGAAGACTTTCTCCAAACTGGTACCAAACTCGGATTTGATTCGAGGGAGCTTGCGCTAATCAATAAAATGAATGACCGAGTAGCCAATCCGGCTTCAACCCCAGCTGCTAAGCTAGCTTCCCACATAAAAAATGATAGTTTAGTAGAATATGCGACTAAGCTTGCCAAACAACACAAACAATTGCGAAAAGAAAAAAACATTGACCGGTTTGGATTACCAGCCAATGTTCAATCGTTTATTAAAAATTGTATTCGTGATGGAGTTTCATATCAAATCCTTGAAGATAGCCAGTTAGGACTGAAGTATCAAGACAAGAAGTTGGTTGTTAAGTATGAAGATTTGACCCCAACCATAGTGTTGGAACCCGTCAAATTGTTTTAACAGAAGCCTCTTACTTATAAATAAACGGTAGTGAGTCCAAACTGGACTCGCTACCGTTTATTTGTACCTACCTAAAATAGTGTCGCGCTAATTCTAACGCACTATTTTCCATCACTAAACTACCATATTCGTTGATAACATCTTCAGTTACTGACGACTTGCTTCCGTATTCATACGCAATTGCAATTTCATCAGAAACAGTAATATCAACTGGATCGCTACTATAGAGCGTTAATTTCAAATAGTATTTATCTTTGTAAAGGTACAGGTCAGATGTCCCATTTTCTAGCCTAAGCGCCTTAGCTAAATTGATAAAATCATCAAGTTTGGCAAATTCAAAAATCACAGTGTGTTTTTGATGGCCAAACTCATCAGATTCGCTCACGTGGCTTTCAGTCGTTTCTTTTGGATGATTATCAACGTATTTTGACACGTGGTCACGTTTTTTATCGCCATTGTCATCATGCTCTGAAATCAAATCATCATCATTAAGCTCGACATCTTTACTAATAAATAATTCGAGACCGTTCTTGTTTGGGAGAACCTGAAACGTAACGGCGTCGTTATTTTGAAATTGGTGGTCTTCATCAACTTCTTCTAGAATGCTATAAAAGAAGCTTTCGATTTGCTTGTGGTTACCCAGCAAATCCAAAACAGTGATGCCTCTCTTATCTAGATCATCGTTACCAATGAGAACCCGAATAGTATTCTCGTTAATCCGTTCCATTTCCATGTTAGCCACCCCTTTTCGGATCTGAGGTCAATTGGTATTAATATATTGTACCACTAATACCTGTCATGTAAATGATACGGCTAATTCATTTTTTGTGCAATTAATCAACTCATGGTTACTGAGCATTCTCAATCATTTGAGCTAATGCAACCTTGCGAATATGGCGAGGTAAGAAGCGCCGAATTTCATCATCATTAAACCCAATTTGTAATCGCTTGTTATCGACCATGATTGGTCGTCTGATCATTTCAGGATGGCTTGATAGCAAGTCTAACAACTCATCAATCGTCATATCAGCTAACTTATCACGGTATTGGTTGAACGCAAATGACCTAGTTGAGATCAAACCTTCTGTGCCTTCCTCTGAAAGAATCAAAATCTTCTTCAATTCATCTTTAGTCAATGGGTTAGCAAAAATATTTCTTTCACGATAAGGAACTTGGTTTTCGTCTAACCAACTTTTGGCTTTCCGGCATGATGTACAACTTGGTGTGGTATAAAATTCAACTGTCATATTAATTTCCCCTTATGATTTAGATTATGAGTAAATTATATTTGGGAAAACAATCTGAATGGTGATTTTCACAAAAGGTTCACACTTTTTACTAAAAAGTTAGTTTTATTTTCATATTTCGATTTCAAGATGGGTACTTGCTACTTCAACCGGCACGTTTTCTGGAAGTTCTCGCTGGGCTTCATAAATCAGCTGATTCATGTCGCCCTTTGCGGGCAAATGAGTCATTAACAAGCTCTTGACCTTAGCATCCCTCGCCAACTTGCCACTCTCAGCTGAAGTCATGTGCCATTTTTGTCCCTGTTTGTCAGCAAAGAAGTTAGTATCCGTCATCAATAAGTCAGCATCCTGGCAAAATCCAGTTATATCCTCAAAGTATCTGGTATCCGCTGTAAAGACAAGAACCTTGCCAGTGGCTTTTTCAACAATTCGGGTGGCAAAGGCAGGAACTGGATGTTCCGTTTTTGAAAAGGTAATTGAAAACGGTCCTAGATCAAGGACTCCACTAGGATCATAAGCCACCTTTTGTGTCGAATTTGGCCAATCAAGCGAATTGAAATGCTCCTGATCAAGCGTGTGACCATAAATCGGTAAGACATCCTTATTTGGCCGCTCTGGGTGCAATTGCCAGTAGTATTGTAATACTCCGACGTCCGCAATATGATCATTGTGATAGTGCGTCAATAAGACTGCGTCAAGGCTTAAAGGATCTACCACCTGTTCTAAACTTAGGAGAGCCCCACTCCCACAATCCACCAATAATTTAAATCCAGCTGATTCAATTAGATAACTACTGGTCCCGTCTCCGTGATCGGGAAAACCACCTAAGTATCCTAAAACCGTTAATTTCATAGTTAGCCTCCTCAAATTTCCTATGTATTCATGGTAGCTCAAAATGAGCTTAAATATTTGGTTATTCATAAATTTAACAATATAATTGAAGTTGAAAGTGAAATTGGAGGTGGTTTGGATGATTAGAGAAATTGCAGTTACGTTCGGAAGTGAGGACGTAATCAACCGGATCAAGGAGAAATACCCAGACAAAAAATTACAGACCTACACATCACTAAACAACGAGAACCACGTAATGATGTTGGATTATTCAGGAGAAATGTCAGTTTTCGAATCACCGGTTCAGTATGAAGTGCTAAGTCATATCGGCACTGATTTATGGCAGGGATTTATTAGTTTTATAACCCTTGATTTAGACGCTGATCAGCAGAAAATTTTCGATGCTCGGGTCAATAAGCTTATGAGTGATATCCTTCCAAACGGAATGAAGTCCATGTACTCAATGAACGCTCATCATAATATTAATGAGCGGGTACTACTAACAACTTGGGACTCTGCATCCGAATATGAACTTTGGCGTAAGGATAACAACCTATTGATGCCAGAGATATATAAGAACACCCCTAGTTTTTCGAGCCATGAAGCGACTTATCGGGCAGTTTAATTTTTGGGTAAAGGCGTCGTCCAGTCCTGCTGGTTATTGCGTGTAGCAAGGATTTGGATGAAAGCAATAAAGTAACGATAATTTCAAAAAATGAAATTATCGCTATTTTTTTAATTTACCTAGTTATCCTCTTGTTTATGTAATTAAAGCATGCTTAATAAGCCGAACTATTTTTTGTTGTGAGCAACATTACTGCATTATAGCGATAATACCGTTAAAATTAATTTATCAATGTTGGATGAGGAGATAATCATGAAAAAAACAATCCTAATCGCCGCTGCCACCGTCACTGTCGGGGTTGCTTTGGCAGCATGCAGCCAGAGAGGGTCTGAACCGGCAGGTAAAAAGCAGGAGATCACCCTAATGCAGACCGGTAACCTAACTACGCTTGACAGTTCCCGCGATGCTACTCTCCCTGAGTTTAATACTCTGCAAAACACCAGTGAGGGCCTCTATAAACTAAACAAAAAGAATCAGCCAACTCCCGCAATGGCCACAAAGATAGTAAAGCCAACCAACGGCGGTAAAACCTATACGTTTAATATTAGAAAAGATGCAAAATGGAGTAACGGCCAGGACGTCACGGCTACTGATTTTGTGACAGCTTGGCGACGAGCAGTTAATCCAAAGCTAGAACCTGTATACAGTTACGTTTTCTCAGGGATTAAGAACGCTGACAAGGTTGCAGCTGGGAAACTCCCCGTTTCTAAACTGGGAATCAAAGCGCTTGGAAAACACAAGTTGCAGATTGATTTAGACGCCCCAATGCCCGCCTTCAATCAGTTAGTGACAATGCCCGTATTTCTCCCGCAAAATACAGCAATGGTTAAAAAAACGGGCAACAAGTTTGCTTCAAGTGACAAAACGTTTGTGTCGAACGGACCATTCAAAGTCGCTGGTTGGACTGGAGTTAATGACAGTTACAAACTAACCCGCAATAAGTATTATTACGATAAGCACCAAATCAAACTTAGCCAAATCAACTACCGAATCGTTAAGGACTCTAACACTGCTAAATCATTGTTTAGCCAAAACAAACTGGATGACGCAACATTAACTGGTGTTGTTGCCCGGGGCTCAGCCAAAGACAAGGACGCGATCCATGTTAAACGAGCATGGACATACTACCTTCAATTGAACCAACGGAAAAATGCTCCCTTGAAAAACCAGAAGTTAAGACAAGCAATCAACTTAGCAATCAATAAAGATACCATTGCTGATAAAATTCTGGCGGATGGTTCTAAGGTGGCATCAAGTTTCGTTTCTCCCGGGGTTGCAACTGATCCAACTACCGGCAAAGATTTTAGTGCCGAAATGCAGACAAGTACCAAAGCTAATGCTAAGAAAGCTAGGCAACTGTGGAAGACTGGCTTAGAGGAAACCGGTAAAAATAAAATTCAACTGAGAATGGTTGGTGACGACCAAGAAATAACTAAGGAAATTGCCCAATACATTCAAAGCCAACTCGAACGAAAGCTACCTGGTCTTGAAGTTTCAATTCAGAACTTACCAGATAAGGGCCTTCAAAATAAAAAGACAGATGGTGATTTTGATATTAGTCAGTGGTATTGGTTGGCCGATTACGCTGATCCAATTAACTACTTCGGGGTCTTTACCAAGGGATCCCCAATGAATTCCGGTCAGTATTATGACAAGAAATACCAGCAAATCATCAATCAAGCCAAAACGAACGCTAAGAGTGAAAAATCTTACTGGCGCGACATGCGAAATGCCGAGAAACGATTACAGGACACCACCGCAATGGTTCCCCTCTACTACGTTAGTGAAACTCACTTAGTCAATCCAAAACTCAAAGGCGTAATGTATCACGTTGCAGGTGAACATGATTACACTCGCGCTTATATCAAGTAACAAAAAAGGACCAAGTTCTCAACCGAGAGCTTGATCCTTTTTAACTATCCATTCATTTTCAGTTTATTCCGCAAACTCAATATCCATTGGAACCGAGCCTTCTAGTGAAGCATGAACGGTACATTTTCTAACAACTTCATTCATAAAAAAGTGTTGATCCTCAGCAGACAGATTAGTTTCTGCCGTCAACTTGATTGTCATGTGAGTCACCTTTGAACTACCGTCTTGGTAATGGGCAGTCTCTCCAGTCACATCAACTTTAAACTTTTTAATCGTTAAGTCAGGTTCACTATTCTCAATATCTCTCGCAGTAACACTCATACAGCTTCCAACTGCCCCGAGTAAGTACTGCACTGGGTTGGGGGCAGCATCCGTTCCCTTGGCAACCGCTGGCTCATCGGCTAAGTATGAATGGCCACCCGTTTGGTTCATTACTTGAGTTCCCAAAGGACGGAGAGTTGAATGGACAATATATTTTCCCATTTCAAACACCCTTTCTTTCTAAATGATAATGTATATTTTAACTCATTTTGACTGTTTTGCCACCAATTAAACCTTGAGGGTTAAAGCATTAAGGGCAACGACAACGGTACTCAATGACATCAACACAGCTCCGACCATTGGGTTTAGCAGAATCCCGATTGGGGCTAGTATTCCAGCAGCTAGTGGTAATGCGATGATATTATATCCAGCTCCCCACCAAAGGTTCTGAATCATTTTCCGACTAGTTTTAATTGCTAATTCAATAAAATCAATGATGTTCTGTGGATTGCTATTGACCAAAACAACGTCAGCGGAATCAATTGCAACGTCAGTCCCAGAACCGATTGCTACTGCTACATCCGCTCTGCTCAGACTTGGCGCATCATTCACACCATCGCCAACAAACGCCGTAACTCCTCGCTTTTGAAATTCCATTACCATTTTTTCCTTATCTTCTGGTAACAATTGCGCCCGAACATCTTTAATCCCCAATTTATTAGCAACTTGATCCGCAATTTTTTGGTTATCTCCAGTCAACATAACCGGCGTAATGCCTTGTTGAAGCAAGTAATCAACCAATTTCTTTGAGGCCGGCTTGATTTTGTCTCCCTCAGCAATTGCCCCGATTGGTTCTTCATTATCAAGAAGGAAACTAACGCTACTGCCTCCACCTGCTAACTCATCAAACAATTGTCTATCATATTCAAGGTTATGGCTTTCAAAATACTGAACTGAAACTAGCTTGTACTCATGACCGTTATACTTGCCAGCAACTCCGTAACCAGGAATTTGCTGAATATTATCCATTTTGATTTGACTAAGACCACTTTCATCAAACGCGGCTAGCACACCCTTGGCCAACGGATGGCTGGACGTTTCTTCGAGACCGGCAGATAATTGAAGAATTTCGTCGTCTGTGTAATTATCGCTCATACTCCGATGTTCATTTAGTTTAAACTGTCCTTCAGTTAAGGTTCCAGTCTTATCCATCAATACATATTTGACCTTTTTGGTCACTTCAAGGGCCCGTGAGCTTCTGATGAGGAGGCCGTGTTTAGCGGCAATTCCTGTTGATCTAGAGATAACTAACGGAATGGCCAAGCCTAATGCGTGGGGACATGCAATAATCAAAACGGTGACGGCAATTGGTAAGGCTTTGTTCAGACCACCTATTACGACCCAGACAACAAACGCCACGATAGCAATTGTTAAAGCTGCGTAGAATAAGTATCCTGCAACCTTATCAGCCAACGTTTGCGCATTTGACTTACTCTCAGATGCATTAGCTACTAGCCTTTGAACCTTGTTCAAATAACTGTCCTCGCCGATGTGATCAACCCGGTACTCGATCGTCCCATCGTTATTAATTGATCCTCCTATTACTTGACTTCCAATTGTCTTTGAAATTGCCTGCGACTCACCCGTTACTAACGCCTCGTTAATTGTCGTTTCGCCGCTTACAATTGTACCGTCCGCAGGAATTGATTCACCAGACCTAACTTGAACAATATCACCTGTTACTAACTCTTGAAGTTTTGCTTCTACAAAAGAACCGTTTCTTTTAACTCTCGCAGTATCTGGCAACAATTTTGCCAAGGAATCAACAGCGGAGCCTGCAGAATCAATTGATTTCATTTCGATGATATGACCAATCAACATGATATCAATCAACGTCGCCAGTTCCCAGAAAAATTCATCAACTTTAGGGGTGATCCCCATCAAGTCATTTGAAATAACAGCGTACACACTGTACCCGTACGCTACAGTAATTCCCATTGTGATTAACGCCATCATTCCAGGCCGTTTATTCATTAGTTCACCTTTAGCACCGCTAAAGAATGGCTGACCACCATAAAAATACAGGATACTTCCAATTACGAACAAAACAATTGGTGAACCTGGGAAACGAATCGTCGCGTAGTGCATACCGGCCATAGAAGATAAGAGTAAAACTGGCACAGTTAAAATTAGAGAAATCCACAATTTGCGATACAATTCACCCATATCCATCATCATATGGTGGCTAGAGTTCATGTGTTCATCTTCACTATGCATGTCGTGAGAATTAGACATGTGGTGATTCATTTCGTGCATTTGATTATTTTCTTGTTTCATATTATTACCCCCAATGCATCATGATTCTTAAATTATTCTCTTATTACGTTTGCAATTGTAAACGTTAATGCCAAAAAAAACAAGCTATAACACTATAGCTTGTAACCTACGGTCCGTACGAGACTCGAACTCGTGATCTCCTGCGTGACAGGCAGGCGTCCTAAACCAACTAGACCAACGGACCATGATTGCGGGAGCTGGATTTGAACCAACGACCTTCGGGTTATGGGCCCGACGAGCTACCAGACTGCTCCATCCCGCGATAATATATATAATGTAAATCAAAATGACCCGTACGGGATTTGAACCCATGTTACCGCCGTGAAAGGGCGGTGTCTTAACCACTTGACCAACGGGTCATAAAAAAACGGAGAAGGAGAGATTCGAACTCTCGCGCCGCTTACGCGACCTACACCCTTAGCAGGGGCGCCTCTTCAGCCACTTGAGTACTTCTCCAAAAGATGGGCCTAAATGGACTCGAACCATCGACCTCACGCTTATCAGGCGTGCGCTCTAACCAGCTGAGCTATAGGCCCATTTACCAGAAAAAGCGGGTGACGAGAATCGAACTCGCGACAACAGCTTGGAAGGCTGTGGTTTTACCACTAAACTACACCCGCATAATAAAATATTCAATTAAAGTGGCGCGGGACAGAATCGAACTGCCGACACATGGAGCTTCAATCCATTGCTCTACCGACTGAGCTACCGAGCCAAAACCGGTCCGTACGAGACTCGAACTCGTGATCTCCTGCGTGACAGGCAGGCGTCCTAAACCAACTAGACCAACGGACCAATGTAATTGCGGGAGCTGGATTTGAACCAACGACCTTCGGGTTATGAGCCCGACGAGCTACCAGACTGCTCCATCCCGCGATAATAAAAGGAGGATGAGAGATTCGAACTCTCGCGTGGTTTGACCCACCTGACGGTTTTCAAGACCGTTCCCTTCAGCCAGACTTGGGTAATCCTCCAAAATAAATATAAAAATGAACATCAACAAAGGTTGAGTCAATGGACCTTGTAGGACTCGAACCTACGACCGGACGGTTATGAGCCGTCTGCTCTAACCAACTGAGCTAAAGGTCCAAGACCTATATCGCGGCAGGGGGGATCGAACCCTCGACCTCCCGGGTATGAACCGGACGCTCTAGCCAGCTGAGCTACACCGCGATGATGATAATGTGATGATAGCGTTAGCTATCAATCGGGAAGACAGGATTCGAACCTGCGACCCCCTGGTCCCAAACCAGGTGCTCTACCAAGCTGAGCTACTTCCCGAGAATGCACCCAGTAGGAGTCGAACCTACAACCTTCTGATTCGTAGTCAGACACTCTATCCAGTTGCGCTATGGGTGCATAATATGCCGAGGACCGGGATCGAACCGGTACGGTCATCACTGACCGCAGGATTTTAAGTCCTGTGCGTCTGCCAATTCCGCCACCCCGGCATAACAAGCGGAAGACGGGATTCGAACCCGCGACCCCCACCATGGCAAGGTGATGTTCTACCACTGAACTACTTCCGCAAAATGCCGACTAGAAGATTCGAACTTCCGACCCCCTGTTTACAAGACAGGTGCTCTGCCAACTGAGCTAAGTCGGCATAATAAATATTATGCGCTTAATATTTAATTGTATGAGCCGTGGCAGTCTCGAACTGCCGACCCTCTGATTAAAAGTCAGATGCTCTACCAACTGAGCTAACGGCTCAATGATGGAGGATACAGGAATCGAACCTGTGACCTCCTGCTTGTAAGGCAGATGCTCTCCCAGCTGAGCTAATCCTCCAAAATCGCGTGGCAACGTCCTACCCTTGCAGGGGGCGATCCCCCAACTACTATCGGCGTGCAAAAGCTTAACTTCTGTGTTCGGCATGGGAACAGGTGTATCCTTTTGGCTATCGCCACCACACTATATTCATAAGAGAACTTCGTTCTCTCAA
>NZ_CATNVB010000007.1 GCF_951230165.1 Lentilactobacillus sp. Marseille-Q4993
CCTCGAAGGTCATCAATCTTAAATCAGGTTAAAGCTGTGAAGATAACGAAGACCATTTTAAATTGGGGACTCTAGGTCCAAGGGAGCATGCTCGGTCTTAAAGTTCATCTTCAGTGTAACTAAAAAAGATCTAGATAGAGGATGAAGTTGATCATCTCTATCTAAATCTAATCTTAGATTGTTTTGTTATTCTTCCTCATCAAAATACTTCGGATTAAACAACTCATCTAATCCCGTTCCCAACACATCAGCAATCTTCAAGCACACCTTCAATGACGGGTTATACTTGAACGTTTCAATCAGTCCCACCGTTTGCCGGGTGATTCCGACCTGCATTGCTAGATCACGCTGGGACATTCCCCTTAGTTTGCGAAATTCACGAATTTTATTATTCATTAGTAGCACCAACTATTCGTACACTTTGACGATCTTTTTCTTACGACCACCATAATTAGCTAATGTCCACCATACAAAAAGAAATGGAGCACCTACAACAAAGAACGATAAATCCATTGAATCACCGAATAATAAATTTAAACCAAAGTACATCCCAAAGTATAGAATCACAGTAACCAGTGACCACATCAGGCTCCGCTTTAGCTCCAACTTCAATCTTGAATGATACTCATCTTCGCTGTACACCTCGTAATTTCTGACGTTTGCTTGGTTAATTTTAAATTCAGTATAGATTGTAAAAACAACGATAAACGCCATAATTACAAACGTGTATATACTCAAGTTATGGTGCTTTGTTAGCCAATCAATAAGAATCGACACAGCAAGCAAACCGTAATTTAATATGTAAATCATCACTAAGCTGCTCATCCCCGCCTTCATCAAGCGTTCCTGTTGAGCCTCATCAAGTGATCCATCAATTCCAAATATAAATCTTCCCAGTTTTGACATTTTGATTGTCTCCAAACATTTTTGTGTGCAACATATATATTGCCAAGATGACAACTATATTTTGCATCCAAAAGAGTTCAAAAACAACCCCATTTGGTAAAAAAAGCGTATATCTTGGTTTACATGCGGCAGTATTTTCATAAAACAACTACTATTCTTTTATTAATCGTGGTAACTTGATGATACTAAAAACTTTACTGCGAAAAGGAGAATCCATGCTTTCAGTTAACAATGTCAGCAAGCAATTCGACCAAGTAAAAGCCCTCAGTAACGTCAATTTTTCAATTAACGACGGCACAATTCTGGGATTAATTGGTCAAAATGGGGCTGGTAAAACCACTCTGTTTCATAGCACCCTCAATTTCATCTCTCATGACGGTGAAATTCTATGGAACGGCGAACCAATCACGGAGAAATCGTTTGATGAAGTTGGTTACCTCCCCGAAGAACGAAGTCTCTTACCTAAAATGACGATTGAGCAACAAGTTACATACCTAGCAGCTCTTAAGGGAATGCCGGCCAAAATGGTCAGCCAAAAATTACCAGGTTGGATGAAGAAGTTTGAAGTGAAGGGCAAGCCAACTGATAAAATTAAGGATCTATCCAAGGGTAACCAGCAAAAGGTGCAACTAATCTGTACTCTGATTCATGATCCTAAGTTTATCATTCTGGACGAACCGTTTAGTGGTCTTGATCCCGTCAATGCTTCACTACTAAAGGCTGCGATTCTTGAAGCCAAGGCAAACGGAGCAACAATCATCTTCTCAAGTCATGATATGAATAACGTTGAAGAAATCTGCGATGAACTAGTAATGCTAAAGGACGGCCACGTTGTCCTTCATGGCCCGGTCAATCAAGTTAGGAACCAGTATCCCAGAACTAAGTTGATCATTTCACCAACCATTCCGATTTCTGATGTTGCCACCATCCCCGGAGTTATTGACGCCAAACAGTTTTCAGACCACTACCAACTTACACTAAGCTCAGAGGAGGTCGGCAAGGTAGTATTCAAACGAGTTTCTAACGGTGAATACATTGAAACCTTCAGTCAACAAGCTCCTAGTCTAGACGAGATTTTTAGAATGAAAGTTGGTGAGATAGATGAATAAAATGTGGACCGTTGCCAAGCAAACCTATTCTCATCAAGTAAAGACCTGGAGTTTTTTCTTGATGGTTATCTCCCCGTTTATTCTCCTGCTTATTTCCGTAGGAGTTGGCTACCTTTCATCTAATTCAAGTAGCAATAGTGAGCCAGAAATCGCGGTAATTTCTCACACCCCCGCGGTTACAGCCACTAAAGTTACCAAAACAACGGATGCGTTTACGTCGAAATCAATGTCAGAGGCAACGGCAAAACGTAAGCTCCATGATAATGATCTCGATGGTTACGTTGTTATATCTCAACAAAAGTCAGGCAGGTTAACTGCTAAATACACAGGTAATAAAAAGATGTCGGCAGCTACTCAAACTGGTCTGATAGCGTTTCTTCAAAAATCCCAACAGGCTCAAAATATCATGGACTCTAAGGTCACGGCAAGACAGTTAACAACTTTAAGTCGGCAGCCTAGTATAACCCAGCATGTTAATAACCAAGGTAAATCAGACAACGAAACCTACAAGGTCGTTGCATTTTACCTACTGGTTGTGATGGCATACTTCATCTTACTAACGTATTCGACGATTACGGCCCAAGAAATTGCCCAGGATAAGGGAACCAAGATTATTGAGATCATCTTTTCAAGTACAACCGCCCAAAAATACTTCTTCGGTAAACTGCTAGGAATTATGGGCGTCATTTGTACTCAAATCGCAATTTACGTTGTTGGTGGTTACCTTAGTTTTAACATTGCTAAAGTGGGTGGCGATTTCAAAGAATTGATAAATGATAACAGCCACTTAATTCACATGGTGATTGGCAACTTAATCAACGTTAACCTATTGTTTGTATTTCTGGGGGTTGTGATTTACACGATTTTATCCGCATTCAGTGGGGCATTGGTTGCTAAAGCTGAGGATGCGAACAAAGCGGCTACCCCTGCTATCTACATTTGTCTTGCCGCATTTTTACTCTCATTTTCATTCATTGATAACCCCACGTCCGTGGTAACCCAAATTCTATCATTTGTCCCATTCATGTCATCATTTTTCATGCCCATTAGGGTGATTGATGGCTCTGTCTCTGGGGCGGGGATTGGGTTATCGTTGATTATCTTAATTGTAACTATTGGTGCAATGGCTTACTACATCAGCTCAATCTATGAAGGATTGATGCTGCAAAGTGATAACTCAAGTTTCTGGAATCGGTTCAAACGAGGATTGAAATACGGAAATAAGTAATAAATCGACAAAACCGGCTGAAAATTCAGTCGGTTTTTCTTTGTCAGTTTTTAATTTTGTTCTATACTTAAATTATCAATAATGAAAGCAGGTGAAAATATGCGGGCAAATAAATTTACGTTTGCATTCGGGCTTTTCGCAGTTTTAGCTGGAATCGTAATTGGCCTTGTTTCGCTAATGTTAACGTTTGGTTCTTCGGTAAGTGCAACTGGAGTTCTCACTGGCTCAATCGTCACGGTGATTGGATTAGCGTTTTTATCAATTGATCACAATCACATTCGATATGCCTCATTGGCACTTGTGTTTTTAGGAATTTTCTACTATTTTTATTTTCACTCACACCAACATATTTTCATCGCACTCATAATTTCAGTGATTATTATTGCGGTAATCGAATATGGGTTACGACATCGATAGACCGCATTAGCCACGTTTTGTAAATTTATTGGTATAATTAAAGTAATCAATCAAATGGAGGGATTAACATGGGAGACCAATTTAGTAACATAGCTGAGGAAATCATTCATTATCAAAAGAAGCACGATATGCCGGATACTCAGTTAGCGTTCAACTTGCACATTTCGGTCGAACGCCTCCACTCAATTAAATCAATGGAGTCTGATCCAACAAATGAAGAGCTTACAATAATTCAGAAGTTTGTTAGATAGGCGGTGGAACAAAATCATACGAAGATGATTTCGTCGTTCCACCCCCGCAGAGAGCACTACAGAAATCTTTGATTTCGTCTTAGTGCCCCAGCAAGAACAACAATTAGTGGATTCTGCGAAAAGCGGGATTCACTCTTGATGTTTACTGCAAACCCAACAGTAACTGAGGGCCATGAATAATGGGCATCAGTCCTGATGGTTACTGCGTGTGGCAAGAGTTTGAGTAAAAGCAAAAAGGCAGTGATATAGTTAGGTATGTCCAATCCATGTTTTTAGGTGTACCTAGTTTACTACACTCTAATTTTTAATAAACCTATTATTCCTATCCCGATTTACATTTTTTCATCAAATTTCGTCCTCAAAAGAATCTTGGTTGTCCGCCAAAACAATACCGTTTGCACCGCATTATACTGCATCACAGTTGGCTTCGACGCCCCTTTCAAGTCAATGCTGGTCACTTCATTTAACTTTTGCTCTGCCTGCTCATTGAACATCTTAACAAAGTTATCGTATCCGACTTGGGGCGAATCGTCTGATAATATCCATGCCAATCCGAGTTTAATTTCAGTTAGCGAAAAGACGTTTTTCAACAAACTAACAACAATTGCACCAGCCACTTGAATCCGATCATGCAATTTTCCATCAGGTGACTTGATTACATTAGCTTTGAAATAGTTGTGCATCATCGTCTTCGTTAGTTTATCACCAACAATCGGCTCAACATACTTGTTAGTAAACTCAATCAGCTGATCCAAATGCAGACTAAAATCAGGCAGTTCTTCCCACAATGGTAATTTCAACGGTTTGGGTTGGGTTTCCAAATCATCAACACCCCCTAGTCAATCTGAACAGCGATTCCAATCAGGCCAGGACCAGTGTGGACTCCCAGCGCTGGGGATACATCGCCCCGAAAAACCTTATGGTCTGGAAAAATCTTCTTAATATCATCGACTACTTGCTCGCTAAGGGCCTCATTATGACCGTGAGCCACCCCGATTCTGAAACTGGGAGCTGCTTTGGCATGAGTTATTGCCAAATCAACAAGTTTTTTCAACGCTTTCTTTTCAGACCGTTCTTTGTCAATTGGATAATAGATTCCCTCTGAATTACATGAAATAATTGGTTTTATTTTTAATGCTGAGCCAAGGATTCCTGCAACCCGACCAATTCGACCACCAGCTCGAAGGTACTTCAGACTCGGAACGTAGAAATAAACCCGGCTTCTGAGAACCGATTCAGTGACCCGGTCAACAACGTCATCAAAGTCAACGCCATCACTGATTAGCTCTTCAGCAAAAGTTGCAATTAATCTAGCCCCAATCCCAATATTTTTGGTATCGATAACATTAACCTTGACTGACTCATCAAGGTCAGCAGCCTGCTTGAACACACTGTTAGTGACTGATAGGCCACTTGAGATGGTTACCCCAATGATGTTGTGATAACCCTTAGCCTTTAGTCTTTCAATTGATTTGCTAACTAAAGCAATGGTTGGACTAGCGGTTGTAGGAATCACGCCATTATTCATCATTTCATAAACTTCAATTGGTTCAATCGTTTCACGATCAAGATAATCATTACCTTCAGCCGTAACCATCAATGGAACGATTTCTACGTTTTCTTCCATTGCTACTTCAGTAGGAATATCGGTTGCAGAATCGACTAACAATCCAATTTTGGGATTCATTGTGAGTTCTCCTTTTAACAAAAGCCTTGTATTTATGTAGTATTCTAAACTACATTTTGTAGTTGTCAATACCGTATAATTGAAGACACAAAAAAATCACAACCTCGCTGGTTGTGATTTTTGCTTTATCATAAATTTACTTCGCCTTAGTTACGTAAATATATAGTGTGGTAGTTGAATAACCCATATCAAAGTCGATACCGTTGGAATGAAGGGTCTTGGTAGTCGTCGAGTTCTTGTCCTTACTCTTCGCCTTATCCTGAAATTCCTTCATAATCTTCTTAGCATCAGCTCCAACCGTATTACTCAACACTGCAAATGAAGTTCCGAATCCCGTAGCCTTTTTAACTGACTTCAAGCTCTTGATTGGAACCATGATTGCAATTCCAGTTACCTTATCATTAGCAACATTAGCCCTAATTGTTAGGTTTTTGGTTGTGATGAGGTTATGGACCCCGCTACTGATTTTGCTTGGCATTAACCGGTCCTTGACCTTTGCCTTAGCCCGCTTCATTGCTTTCTTGACCTTTTGGCCATCAGCTTTGAGCGCTTGGCCTTGAGCAGCAATATCTTTACCTTGGGTAGCAACATCCTGCAAATCAGATGCTGCTGACGTATCGCCACTTGCTAGTTGTTTCTTAGCCTTAGCAGCCTTACTCTGCAAACTAGCTTGTTGTTTCTTAAGGGCAGCACCCTTAGCTTGAACCTCTTTAGCCTTCTTTTGATCAGCCTTAGAAAGTTCACTTGCAGTGATTGCTTCGTTATACTGAACACTCAGCTTGGGATACTTGATAAGAACCTTAGCTTTATTAACAGTAACGGTCTGTTTTAGATTAGCAGCTGAAACTTTCACTTTTTGGTCGGTTGGCTTAGCTGGGATAACCACTGCAAACGCACCGTTCTTAACTTTCACGGTTTGTTTATTACCGCCGTCAATAGTATATGAAACATGCTTTTGGTTTGAATTACCTTTGACCACAGCGGCTAGACCACTTGGGTTAATTTGGTGGTCCTTAACTGTTAGTGTCTTCTTACCGCAACCCACTAGGAGAACGCCGATAAAGACAGCAACTAAGGATAACCAGATTTTCTTCTTCACGTCAGTTCCTCCTATCCTAATTCCACATTACCAGAGAATTGTGAGTTATACAGATCTGCGTAGAACCCTTTCTTCTCAAGTAATGCATTATGGGTACCAGTTTCAACGATTGAACCGTGATTCATAACAATAATGTTGTCAGCGTTTTGAATCGTTGACAATCTGTGAGCAACAACGAAACTCGTTCTGTTTTCAAGCAATTGACTCATTGCGTGTTGAATTTGGACTTCAGTTCTCGTATCAACTGATGAAGTAGCTTCATCTAGAATCAGGATTTCTGGGTCCGCAACAAACGCTCTGGCAATCGTCACAAGTTGACGTTGACCTTGGGAAATGTTTGATGCCTCTTCATTAAGCACCGTATCATAACCATTTGGTAGTTTTCTAACAAACTCATCAACGTGGGCTGCCTTAGCAGCAGCAATGATTTCATCATGACTAGCATCCTCGCGACCATATTTAATGTTGTCATAGATACTACCTGAGAATAGCCAAGTGTCCTGGAGCACCATTGCAAAGTGAGAACGCAACTCCTCGCGGTCAAGGTCGCGTGTGTCCTTACCGTTCAAGCGAATAGCGCCGCCACTCACGTCGTAGAATCGTTCTAGTAAGTTAATAATCGTTGTCTTACCAGCACCAGTTGGTCCAACGATTGCGACTTGCTGTCCTGGTTTAACTTCCAAATTGTAGTCAGTCATCAATAACTCACTGTTATCATATCCAAATTGGACATGTTCCAACTCAATCAGGTTATCAGTGTTTTCCTTAACTTCCCGATTCTCATTGGTGTCTTTCATTTCTTCTTCATCGAGAACATCAAAGACCCGCTCTGCAGAAGCAATGGTTGACTGAATCGTGTTCATCAAATTGGCTAACTGAGCTAACGGTTGTGAAAATTGGTTGGTGTATTGAAGGAAAGCCTGAACGTTACCAAGAGTAACCGTTCCGTTAGAAACCTGAATTCCACCAATAACGGCAACGAACACATAACCAACGTTATTAAGGAAAATCATAAGTGGCATCGTGATTCCTGAGATGAACTGTGCCTTCCATGCTGATTTGTAGTAGTTTTCGTTTTGAATTTCAAACTTCTTGATCATGTCGTCTTCCTTGTTAAAACTCTTAAGAACAACGTGACCAGCGTAATTTTCTTCAACTTGATCATTCAGCAGACCAAGACTCTTTTGTTGAGCTCCAAAGAACTTTTGAGACTTAGGAGCCACGTATCCCACAACCAATAAGCTTAGTGGAATCGTTACTAAAGCAATCAAGGTCAACTTCCAACTAATTGTAAACATCATGTACAAAGTTCCGAAGAAGGTAACGGTTGAAGTCACGGCTTGCGTCAAACTTTGTTGTAGAGTACTGGCAATATTATCCATATCGTTAACTGCCCGACTCATGATATCCCCATTACTATGGGTGTCATAGTAGTTAATAGGAACGTTCTTCATTTTTAACTTCATGACCTTTCGCAACCGGTAAACCGTGTTCTGCGAAATTCTAGTCATGATGAATTGTTGCATAAAACTGAAGAGGGCTGATGCCAAATACATCACAATAACTATGATAATAATTTGAAGAATCTTATCGTAGTTGATTGGCAAGCCAGCGATATTAAAGCCAGCTTTTTGTTGAGCCGACCCCTTCATAACTCCCTTGAAGATTTCGGTTGTTGCTTCACCTAAAATCTTAGGGGTCCTGATTTGGAAGATAACACTAATGATGGCAAACGCCAAAACTAAAACCAAACCGACGATTCGATCTGACATATAGCTCATTAGTCGTTTAGTCGTTCCCCAAAAGTTCTTGGGCTTTTCAACTAAACCATGAGGACCACCATGACCACCGCCACGGGGGCCAACTGGGCGAACTGTTGCTTTTTTATCACTCATTAAATGTCATCCTCCCCTCTTAATTGAGACTTGATGATTTCTTGGTAAACTTCATTAGTTTGCTTAAGTTCTTCGTGAGTACCCTTACCAACCAACTTACCATTATCAAGAACTAAAATTACATCTGCATCTGCAACGGTAGCGATTCTTTGGGCAACGATTACAGTAACACTTTGTTGAATGTGACTATCGGCTCTAAGGGCCGCTCTTAATTCAGAATCAGTTTTAAAATCAAGAGCTGAGAACGAATCATCAAAGACGTAAACAGATGCCTGCTTTACCAACGCTCTGGCAATAGCAAGTCGTTGTCTTTGACCACCAGAGTAGTTACCACCACCCTGTTCAACTTCTTGATCAAGGCCATCTGGATTTTCCTTAACGAAATCAGATGCCTTAGCGATATCAAGTGCGTGCCATAAGTCATCGTCAGTTGCATTTTCGTTACCATACATCAAGTTTTCCCTTAATGTTCCGGTAAATAGCGTTGCCTTCTGGGGAACAAATGCAACAGCATCCCGCAATTCCTTAAAGCCAATATTCTCAATATTAATCCCATCTAAGTTGATTGAACCCTTCTCAATATCGTAGAACCGGGGAATCAAGTTAACTAACGTGGTTTTACCAGACCCAGTACCACCAATGATGGCAACTGTTTGACCACTCTTGGCATCAAAATCAATGTCCTCAAGGGCTAACATTTCGGCTCCACGATAACGGTAATCAACATGGTCGAATTGTAATTCGTGTTCTGTGCTTTCGGGAAGCTTTGTTGCGTCCTGCTTTTCAGCCATAGTCGACTTCATATCAAGCACGGTCTTGATTCGTTTGGCGGATGCTTGGGCCCGTGGAATAAATACGAACACCATCGAAAGCATCATAAAACTCATCAAAATTTGCATTGCGTATGTCATAAACGCAATCAAGTTACCAACTTGCATTGCTTGGTTACCAATTAAAGTAGCACCAAACCACACAATGGCAACGTTAGTTCCACTCATGATCAAAGTCATCACTGGGAAAGCTGTAGCGATAATCGTGTTAACCTTTATTGCATTATGGGTGTAATCTTGGTTAGCATCTTCAAATCGATCTTGTTCACGGGTGTCCTGCCGAAATGCTCGAATAACCCGAACCCCAGTCAATCCTTCACGGAAGACCTGGTTAATTTTATCTGTCTTTTTCTGCATTGCTTGGAACAGTGGCACTGCAAAGTAGAGTAGCAGGCCAACGAACAACAGCATCAATGGCACAACCACTACGAAAATCATCGTTAGTTGGTGATCCTTTGAGTAAGCTAAGAAACTAGCTCCAATCAGCATGATTGGGGCCATAATCATCATTCTTAACATAATCATGGCTGCGTTTTGAACTTGAATAACGTCGTTCGTCGTTCTGGTAATCAGTGATGAAGTCTCAACTTGATCAAACTCATCGTTAGAAAAGCCGATTACCTTTTTATAAACGTCACTTCGTAAATTTTGACCTAACTTTTGGGAGGTCGTTGAAGCAAGTAACACGTTACCAACGGCTGCGGCAATACTTAACAGTGAGAAGCCGACCATTTCAAATCCGACTTTCCATATATAGTCAATATCACCTTTTGCGACACCGTTGTTAACGATATCTGAGGTCAAACTGGGAAGATTTAGGTTGGCGACAACTTGGACGATCATGAAGAGAATCGCACCAAGGACGGCCCAATAAGAGATTCTTCCCTTAGCAACTTTTAGCATTTCACAGCTCCTTTCGAAAGCTTGGTTAACATTAAATACAATGAGTTATTGTACGCTTTTCTTACAAACATGCAACAAGTTCTGATAATTTATTTTATATTCTTGTCTTAATCGTTCTCGTAGCATGATTTTGGACCGCAATGAGCACAGATTTAAGTCTTTCTATAATGCTAAATATAAAAAGCATAACCATTCTTTTAGCAATACCTATGGAACGTGGTGGACACAGTTTTGAGCCTTTTTAGAATCATAAAAGTCTCAAAATCTGGTCTTACCGTAGGGAGTAAACTCCCAACGATAATTTCACCACTGATAGGTATTGCTCTTTGAATGATTATGCAAGTGCATTTTCTCTTAATTATTCATAGAAGGAAAAATTTAAGTAATCCAAAAATTAGTCTCAAAAGATAGAAAGTAATTAGAAAATACTAAATGCTTCTTTACAAACAGCAATATTACGCTTAATCTTAAATTTTTCTTTGCTTAATTAACTTTAAAACATACGTGTATAACACATACCCCAGAGATAAAATGCCACAAAATTGATTAGTTGTACTAAAACCAAACCCTATGTTGAAGGGTTGCAAAATTCCACAAGCCAAACTTAAAATACCAAACACTATTAATGCACCAACAAATATCTTGTCTCCAATAAACTTATGAACTTTTCCTAAGGAAACAAATCTAGACAATAGTAGTGATGAAAAAAGAATTAGTATTAGGAAATCCATATAGATTAACCCAAACTGGGAAGATAATTGAGTTATCCTTTCAATAAACAAGACTACAATAAGAATCCAAACAATAATTAAATGGTTTATTTTTATTTTAGGAGTGATAACAACCTTTGGAGAAAGTAAGTTTTCCATTGATATCCCGTAGAAGTTGCAAAGGCCGTATAAAATTTCAATATCAGGGGTATTTCTTCCTGTTTCCCATCCAGAAACAGTTGATCTTGATACATGAAATTTAACAGCCAACTCGCTTTGCTTTATATTGTTTAAGTCTCTTAGTTTTTTTAAATTACTAGCTAAATTATTAGACAAATCGCAAACCTCATTTCAAAAAACGCAAACTTAAAATCATTATGTAATCATCTTATTCGCAATTTCATTCTCAAGCAAGATACGTTTCGTAACATCAGCAATAACCATCAATATTATTGCTGCAATCTAAATTTTTGGATGTATGCTTAACTCAAAATTAATTGAGGAAGGTTAATATATGCCACAGAATTCAATTGTAAGCACTGAAAAAATTTGTACGCACATAAATTCACAATCTATACTTAAAAATGTTTCCATTTCTTTGGGAAGAGGAAGGGTAGTTGGACTAGTGGGACCAAATGGTGCGGGAAAGACAACTGTAATGAAATCCATTTTGGGATTAATTAGTGTTGATTCTGGCTCAATATTCGTTGAAGGACAACAGGTCACCCCACAACATCACTCCATTATTAAGCAAAAGGTGGGAGCCCTAATTGAAGGCCCCGCAATTTATCCATTTTTAACGGGCTTTGAGCACCTTAAAATGATGACTAATGATATAGGACAAATAATTAGTTTCTCTGATCAATTAGGACTAACTAAATATCTTCCCAAAAAGGTCAAGGGGTACTCACTTGGTACCAAACAGAAGCTTGGAATTGTTCTTGCGCTAATCAATGACCCTGACTTAGTTATTCTTGATGAGCCAATGAATGGATTGGATCCCCAATCAACCAGACAGTTGAGAAATTTAATTCAAAAACTTTCAAAGAATGGAACGACTTTTTTTATATCAAGTCATATTTTAAGTGAGTTAGAAAAAATAATTGATGATGTGATTGTATTAGATAGCGGAAAGGTGACCTTGTCTACTTCTTTAGAAAAGTTGTATCAAGAGTCTACTCGTAAATTAGTGATTGAAACTTCTGCTGGAAGCGTTGAAATAAATAACGAAGATTTTAGTCAATTAAATAATGAACTTATACGCCTGATAAAACAAAGAGTCAAAATAAACAATATTCGATATCGTCCAAGTGATCTTGAAGATTCATTATTAAAATACTTAGATGACCATAATCAGGAGGAAAATTGATGCAAAGCATATTAAATCAAGAAATTTTTAAAATGACTCATAAAAACTCTACTTGGACCTCGATCCTTGCTTTAACTGTATTAACAATACTACTGGCCGTTTCAAATCTTTACCAGACTAAAATCCAAGATGTAAAATTTTACTTTTCATCAGGCTTTGCGGGATTTCAATGGCTGCTCTTAATAACTATTGTGATCAGCGCTTCTTTTATTACAATGGAGTTTGAATATGGAACTATTAAACAATTAGTAATCCAATCCAGTAATCGATTTACGATTTTTGGGACAAAAATATTTCTGGTTGCCTGTTATAGTGTTTTTCTTCATATTTTTATTATCATACTGACACTAGGAATAAAATTTCTAATGTTTCCTAGTCTGAATTTAAATGAAAACTATATGCATCAAAGATCACTAATAATAAACCTCCTAGCAAATGCTGGTTTAGATGTATTTAGCTCCTTTCTAATAATTAGTATCGTTGCTTTTTTGGCTGCATTTGGAAGTAACAGTGCGATTTCAATATCTGTTGGACTGGGGGTAACTTTTCTTGGTCAAGGATTATCACATCTGATTATTCAATCCATGATAAAACAAGTACCAATAGTTAAATGGAATCCTTTTAATATGTTAAATTTACAGGAACAATTTGCTAATGCAAATTATCACTATATTTCTCACCTAACAACAGGTCAATTACTTATTGGAGATATTATTTGGACCGCAATTATGCTTATTGCTGCCGCAATTGTGTTTTCAAAGCGAAAGATTTAGACCTTTTGCCCATATATGTACAGCAAAAACAGCTTGCCAGTGATTACTAAAAAAGGCAACACCTATTTGTTAGGTATTGCCAGATTATAATTATCCGTGGTCAAACGTGACCTTACTTCTTTCTTTTCTCCATCCACCTCTGCCACCACGACTTCTTCGGCTTGCCATCCTGATACCGTTTCATCCCTTCCGCATAGGGATTCCACATCAGCCTGTTCATCGAATTCGTCTTAGGCGTCAATTGCTTACCGCAATTTGGGCAGACATCAACCTTTGTTTCCAACTTATATCCACAGTATGGACAAAATTTCATATCTTCTGCCATTGTGATCACCTAGATTGTTGCTGACTCTGATTCCGTTGACGACGAACCTCTGCAGCCTTGGCATCGGATGCGGCAGCCTTTCGCGCTCGCTCCTCAGCGGCCTTTTGCTTAGCTTCGTCTTCGCGCTTCATTTCAACTCGAATCAGGTCCATTCGATGGGCAAAGAACTTCCAACCCCCAACAATTAAAATTGTTGCGGCAATTGAGTATGGAAAGGTCCACCAAGGCATAAAGCTCCCGTTTTTAATAAATGTTGGGCCAAAAAAGTTATACGCCGCCATTAAAATAATGATCATTGTTGATATTTGTAATGTATCAACAATCCACTTAGGAAACTTTGATTTTCGCTTGCCTGCCATTGATGAATCCCCCTTAATCAATATGATTTTCTAATAAGAACGCCTTGAAATAATCAAAGGCTACTTCCTTTATTGTTTCGATTCCCACTTCTTTTGTCAACAAACCATCATCGTCAATATCAATCAGCCGAATCTTGACACTCCCAGTTTTTGAGTAAATAACTTCAGGCACCCCGAGCAAATCCTGATTTCCAGTCAGCTCAAATCGCATCACTTTATGAAAATGAACCGCTTGACTCAAAATGTTGAGTAAAATATTGTCATTATCATCAAAGTCTCGCTGAGCATTCAAGCCTTGCAGGGTAAAGTGCTGACTGTTCCAGTTATCGTAAACATAGTTCCGTAAAATGGTTAAGTAGTCACTTTCAAGGACCAACCGTTTGATATCGTCATAACGGAGCCAAACGTAACCACCAAACCGACCACTCATATCAACAACGCGAATAACCAGTTCATTTGCGTTTTGAGAAACTACTGAACCCACGTAAAAGTACTTCCGATCATCTGCGGTTTCCAAGGTAAATAGCTTCCCTGACTGTTCAAGGCCACCGATATACTGAATAATATCGTCTTTATCCTCAACCGTGAATGGTTCGATATGGTTTTCCGGCGTAACAAACTCAATTGAATGTTTCAATAGCCTGAGCTCGCTACCGCCAAACTCAATGCCAACAATATCGCGAAACTTAATAGTAACGTGCTTTGATTCATTAAAGTTAAACTTATTGATTTGGTTGAACTTCAGTTGATCACTATCAATATCAAGAATCATTCCCTCAGAATACTCCAGCTTTTCATTATTCAAAGTAACGATTAGGGCTGGATTTTCCTGAGCATTGAGCATATTGATAATGTTTAGGAATAAGTTATCCGAAAGATTGACCGGCAATTCAGCGTTCTCATCAAGTTCAATTCCGCTGTCTTCATCAAACGTAATCCGGTCCTTCATACTAGCGATGTCATAACTATCCGTTTCGACCTTTTCAATTCCAGCAATCTTCAAATAAACCTCACCATCCCGCAGGCCATAGTCACTGTACGTATCCATGACTAGGTCAGCAGAACTGAGATATTGAATAACTCCCGTATAGACAATTTCGCTATTTTTTTGATAAACATTGACCAGCATTTCATCAATCTGTGCTGATCGCAATTCTTCGTATATTTCGATCAAAATCCACCATCCAAATTAAGATACTGCGTTATTTACAAATTCAACTAAGTCCGAGCCCTTTTTACCGTCGCTTAGGCCAACAAGTAATTTGATTCTAGCCTTCTGGCCATTCAGCCCTTTACATAGAATCAAGCCCATCTTTTTAAGCTCGATACCACCACCATCATAGTCATAGATATCTTGAGCCACACCATTGTAACATCTTGACACCAAAACGATAGGAACTTGATTATCTAGCAACCGTTGAACTGCTGGTAACGTTTCTGGTGGCAGGTTTCCAGCCCCAAGGCCCTCAATAACTAAGCCCCTAGTCGTACCATCATTGATTGCATCAAATAGTGTTCCATCCATTCCAGCGTATGCTTTCAATAAGTATACATTATCAAGAACGGAATCAATGTCACAAACTTCGGTTTCAATCAGCTCTTGGAAGTAGTTCGCACTCTTCTGGGTCACGATTCCAATTGGGCCAAACGTAGGAGTTCTGAACGTTGCTACGTTTGTTGTATGAGTTTTGGTAACGTAACGGGCAGTATGAATCTCATCATTCATCACGACCAAGACACCCTTACCGTATGATGCATCAGCTGCCGCTACTCGAATCGCACTTTGAAAATTGTATAATCCATCCGAACCAATTTCGTTAGATGAACGCATTGCACCCGTCAAGACGACAGGAATCGTTGCTGGGAGAGTCAAATCTAGAAAATAGGCCGTTTCTTCAAGGGTATCTGTTCCATGAGTGATAACCACCCCATCAACTCCATCAGCAATTGCCTGCTTGATTCGTTGCTTGATCTGCAACATAACCCTTGGCGTCACATGAGGCGAAGGCAAGTTGAACATTTCGTCAGTAATCAAGTTGATTTCACCGTTCAAAATAACTTCTTGTTCTGCAATTGGATTTTCGTCGTTTTGGACAACCTCACCGTTCTCGTTTTGAGACATTGAAATCGTCCCACCTGTATGGATAGCTAAAATAGTTTTCATTGCTTAATCTCTCCTACCTGTTAATCTATACTATTGTACCGTAAAATATAGGTAATAAACTTAAAACTTTTAAGAGGCAGATAACATGACCGACCAAGATAGATACTACCAACCTTCCAACTCAAAGGATGCCATGCGACAGATTGAAAAACTGTTCAATCAGTACAAGGATGCCCCACTCACCCAGGAGCTGGTCGACTACAATCAAAATCTAATTAATCGTTTAAACGACGATATTTTAACCGCAGCTAAACAGGAAGGAATTCCTGAACGAATCGCTTCCGTAAATTCAATGGTAACCGTAATGCAAAAATGGGTTCAAATGCGACTCGCCGGCAAACCATTCGGTGGCAGAATGGAACACTTCGACTACGTATCCGATGAAGCCAAGTCAAAATTTAAACGAAAAGTTCAAAAAATCAAGGGTTCAAGCAACCATCGCTCATCTCGCCATTAGCATAAGTATTGTATAATTTAGAGTAATAAGTACGTGTAGGAGGAATAACGATTGGAAAAAGCAATTGTGGAATTAAAAGGAGTCTCCAAGGTTTATGATGATGGCTTCGTTGCTTTAAAAGATATCGATCTTAAATTAAATCAGGGTGAATTTTACACCCTTCTTGGCCCATCAGGCTCCGGTAAAACAACTATATTAAGGGCAATTGCTGGGTTTACCGACGTTAGTTCCGGTGAAGTGCTATTTGATGGCAAAAGAATCAACTCAATTCCAGCCAACAAACGCCAGCTTAACACCGTTTTTCAGGACTACGCCCTCTTCCCAAATATGAACGTGTTTGAAAATGTGGCGTTTGGTCTTGTTGTGTCTAAAACCCCAAAGGACGAAATTAAGCAACGAGTTGCTGACGCCCTCAAATTAGTGCAACTTGAAAAGTATGCCAACCGGGAAATCACTGAACTTTCTGGTGGTCAGCAACAACGAATCGCTATTGCCCGAGCAGTTGTGAACCAACCAAAGGTGCTACTTCTTGATGAACCTCTTTCTGCATTGGACGCCAAACTGCGAAAGGACATGCAGTACGAGCTGCGTGATCTCCAGCAGCGTTTAGGAATTACATTCCTATTCGTTACCCATGATCAAGAAGAAGCGCTCGCCATGTCAGACGAGATTTTCGTAATGAACGACGGTGAGATCCTCCAAAAGGGAACCCCTGTTGATATTTACGACGAGCCAATTAACCACTTCGTTGCTAACTTTATTGGTGAAAGCAACATCATCCCCGGTAAGATGATTGAAGATTACAAAGTTGAGTTTCTCGGTCACCAGTTTGAAAGTGCCGATGCTGGAATGCGTCCCAACGAACCAGTTGAAGTCGTCATTCGCCCAGAAGACCTAGTAATCACTTCCCCAGAAAACGGAAAACTCCAGGTCAAGGTCAGTGATCAATTGTTCCGTGGTGACTACTACGAAATTTTGGCGTACGATTCCGACGGTAATGAATGGCTGATTCATTCAACTAACGCAACGGAAGACGATAAAATCGTTGGCTTGAGTTTTGGGCCTCATGATATGCACGTTATGCGTTACCACGAGTCAGAAGAAAACTTCAATGAACGACTAGATAGTTACGAAGATTAGGAGGGCTGATAATGAACAAAGGAACAAAGGCCATCTTCATGACGCCGTACATCCTCTGGCTGGGTTTATTCGTAATTGCTCCAGTTGGACTGATTTTCTATTATTCTTTTTTTAACGTTCAGGGTCAGTTTACCCTCGATAATTACCGCAACTTTTTCGCATCAGGAACCTACCTGGCAATGACCGCCAACTCCGTGCTCTATGCTTTTTTGATTACCCTGATTGCCCTACTGATTAGCTACCCAATGGCTTACTACATAAGTAAACTTAAGCATCGTGATTTGTGGATTCTTCTGGTTATCCTGCCAACGTGGATCAACTTGTTGCTCAAAGCATACGCCTTTATCGGGCTACTTAGTCGCGACGGTCTGGTGAACAACCTATCCCAATTTTTCGGGCTAGGCGTTCATCACATGTTATTCACCAACGCCAGTTTCATTCTGGTAGCTGCGTATATTCAAATTCCGTTCATGATTTTGCCAATCTACAATTCACTGGTCGACATCAACGGGTCATTCATTCGAGCAAGTCATGATTTAGGGGCGACTACTTACCAGACATTCACTAAAATCATTCTCCCTCTCACCAAACCAGGAATTCAATCGGGAGTGCAAATCGTCTTTATTCCATCGTTATCACTCTTCATGCTTTCACGTTTGATTGGTGGAAATAAGATTATTACCCTTGGTACTGCGGTTGAGGAACACTTCTTAACCACAATGAACTGGGGAATGGGGTCAACGATTGGGGTCGTCTTAATCATCTCAATGGTTATCGTTATGTTATTGACCAACACAAAGAAGAAGAAACGGGGGCAGCTAAATGCAAAGTAAAGCGTCAAAATTTGGTAAATTCTACCTCATTTTTATCTTTTTGCTGCTATACATTCCAATTGCCTACCTAATTATTTACTCTTTCTCAAAGGGCACCACAATGGCGAACTTTCACGGGTTCACCCTTAAACATTATCAAGACCTGTTCGCTGACAAACGGATGCTAGCAATTTTTCTCAACACGATATTAATTGCCTTACTATCATCATTAATTTCAACGATTATTGGAACTATCGGAGCATTTGCGGTTCATAACGCTCGCAAGCGACACACTAAGCAAACCCTGCTGTCATTAAACAGCATCCTGCTGGTATCACCAGACGTTATCATTGGTGCTAGTTTCCTGATTTTCTTCACGTCACTAAGTGTTCCGTTAGGCTTCTGGTCAGTTCTGTTGAGCCACATTGCGTTTGAAATTCCAATCGTGCTCCTCATGGTCCTGCCCCGCCTCAACGAAATGAGTCCATCGCTGATAAACGCCGCGTTAGACCTGGGAGCAACGCCATCCCAGATCCTGTCACAAATCATTATTCCCTATATTCAACCCGGAATCATTGCTGGTTTCTTCATGGCAATCACCTACTCACTCGACGACTTTGCCGTTACCTTCTTTGTTACCGGAAATGGCTTTACCACCCTATCAGTGGAAATTTATTCCAGGGCTCGGCAAGGAATCGACCTGGAAATCAACGCCCTGTCTGGCATCATGTTCATCTTCTCGCTCATCCTTGTTTTGGTGTACTACTTCATTGAAAGCCACAATGTTTCTAAGGGTCGCAAGAAGAACAGACTGGAGGCGGTTGAATAATGAAACGCCTACTGATTGCAATAACATCACTATTAATAATTTGCGCTGGTCTTGCCTTTGGTAGTAATGAACTTCAGAAAACTACCGGTGACACCGGCTCTAAAGTGCTTAACCTTTACAACTGGGGTGACTACATTGACCCTTCATTGATTACCAAGTTTCAAAAGGAAACCGGCTACCACGTCAACGTTGAAACCTTCGATAGTAACGAAGCGATGTACACCAAAATCAAGCAAGGCGGAACCAACTATGATTTAACGGTTCCTAGTGATTACATGGTTCAAAAAATGAAGCAAGATAAATTATTGATTCCGCTAGATAAGAGTCAGCTAACTGGCATCAGCAATTATGGTCAGGATTACATGAACAAGACTTTTGATCCTGGCAATAAGTACTCACTACCCTATTTCTGGGGCACCCTTGGAATTATTTACAATGATAAGTACATCAAGAAGGGATCCATCGCCCACTGGAATCAACTGTGGGACAAAAAGTACAAGAACCGAATCATGCTGATCGACTCTGCTCGTGACATTATGGGACTTTCGTTGATTTCAATGGGCAAATCCGTTAATACTACGAATACCGCAGACCTTAAGGCCGCTAAACGAAAGCTCGATAAACTGGCACCAAACGTTAAAGCAGTTGTCGCTGACGAAATTAAAATGTACATGGCCGAAGGTGAGGCTCCCCTTGCCGTAGATTGGTCAGGTGAAGCAGCGGAGATGATGTCACAAAATAGCCACCTCCACTACGTTGTGCCCACTGAAGGTAGCAATATGTGGTTTGATAATTTGGTCATCCCCAAGACAGCCAAACACTTCACAGCAATCTACAAGTTCCTTAATTTTATGTCTGAACCAGAAAATGCCGCTAAGAACGCTGAGTATATAGGTTATTCAACCCCAAATACCAAAGCGTTCAAGTTGCTACCTAAACAGATTCAAACGGATAAGCAATTCTATCCAGACCAACAGGTAATCGACCGCCTGCAGGTTTACAAGAACCTAAGTCAGCAAAAAGTTGAGCAGTACAACGATTTGTACCTTGAGTTCAAAATGAAACACTGATTAGTCAAACGGGCTAATTTGTTTTAAACTAATACATGAGGTGATTTTAATGGCAAAGCAAAACCGGCGACGTGATGTTATCATTGATATGAATGAATTTCTGATCACATATGCTGCAACGATTTTAAACCCAGCTGACAATATCTCAGCTGACCTGTACAACGTAGCAAAACAAGATTACACCAAGATTGACGACCTACTTAAAGACAATGGATATGGTCGTAAGAACAAGTTCTACAACATTGGCGTGGGCTTCTTAAGAAACTCAACTCCAGGAATCTCAGATGATGATTTAGCTACTGAGGCTGATAAATTGGCTAAGGAAGCAATTGATTACATGGGCAAGAATGAGCAGTTCTTTGAAACTTGGAGAACCGACTAGAACTTAACTCAAGACCTACCGAGCTGAAAGGCTGGGTGGTGTTTTTATTTTTGGTCTGCTAAATACCGCTTCTTTATTTCGTCGATCTATATTAAAGAAATATTCTATAGTTAAGCACGATATAGTCACACTTGTATAATACAGTAATATTAATAACAAATATCGACATAGTTTTTATTAACCTATGTTGTTATTTATAAATTTTAGTATTGAAGGAGATTAGAATGAATTGTTCTAACCGTTTAATTTTTCAGTCAAGTGTAACATTGTTAACCATAGGGGGCGTGGCTACATCATCAGTTGTAGAAGTCGTTCATGCAGATAATAATTCGGCAATGTCTACGGATAAACAATCTGTATTATCAGATAATAATAGTATTAACGATGATAACAACATCGATCAGGAGATTGATAAAGAAATTCAAGTTAGGCAAATCTCCGTAGAGAAGCAGACTATTGCACGGGAACAAATGAAGGAATTCTTCAATCCAGACCACTCACATTATATGGATTCAACTTCATTGACTGCTTGGGGTAATCCTAATGATAAAAAGCCAAGCAATGGCTATATAGAAAGGGCGTGATGGTAATGCGTTTTGGCTATATTTTAATTATAATAGCATCCTGTATCATAATGTTTGCCATTGACTATAATGGGTGGTTCGATTTCCAACCTTTATTAGCGCTGATATGGTGCAGTTTTCTGGCAATTATTGCATTTTCCACTTACCAGATTCTTTCCCATAAAAATAACCAACATTGAAAAATATGTATTTGGGTCAATGTAACATCTGCCGGATCATCAAACCAAGTGCAACACTTTATCAAGTAGAACCTCTTTTCATACTTATCGCGGTGTTTCTTAGAAAATACTCTCTAAGGTCTGACCAACAGACAGTAACACCTAATTCATCCCTAATTGTAGCTAGGTTTAATAACCCTACGCCATGATAAGTTGTTAGAGAATGAACGAATTCATTCGGATTTTCATTGAGCCCAAGTAAAGATACAGGGTCACGAAAATTCAATATGAACTAAGTAATGAGCTCAAAACCACTATAGCGACGTTGCAGTCCCCATTCTCTCGAAAAACCTATTTCATTTATTGACTACAATTCAGTGATTATGCTTACAATGATTTAAAGAAAAAGTACCAAATCAATTCAACTTGGCCAATTCTTGAATAGATAAGTATCGTTAAAGCAAACGACATAGTAGCACTTAGATGTAGTTAAGATTCAACTATTACTAAACACTCATAAAAAATAGAGATCATCTTGAACATTAAGCTCAACAAAAATGGTTACCCGTACCCCCACTTGCAATTATAATTATTTCCGTATGTTAATTTTTGCAGAGACTGCTCTTGATTCCCGTTACTTCTGTTGAAAATTACAGACTACTTATTTTCATTGATTTTAAAAGTTCAAATGCACAAACCCACCTTAATTTCAAGATTGAAGATACAAACGCTCGTTCGTATAATTGAATATACGAACTGGAGGTCTTGAACATGGAACAAATTCAATCATTAGAAAATATCGCTGCTGGTTACATGAAGAAAGGCAAAATCGTTGAGGTCAAAGTCAACGACTCGCTGAGACGGACGGGGCACCGTCAGGACTGGATTGGTAGCATCACCGGAATCAGTGGCCAAGCAATTACGCTGACGAATTTTTTCAATCATTCTTCCAAAATTAGTTTTAAAAACATTAATGATATTGTGACGATTACTAAGGTGAAGTAATCATCATATATACAAAGCGAGGAACTGAAAGCAATTGTGGGCTTTCAATTCCCCGCTTTTTCTGTCTCACCGCCCTTCACCAATCACCTGCGTATTTACCCATATTCCTGGTCAACTTCCCTCACAAGCATATTTATTGCCCAAATTTGGTCCATTTCGTTACCATGTTGGTACAAAATCATTTAAGCCGCGCTTAAGTTGAGTTTGATAACTTACTATATAACAGCAAAGAGCATATTGCTTAACAAGCTGGTTAATTTGACTAAAATAACTAATGGACTGTTTTAGAGAGAAATAAACAAATGGTAAGGTGATAGAGGAAAAATGTTTAAAAAGAGAATTGAATGGATTGACGTTGCCAAAGCAATCGGAATCATTGCTGTCGTTATTGGTCATGCACTACCGAGTGGCAACACTACTCAAATTATCTACTGGTGGCACATGCCCCTATTTTTCATCATTAGTGGTTTCTTTTTGAAACCCATCAAACTAAACCAAATTAAATCCTTCTTCAATCGAAGAATCAAGAAGGATCTCCTAGTCTATTTCGGAGCAGGAGCAATCTTAATCGCCCTCTTCGGGTTGGTAAACGGCAAACCAGTTAATTACTTACTGGATTATCTGCCTAATCTACTATGGGGTGGCCGGACACTTAACAATTACACCACCGCATTTTGGTTCGTGAACGTTTACCTGATCTCAATTACGTTTGTCACTTTCTTGGTTTCAGCAATCAAAAGCCGTTGGCAACAACTCATCATAGTAGGAACTATGTTCATAATTGGATGTTCATACGACCACGTAAGTCTCCAAATCAATGGCTATAATATGTTACCTTGGAACGTTGATATTGCCTTAATTACAGTATTATTTACTTACTTAGGCTACCTATTCATGCATACCAATTGGGAATGGCTAAAAAAGCCAATCGTTATTGCTAGCTTAACGATAGCTAGTATCAGTCTCATTGTAATGAAATTAAATGGTATCTTTGCCTTTAAGATGTCCCTAAAATCACACATGATCCACTCATCTTTACCAAACGTGGTGATGATGGCTACGATTCCCCTGATTTTATCGTTCACTGTTTTTGCCTGGTCTTACCTGATTACTAAGTTTCAAGATAGTTTGGCCCTTCAATTTATTGGTCAGCACACGATGATCATTATGTTTCTCCATCGGGCAATTCTCGACTTGTGCGGAATGGCAGGCATCCACAACTTAACAGTGAAGATTGGCTTTGCGTTAATAATTCCACTGATGTTAGCGGTTATTGAGTTTCCTCGTAACCAGCGAGCACTCTATCTATCGCCAAGTAGAATTTAAAATCAACAATTGAACTCAAAAAAAGGTTCCCGATAGCATTCATGCTATCGAGAGCCTTTTTAAAATTAAATTAGTTTTTCATTGATACCGTTTTGCTCCGCTTCTTGTTGTACGCAATTCGCGCGAGTTTGACAATTTCGGTCACTACCAAGACGATAAAGCCGGCAATGATTGGAATTCCCCAACCGTGGAAGAAACTGATACTTGCGGTGTGGAAAATTTCCTGCATAAACGGAATGTAGACAAAGGCCATTTGCATCAATACCAAGATGATTATGATGACAAACGCCGCTTTATTTTCAAAGAAATGTTTCGAAATAATTGGGTAAGAATTTCGGATGTTAAACAAGTAGAAGATCTTACCAAAGATAATGATATTAACGGTCATCGTAGAAGCCAGGATTGGCGTCAACATACCGCTATCCACGTAGTGATCAAACCAGAGAATACCTAGAATTGAGATCAGTACCGAAACATAACCAATCTCGATATTATCCACTAGGCTGAGAATTCCCTTCTTAACGTTACGAGGTCCTCGCCGCATAACCGATTCTTCAGCGGGTTCAAAAATGAAGGCAAACTGAATCGTCAACGCTGAAACGGTGTTGATCCATAGCAATTGCGTTGGGTACAGTGGCAACTCTTGCCCCATCACCATACTGATAAGAACAACTAATCCTTCAGCAAAACTCGTTGGCAACAGGAAGCGAATCGTCTTCCGGATATTATCAAAGACGTGTCGTCCTTCAAATACCGCATCAACGATAGTCTCAAAGTCATCCTTTACCAGAACCATATCAGCTGCTTCCTTAGCAACTTCAGTTCCCTTTTCACCCATGGCAATACCGATATTGGCTTGCTTCAGGGCAGCCGCATCGTTAACTCCATCACCGGTCATAGCAACAATTTTTTCGTTTGCTTGTTGGGCCCGCACAATTCTTAGTTTATCTTGAGGTGTCGTTCTAGCAAACACGTTGTATTTACCAATATTCTTAACCAATTCCTCATCAGACATTTCGTTTAACTCGGGGCCAGTGATTGCACTAATACTCTCATCCAAATCCAGTTTCTTAGCAATTGCTGATGCAGTATCTGGGTGATCACCGGTAATCATCTTAACGCTAACTCCGGCTTGACGAAGACTACGGATGGCAGGAATTACTTCTTCACGTGGTGGATCAATGATTCCGACAACTCCGACCATCACGACCCCGTTTTCAAACAGGTCCATTGAGACAGTATCCGTGTCAACATTATCAATATAGGCTAACGCAACCACCCGAAGGCCATCAACGGTCAACTCATTAACCTTCTTGTTCCAAGCTTCTTCTTCAAAGCTTGGATCGTTTTTCTTAACCATCTCAAAGATAGTTCCGGGAGCTCCCTTGATCATAGCAATTCGGCGGCCATCTTTATTGACCAACCGGGCACTGAACCGGTAGGCAGAGTCGAACGGTAAAGTATCAACTTCATCGATCTCCGGTTCATGTCCCTTTAGTTTGTGGTACAAACTAGTCAACGCACCATCGGTTGGCTCACCAGTCAAGCTCCACTCACCATCAGTTTTTACTAACTCGGCATCGGTTGTCGTACCGGCAATCGTAACAAGTTTGGCAAACTCATCATCATCTTCATAATTGAACTTTTTATCGCCCAACATGACATCACCGGAAACCCCCTTATCACCATCAACGAAACCAATTCCAGTCACCTTATAGTGGTTAGAATTAGTGATAACGTCGGTAACGGTCATTTCGTTCTTGGTCAAAGTACCGGTCTTGTCGGTATTAACGATATCAACCGCCCCAAGAGTTTCAACGGCGGGCAATGTTTTAACGATTGCTCCGCGCTTAGTCATCGTTTGCACTCCTCGAGCAAGGACAACCGAAGTAGAAGCTGGCAATCCTTCAGGAATCGAACCAACAACCATCGTGATAATCGCAATCGTCAACGTTGGCAAACTATAGATTTTGGTAATCAATCCAGCGATAAACAGGATGACCGCAACCGCAATAATAAATAGCGATAAGTTAACGCCAAGCTTATCAAGATTCTTCATCAATGGCGTTACTTGTGCCTTGGTCTCCTCAACGTCTTGTTGAATATTACCAATGACTGTATCCTCAGCAGTACCAACAACAATTCCCATTCCTGAACCTTGGGTGACCGCAGTTGAAGCGTAGGCCATGTTCGACCGTTCAGCCAGTGGCACATTCTCAGCAGTAAGCGGATCTTCAGTCTTATCAACCGAATTACTTTCACCGGTCAAAGTAGATTCTTGAATCTTCAAGTTGTCTGCATTGAACAATCGCATATCGGCAGGAATTGCATCCCCAGCTTCGACCGATACGATATCCCCGACTACCAGTTCTCTGGCGGGTACTTCAATCTTATGTCCATCGCGAATAACGATGTTTTGACTAACTAACAACTCCTTGATTTTAGTTAGGGCATTGTCAGCCTGCATTTCCTGGAAGAATCCAATAAAGGCGTTGGCAATGATAACCACCGCAATAACGGCTGAATCAGAGTAGTGCTTCAACAATAATGTAATCAGCGCAGCAGCAATCAAAATGTAGATAATACTGTTGTTGAACTGCAACAAGAACTGAAGGAGCTTGCTTTTCTTTTTAGCTGTTAATTCGTTGTAGCCATCTTCAGCCAACCGCTTCTTTGCTTCTGCTGGACTTAATCCCTTTTCGATGTCGGTGTTAAAGTCCTTTGCAAGCTTGTCAGTTGAATCCCGCCACAACTTTTGTTCGGGAGGGTTCTTCGTTTCTTCTAAGTTTTCTGCCATTTTGTAAATCACCTATCCATTTTCATTAATTTGTTTATATAAATTATATAAGAAAAGTAAGGGAATGGTAAACTAATTCAACTAATTAGTGGGATTTGTTAATTTGGTTAAGTGTAAGAGCTGGGTTATGAACATTGTTTGCTGTCGTTTGCTACATAGCCAAAACGCGTTCGCCAAACCTGATTCAACAGTAGCCATCACGACTGACTTAATTTCATTTTCGTCAGTTAGTGTTGCCATTGTGGGGGTTCACGAACGAAATTAAAAATTTCTAGTTCACTCCCTACATTTAAAAAAATAAGGCTAGTAGAAAGCTCAAGTACCAAAAGAATGCAGTAGTAAATTTCATTGTCTTGAAATTTATTACTGCATTCTTTTCTTTTATCCAAATACTTGCTACACGCAGTAACCGTCAGGACTGAGGGCCACTACTCATGGCCCCCAGTTACTGTCGGTCCTGCGGGGGTGAGACAACGAAAGCACCTTCGTATGCTTTCTGTCTCACTCCCTCACACTCTACGCAAATCGGCTTCCCACCACAATCTTCTCACCTAAATAAAAATGACGACCGCGCACTTCGTTTGCTCGCTCGTCATTTTCAATTTAGTGCTCAAAGATTAACCGTGGTGTTCAGCACTCTATAACTCATACGCCTCTTCCGGCACCCGCACCAAATCACGCTTTACAAGTTCTTCCGCAATTTGGACCGTGTTCCAAGCAGCACCCTTCAACAAGTTGTCCGACACAACCCACATGTTGAAGTTACCTTCATTTTCAAGGTCAGGACGGACCCGACCAACAAACGTGTCACGGCTACCTTCAGAATTGATTGATTGAGGATAAATTTGGTTACTTGGATCATCCTCAAGCACAACTCCAGCAGCTGACGACAATGCCTTTTGAATTTGGGCTGCGGTAGCACTCTTGTCTTCAACTTCAAAGTACACAGTTTCACCGTGACCAATTCTTACTGGCACTCGAACACAAGTAGCAGTAACCTTGATGTCCTTGGCGTTCATGTCATTTAACATAATCTTCTTAGTTTCATGGATCATCTTCCACTCTTCATGAGTATAACCATCATCTTCAAAGACGTCGATTTGTGGCAATAAGTTAAATGCCATTTGGTAATGCTTCTTGTCACCCTTAGTAGGTAAAATCTTAGGGTCGATTTCTTCACCCTTGATGTATTGTTCTGATTCTTCCATTAATTCGTTAAGAGCTGATTGGCCAGCACCAGAAACCGCTTGGTAAGTTGAAACGATAACTTGCTTCAAACCAAATTGTTGTCTAATTGGTTCAAGGGCAACCACCATTTGAATAGTTGAACAGTTAGGGTTAGCAATAATTCCCTTGTGGTCTGATAAGTGGTCTGCATTAACTTCAGGAACGATAAGGGGAACTTGGGGGTCCATTCGAAACGCGCTGGTGTTGTCCACACAAACTGCTCCCCGTTTTACAGCTTCAGGCAAGAACTTCTTCGAAACTGAACCACCAGCTGATGCTAAGACAAGGTCAACCACATCAAAACTTTCTGGCTTAGCTTCTTCAATGGTGACATCTTGACCCCTGAACTTAAGCACCTTACCAGCAGAACGTGATGATGCTAGTAGCTTAATGCTCTTTACTGGAATCGTGGACTGCTCCAATTGTTGAATCAATCTAGTTCCAACTGCTCCTGTTGCTCCTAAAATTGCAACGTTAAATTCCTTCATGTTAATTACTCCTATCTAATTTATACTCTTTAAATATTCTTCCATTCGATCCATTGCTAGCTTGATGTCATCGTCTGATGCAGCGTATGACAAACGAATATAGCCTTCCCCACCGGGACCAAACGCTGATCCTGGAGTAACACCAACTCGAGCCTTGTTTGCCAAATCTTCAGCAAACTCAACCGAGGTTTCGTTAATTGTAACAGGAATTTTGACAAAGATGTAAAATGCACCCTTCGGCTGAACAATTTCAAAGCCCATCTTGCTTAACCGGTCGGCAATGTAGTCTCGTCGTTTATGATAGACAGCCTTCATCTCAACTGGATCTTCCAACCCATTTGCCAGTGCTTCATAAGCAGCGTACTGAGCTGGATTTGAAGGTGAAGTAATGACAAACGCATGCATCTTGGCCGCGTTAGTCACGAAATCCCTTGGCGCAGCAATGTAACCAATTCGGTAACCAGTCATTGCGTGCGACTTTGAGAGACCGTTGATCAAGATAGTTTGATTAGGCAACATCGTAGCGATTGAATGGTGGTCAACGCCGTAGGTCAACTCACAGTAAATCTCATCAGCAATTACATAAATACTGTGTTGTTTTAACACGTCAGCCAATGCCTGTAACTGTTCCTCACTATATTCAACCCCCGTTGGGTTACTTGGGTAGTTAAGTACGATTGCCTTAACAGAATCACCATTTTCATCAAGCGCTTTTTGTAGCTTTTCCGGAGTGAGGACAAAGCCATCATCCGAAGTATCAATCGTAATTAGTTCAGCCCCAGCAACCGTTACAAGTGGGAAGTATAGTGCAAACGCTGGCGTTGGTACAATCACCTTATCGCCAGGATTAAGAATCGTATTCATAGCCGTATAAAGGGCTTCGGTTGCACCAATCGTTACGATAATTTCTGATTCAGGGTCGTATGTAACGTTCGTCCGTTTTTCAACGAAAGAACTAATCGCTTTTCTTAATTCAGGAATCCCTTTTTGAGCTGAGTAATGAGATTCATCAGCCTTAATACTTTCAATAGCAGCATTCTTAACGTGGTCAGGAACGGCAAAATCCGGTTCCCCAATGGTTAACTTAACGATACCATCAATCGAAGAAATTTTTTGGTCGAACTCCCGAATTCCCGATGGCCCAACTTCGGCAAGGTTCTTGTTCCCAATCTGCTCTAGTTTTTTATCTAATTCTGGCATGATATGCCTCCTAAATTAAAGTATGTTTTCCAGACCAACAACCAATTCTTTAGCGGTTGCGGCAAACGGAACGGCGATTTTAACACCACCCATAAAAGATTCGCGGTCAAACGAGTCCTGTCTGATTGTCAACGCTTCGCCAGTACCACCAAACAACACTTGCTCGTGGGCAATGTAGCCAGGTAAACGAACTGCATGAACGCGGACGTTGTCAACGTCAGCTCCCCGAGCACCTTTGATTGTTTCTGCAAGTGATGATTCAGGCTCTGCTTCCCGGGCCTTACTGATCATTTTGGCGGTGCTAATAGCGGTACCCGATGGGGCGTCCAGTTTATCAGCATGATGCATTTCAATAACTTCAACGTCAGGCAGGTACTTAGCTGCTTCCTGAGCAAATTTCATCAATAGCACTGCTGATAACCCAAAGTTAGGGGCAACCATTCCACCAACTTGCTTATCCTGAGCGAGTTTAGTCAACTCAGCTAGCTGCTCATCCTTCATTCCTGAAGTCCCAACAACGGGATGGATTCCGTTTGTGATTGCGAACTTGATATTATTAAACACCGCACTTGGAACTGTGAAATCGATCCATACCTCAGCGTCAGTCTTGATATCATCGAGCGAAGTAAATACCTCCACGTCATCTGCCAAGCCGTAATCAGCTTTGTTGATTCCCTCAGCGCCCGGATTGAACGCCGCTACCAATTTGAAATCAGGGGCATCATTCACCATATGAACTGTCTTTTGGCCCATGGAACCCATGAACCCAGATACTAAAACTTTAATCATGATTGACTCCTTTTATTTAGTCTCCATTAAAGCATTATCACCCAAATTTAACTTTCTTGCCAGTTCGATTTTTTCTTCATCATTAAGTGGCAGGATAGGAAGACGGCAACTACCCACTGGATAACCGGTAGCATTAAGGACTGCCTTAACTGGAGATGGTGATGGATACATGAACAACGCACTCATTTTTGGCGTTAATTCTCTCATTAATGATCCAGCTGTTTGAACATCACCAGATTCGAGAGCATCGTACATTTTCCGGATTTCGGCCCCGTATACGTGAGCAGCAACCGAAATTACTCCGTTGGCCCCAACTGCTTTTGCTTCAAGGGCTTGAGCATCTTCACCAGTATAAACATTGAAATCAGTAGTGTTTTGAACGATGTATTCCAGCTCCTCGATTGGAGTACATTGCTTAACCCCGGCAATGTTAGGGTTCTTAGAAAGTTCAACAACTGTTTCCTGTTCCATTTTTACTCCAGTCCGACCGGGAATATTGTAGATGATCAAAGGAACTGATGAGTTTTCAGCAACCGTGTCAAAGTGAGCAATCATTCCGCGTTGGTTAGGTTTGTTGTAGTAAGGAACCACAACTAAAGCGTAGTCAATCCCAGGAATATCACTAACTTCTTTAGTAAAGTTAGATGTTTGGTAAGTGTTATTACTACCAGTTCCGGCAATAACGACACAACGGCCATCAACGATTTGGGCAAAACGGGTGTAAAGTTCGATTTTTTCATCGTGACTCAAAGTTGGGGTTTCCCCAGTAGTTCCGCCAATGACGAATCCACGTGATCCGGTATCAATAAGGTGGTTAGTAAGTCTTTCAAGTGATTCGAAGTCGATGGAACCATCTTCACCAAACGGTGTCACAATAGCTGTAAGCAAGTCTGCATTAATCATAATAAATTTCCCCTTTTTATTGTTAGTTTAATTTGTCATTCTGTATTCCAAAAACTTAGTGATGGCAGAGACACCCTTTTCAAGTGCCCGCTCATCTGGTGTAAACGTGGCGGCATGAAGTTGGGAATCATCCTCAACTCCCAGCCAGAACATTGTGCCTTCAAACTTAGAAAGTAGATATCCAAAGTCCTCGCCGGTCATGGCCGGTTGGGTTTCAATGAACTCAACACTGGATTCTTGACTACAAAAATCAATAAATCTTTTGGTAAGTTCATCATTGTTCTCAACTGGCAGGTAGCCACCTTGGTTAAACTGAATATCGACTTGGCAGTCGTAACTGGCCGCGATTCCATTCGCTACCTGTTTTAGTCTGGCCACGATTTTTTCAATCATTACCTGCGTCAGCCCTCGAATCGTTCCCTCAAGGCGAGCCTCACCAGCAATTACGTTTCTAATCGTTCCAGCTTCCATCTTCCCAAAAGTGATAACCCCACTTTGAATGGGATCAATACTCCGAGAAATAATGGTTTGGACTTGAACGATAAACTGGGAAGCGGCAACTACCATATCGTTAGCATTCTGTGGAAAGGCAGCGTGACCACTCTTTCCTTTGAAATCGACGTTGACTTCCGTTGTTCCAGCAAATAGGGTCCCCATCCGGCAACCAATCGCCCCTGCTGGCAAGTCAGGATTATCATGTAATCCATAAAACTCATCTGGTTTCCACTTACCCTCGAAAACACCAAGTTCGTAGGCGATTTTGCCACCATTATCATTTTCTTCAGCCGGTTGGAAGAAGAAAATCAGATTGTCCTTTGGCTGGTGTTCAGAGAACCAACTCAGAACGCCAAGTGCAACAGTCATGTGAATGTCATGACCACAAGCGTGCATCACGTTTGGGTGGGTTGAGGCAAATGGCAATCCGGTCTGCTCGGTAACTGGCAAAGCATCAATATCCGTTCGGTAACCAATTGTTCTAGTTGGTTCACTCCCATCAACCCTAACGAGAATTGCGGTAGGAAGCTTTTCGACGGTGCGAACCTCCAAATTTTCCTGATTCATTTTGCTAATTTCTTCTATTAAATAGTCGTGAGTTTGGAACTCCTTGAGAGCCAGTTCAGGAATCCGGTGAAGTTGTCGCCTAATTGTTATTAAATTATCTTCGGTTAGGACTGCCATGTCATCACAACTTTCTTAAATCATCTTCAAGGGTCGTCTTTGATTTCGTCTTTTCATCAATATCCTTGATCTTTCGAGCAGGAACTCCCGCTACCATTGTGTGGGGAGCAACATCCGAAGTAACGATTGAGCCAGCGGCAACAACCGCTCCCTCACCAACATGAACGCCTTCGATAACTACCGCATTGGCACCAACCAACACGTTATCATCGATTTGAACTGGTTTGGCAGAGGCAGGTTCGATAACACCAGCTAACACTGCCCCGGCACCAATGTGGGAATGTTTACCAACAATGGCCCGACCACCAAGCACCACGCCCATGTCGATCATTGAATCATCGCCGATTTCAGCCCCGATATTGATAATTGCCCCCATCATAATAACGGCATTCTTACCAATCGTTACTTGGTCACGAATTACTGCTCCTGGTTCGATTCGAGCGTTGATTTCCTTAGTATCAAGAAGTGGCACCGCTGAGTTGCGAGCATCACTTTCAATTTCATAATCAGCAATTGCTTCCTTATTAGATGCAAGAAATGGTTTAACGTCTGCCCAATCGCCAAACAAAACAGCGGTCTTTTCTTCAGCAAACGCTTTGATACTACTTGGAAAGTCAAGGTCAGCAATCTTACCGCTGATATAAACCTTAACGGGGGTTTTCTTTGGGGCGTTACCAATGTATTCAATAATCTCTCGTGCACTTAATTTTTCCATCATGTTACTCCTTATTTTTGTAATGGTAGATCTCGTTCAATTAGGTCAGCGTAGGTTTCACGCTGAATTACTAAGTTTGCTTTACCGTTCTCACAAAAGACAACTGCCGGCCGTGGATTCCGATTGTAGTTAGATGCCATTGAGAAGCCATAAGCTCCAGTTGCCAGCATTGCAATCACATCGCCAGGTTCCGTCTTTGGTAAATCGGCATGGTCAACCAAAATATCGCCTGATTCACAATACTTGCCGGCCAGATGAACGGTCTCGGCCGTCGGTGCAGTTGGGTTACTTGCCAGTAACACTTCGTATTCCGCTTGGTAAAGGGCTGGCCGAATGTTATCGCCCATTCCACCATCAACCGCAACATATGATTCGTAACCCGGAATATCCTTACGAGAACCAACCGTGTAAAGGTTATAACCAGCGGGGCCAACGATTGAACGACCAGGCTCGATCCAGATGGCAGGCATCTTCATGCCATAATCCGTAGTAGTCTTCTTTACTCGTTTGACGATTGCATCAACAAATTCTTCCGGTGCAATTGGGTCGTCATCCTCGGTGTACCGAATCCCAAAGCCACCACCAACGTTAAGAACTTCAGCTTCGTAGCCAAACTTGGTTTGCCATTCATGCAAGGTATCAGTCAACTTCTCGGCAGCTGCTTCAAAGCCACTAACTTCGAAGATCTGCGAACCAATATGGGCGTGAATTCCTTGTAAGTGCATATGGTCTAACTTAAGCACTTGTTGTAACGCTTCATCCGCTTGACCACTGTTAAGGTCAAACCCAAACTTACTATCAACCTGACCAGTCTGGATAAACTCATGTGTATGAGCCGAAATTCCTGGCGTAACTCGTAACATTACGTTCATCGTGGCGTTCTTTTCAATCAAAACTCGGTTGAGCAACTCAATTTCATAGAAATTATCGAGGATAATTACCCCAACGTGGTTATCAACAGCCATTTCCAACTCATCCTGGGATTTGTTGTTGCCGTGAAAACTCACGCGTTCCATTGGAAAGTGGGCTTTGATCGCCGTGTATAATTCCCCACCGGACACAACGTCGATGTGACCATCTTCTTCAGCAACTAATTGAAACATTGCAATTGCTGCAAAGGCCTTGCTGGCATAGCTCACTGCGTAGTCAACATCGTTGTCCTTGAACACTCGTTGAAAGCTTCTGATTTGATTCCTGATCCCAGTTACATCATATGCAACCAGTGGTGTTTGAAACTTGTGCGCTAACTCGAGCGAGTCAACCCCGCCAATTTCGATGTGGCCCTGTTCGTTTGTACTGTATGGTTGATTGTCTGCTGTCATGTAATATTCCCTCCGGTGACTTTTAGTGGTCACGCTAATTTGAATATAAAAAAAGATCCTTTTGTTTTACGCTAAAAACAAAAAGATCTCATAGATTGGTTCTCTATTAATTCTTTATATTGTCGATAGCGCCCCGCAACATTAACGTTGCGACAGTCCGTAATCTATTGGATTACGTCCCAGCATACTGAACTCTACCTCGTTCAGCGCTTCGGCAACCTCCCCTTTCACTAGCTTCAAAGTTCAAGTAGGAACTCCACTAGTTACTGATGTTGGCTGCAACCTCTATACTTTTTTAATTATTATAAAGTTTATAATGAATTTCATAATTATTCAAGTCTAAACGCCAATAAAGTTTTTAAAAATTATTTTGTACTATATTATGACCCGTTTTAACGGCTATTGCCGCTGACTTTGAGCTTGCTTTAATAATTAGAAATGCTAAAATTCTTCTTAACAATTTCAAATTATTGAAAAATTATACAGTCGAAGGATGGTCGAAACCAATGAAGGTCGTAAAGTTTGGCGGAAGTTCACTTGCGGACTCGCAACACTTCCAAAAAGTGATAGATATTATCAAAGCAGATAAATCCAGGAAGGTCGTAGTCACCTCAGCTCCTGGTAAACGCTTCTCAGGCGACATCAAGGTAACCGACCTGCTGATTTCTTACGCTAACGCTGTAATTGCTGGTAACGATTACGAGAACATCGTAAAATCAATCTTTGATCGTTACCAAGAGATTGGGGAAGCCTACTCAGTTCCTGCGGATGTGCTAACCAGTATTCATGACAAACTAGTGGCATTACCCAACGGCAAATATGCTAATGACGATTACCTGATGGACGCCTTTAAAGCCCACGGTGAACGGCTAAATGCCGAATTGATGGCTGCATGTCTAACCTCCCAGGGAATAACCGCTAAGTTCGTTGATCCTAGTACAGCTGGAATCATCGTCACAGATGACCCCGGTAACGCTTCGGTTGAAGAAAAAACCTACGAAAATCTTGGGCGAATCAGCCTTGGCTCTGACGTGCTAGTATTCCCTGGCTTCTTTGGTTTTACTGAGAAGGGCGACATTGCTACCTTTGCTCGGGGCGGATCAGACATCACCGGCTCAATCTTAGCCCGTGGTTTTCACGCATCCCTTTACGAAAACTTCACCGACGTCAACTCAATCTACGCCGCTAACCCCAATATCGTTGATGACCCAATGCCAATCAAGAAGATGACCTACCGGGAAATGCGAGAATTATCCTACGCCGGTTTTTCAGTCTTCAACGACGAAGCCATTATCCCTGCCATTCAGGGACAAGTTCCAATTAACGTGAAAAACACCAATAACCCCACGGCAGAAGGAACCCTCATCGTGCCCGAAGAAAACTTTGAAATCAAGTCGCCAGTCACTGGGATCACTGCTTCTAACCGATTTGCCGCCCTTTACCTTCACCGTTATTTGCTTAACAAACAAGTTGGGTTCACGCTCAAAATCCTTCAAATTTTAGCTAAGTATGGTGTATCATATGAGCACATGCCATCAGGAATTGATGACTTAACAATTATTTTTGATAAAAATCAGCTAGATGACAAGACAATAAAGGCTATGTGCCGCGACATTCAGGCCGCAGTTCAACCAGATAATCTTGAATGGATCGACGATTATGCGATCATTATGGTTGTCGGTGAAGGAATGCGTGCTAGAATTGGAACAATTGAAAATATCATTCGGCCATTAGCCGACCATGATATTGCAGTCCACATGATCAATCAGGGTGCTTCCCGAATCTCAATCATGTTGGGAACTCAAGAATCAGACGCCAATGAGGCAATCAAACAAATTTACAATCACTTTTTCAACTAACAAACGGAGGCAATACTATGGCACAATTACAGAAAGTTCACGGCTCAATGAACCAGTTTTTCTTATTAGATCAAACTGAGCTCGATTCAAAACTAACTCAAGAACAATTAGTCAACCTTGCAACTCACATCACTGACCAGAACAAGGGTCTCCTTGACGGAGCGGATGGCTTACTTGTTGTTGACGACACCGATGATGACGCCACCCTTGGTAGCATGCAAGTTATCAATGCTGACGGTAGTATTGCTTCAATGTGCGGTAACGGGTTGCGGACTGTCAGTCGCTACTTATCCGAAAAGTTTGGCCAAGATGAATTCAGTGTTCAAACTCAGGACGCTCCCCTTCAAGTTAAGCGTGAAGAGTCATTTGCTGATGGCGTACCTACGTTTAGTGTCGAAATCTCACCAGTTTCATTTGCGCGGGAAACTTTGCCATTTGATAATCTGAATACAGATACAATCGTTGACCAACAACTGCCTGAATTAGACGACGACCTAACATTTACTGCCATTTCAGTGCCAAATCCTCACTTGATCAGCTTTGTGGACGATGCCGTTCTTGATTCAGACACCCTTGAAAACCTAGGAACTAAGCTCAACGGTGACAACCCTTACTTTTACGATGGGGTGAACGTAAGCTTTGCCAAAATTATCGGCAAGAACAAGTTGTTTGTAAGAACTTTTGAGCGTGGCGTTGGGTTCACTAACGCCTGCGGAACGGGAATGTCAGCCACTAGTTTGGCATTCTGCTTGAACCACCCAGGTGCTGCTTCATTCGAAGAAGAAATCACTGTTTACAATCCTGGCGGAATGGTTAAGACCCGGGTCCACGATACCAACGGCGAATACCACATCGACTTGATTGGTAACGCAACCGTAACGAATACCGTTGAAATTCCAGAAGCTGACCTACACGCCAGCGTGTTAGACAACGCTGAGATTGCTGAGACTGGCGAACAAGCAAGTTATGAAAAGTTTGTTAGTGCGGTGAGAGCGGCGGAAGAAGTATAGCCGATATTTAAATAAAACGAACAGAACGTGGCTAGTCAGTTACTAGACACGAAAAAATAGCAGGGATAATTTCAAGAAGATGAAATTATCCCTGCTATTTTTTTACAATCCTATGAGTACAGTGACCCCACTTCTTCATCAAACACCTGCTTTTGTAGCTGTGGTTTCAACACATCAAAGATATGATCAATCAACTGGTCTTGCATGTAGGTAGTCGCATCGACCTCGACGGTTGTCCCATTGATTTTGGTGATTTTTAAGCCTTCCGTGATAACTTCAATGTTATACTTTTTGAAAACAGCGACGATTGCTGCCAACTTCTTTTCGTCCATCATTCTACTGACCCCCTAACTGCAACTTTAGTCGCCACTCATCTTGGCGAACTTGGTTTTCCTTCATCCTCAAGTCAGAAAATGGCGAAATTACTAACAAATAATCCTTTACGTCTTCATAGTGACCCTTACTTGAAAAGTAGTGATTCTTCTTTCGCTGGGATAGCTTATCAATCTTCTTCTGTAGGTCCTTCACATAGTCTTCAATTGATAGCAGAGCATTCTGCCTAACACTGGCCAACCAAGCAATTTTTTCATCGGCTTCGATTTCAAGTTCTTCCACCAGTTTGGCATCAGATTCGTCAATTTCTTCTTGTTCAACCAAGACTAACTCTTGATTCGTCACTGCCGTTTCAAACATCTTTGGTGAATCCTCGGTTAGGTACTTTTCAATGGATCCATCATAACGACAAAGTAATACCGAGTGTCGAGAAATCCCCTGACCATACTTAATGTGGATCACAAAGTTCTTCTTTGCTATGTAGTTAACGTTGTCCAAAACCAGTTGGGGATTATTAACGACAGTTTCGCCGACAACCACCCACGTTTGCTTTTTCATTGTAATAATTGAGCCAAAAACGAACTTCATTATTTTCACATCCAATTCTCCAACAATAATTCCTATCTATCAGTATAATAGAAATTAGCATATTTTGGGGAGCACGAAATGACATCAATTCAGATTGGTATTCGGTCCTTAGTTGAATTCATCCTCCGGCGAGGCGACCTCGTTCCGGTTTCACTAAGCGATAATTCAATGCAGGAAGGAAGCCGAATCCACCGTAAAATTCAAAAAAGCAGACCAGACTCATACTCGGCTGAAGTCCCATTAAAAACGGAGTTCGACTATCTCGATACCACCTACGTCGTTTCTGGCCGGGCAGATGGAATCGATACTGTTGACGATAATCGATTAATCGAAGAAATCAAAACTTCCGATATCAAGTTTGAGGACCTACCTCAATCGACTCTCGACCTGTACTGGGCTCAAGCCAAGGTTTACGGCTACATTTTAATGCACGATGAGAGTTTGGATTCGGTTGACCTGCAGCTGACCTACGTTCAAACCCCAGATGAAAAAATCACCGGTACTAAAATTACGTACTCGAAGGCTGAATCCGAGACCTTCTTTAACTCCCTAATCGACGAATACAAGCAATGGCTTAAACTGCGACATGAACTAGACGAGGCGAGAATAACGTCCGCCCACGCCGTTCCGTTTCCATTTGACGAATACCGCAACGGTCAGTATGAGATTTCAAAGGTCGTCTACAAGACCATCATGACCGAAAAGAAACTCTTTTTGGAAGCTCCCACAGGAACGGGGAAAACCATCTCCACCCTGTTTCCCACCATCAAAGCAATGGGAGAGCAGCTGATTCGCCGCGTATTCTACCTTACCGCCAAGCAAAGTACCAGACGGGTCTGTGAAGAGGCAATTTCGCTAATGGCTGATAAGGGGCTGACGCTTAAAAGCATCACTTTGACTGCCAAGGACCAAATCTCCTTTCCAAAGGAAAAAGATCTGCCGCCAGACCAAAACCCCTACTTTTTGGGATACTATGACCGAATCAAGCCCGCCATTCTGGATATTCTCAATCATGAGGACCAGATGACTAAACCCATAATCCAAGAATACGCTCAAAAGCACATGGTTGACCCGTTCGAATTTTCACTCGATGTCAGCCTATTTTGTGATGTTATCATTGGTGATTACAATTATTTGTTTGACCCAAAAGTCCACCTGCAACGCTTCTTTTCGGTTCCGGACAAGGACAATTGTTTCTTGATCGATGAGGCTCACAACTTGGTCTCTAGGGCTAAAGAAATGTATTCAGCATCCCTCAGTTCCAGCCCAATTGCTAACTTGATCAAACTGCTCTCAAAGAAAAAGGAAGCCAATAAACCGGTCATCACTAAACTGCGTTCACTTAAGCGGGCGTTCAATCGCTATAGTAAGCCCGTTCGCGACGATGGTTTAGCCAGCTTTTCTCAGGAGGAAGAAGTTACCAACTTTAACAAAGCGGTTGCCAAACTGAACGATGCCATCCACCACTGGCTTGCCAAACAGCAACCAAGCGATACCGTTGACGAAGTCGTTAACTACTATCTCGAGTGTCGTAGCTATGCGTTGATCAACCTCTACTATGATGATACCTACCGGACAAGGATCATCATTAACGATGACGAGATTATCTTCCGCCAGTTTTGTATCGATCCCGCTAATTTTCTGAGGTCAACGATGAATCTTGGTCGCGCCACAATTTTATTTTCGGCCACGATGAGTCCCATCGACTACTACGAACGAGTATTAGGCAACGACCCAGAGAGTATTCACTATCAAGCTAACTCCGCGTTTGCCAAGGATAATTTTGAAATCATCATTCAAAATAACATTCGGACGACTTACCGGGACAGAGCCGCCAACATCAACCCAATTTGTGAATCAATAATGACTTTAGTCAGTCAAAAAGCTGGGCATTACTTAATCTTCTTCCCGTCAATGAAGTTCATGGAGACGGTGAGAGAACGGTTTGTTTCAAATCACCCCGACATCCATGTCATTTTCCAAACTAGTGAAATGGATCAAACCGCAAGAAAGGAGTTTCTTGATGAGTTTCGGGATTCATCGGCTGTTACCGTTGTTGGGTTTGCAGTTCTGGGCGGAATCTTTTCTGAGGGTATCGACCTCAAGCACGAGCAGCTAATTGGCGTTGGTATCGTCGGCGTTGGCCTGCCAATGATCAACGAAGAATCTGACCTAGTCAAAGACTATTACGACGAAGACAATCACCGCGGTTTTATGTACGCCTACCAGCTTCCGGGCTTTAACAACGTGACCCAAGCAGCCGGTCGTCTGATAAGAACTAAGACCGACACTGGCGTAATCGTCTTGATGGACCAACGGTTTAACCAAACTAGGTACCGGTCAATATTTCCACAACAATGGGAAAACGTTAAGATTGCTTCATCCCCCGAGCAACTAAAACGCCAAATCAAAGAGTTCTGGCACAAAGTTTAGCCGACTCGATTTTCTTTAACTTGTGAATTCGGGTGTATAATTATTTGTGATACCCGCATGGGTCAATGGAGGGATTTTATGAAAATTGCGATGTACGATGGCAAGCCAACACTTGTAACTGCGAAAGGCGATCAGCTTTGGGGGACCGCCATCACTTCATACACAAGCGTTGATGATATTCTTGCCGATTGGAATAACTTTCAGGCAACGTTCTTGCTGAACTTATCAGACCAGGACGTACTAAATAGTGACAGTGCTGAGCTACTAGATCCATCAAAATTAGAAGCACCAGTTTCACATCCACGCCAAATTCCAGCGGTTGGCTTTAATTACGCTGATCACATGAAGGAAATGGATATCAAACTACCAGAAAAGCCAAACGTTTTTAACAAATTTGTTAGTTCGCTTGCAGGACCAAACAACTCAATTCGCCTCAGTGGAGATACAGTTGATTGGGAATCTGAGCTGGTAATCGTAATTGGTAACGGGGGTCGCAACATCAGTCGGGAGGATGCTGAGGACGCAATTGCCGGCTACATGATTGGCCAAGACTTGTCAGATAGAACGATTCAATCAATCGATGGTCCTAGCACTCAATTTACGCTCGGAAAATCATTTAAGAATTTCACCCCAGTCGGTCCATACATTTCGACGGTAGCTGAAAGTGGTGATATCGAATCCAAGCACGTGGTGACGAAGGTAAACGGTGACGTCATGCAGGATGCAACGATCGACAAAATGATTTTTGATGTTCCAACGTTGATTTCGTATATTTCATCGATTATCGAACTTTATCCTGGCGATATTATTTTGACCGGAACCCCGAGTGGAACGGGAGTTGGTCGAGAGCCAAAGGTATTCTTGAAGTCTGGTGACTTAGTCGAGAGTTCAATCGATGGATTGGGAACGATCGTGACAAAGGTTGATTAGTTGTCAGGCTGATTGACGAGAATGATAGTCAATTCTTAACTGGTTACTGCGTGTAGCAAGGATTTGGATGAAAGCAAAAAAGTAACGATAAATTTCAAGAAAATGAAATTTATCGCTATTTTTTTTCGATTTACCTAGTTATGTTCCAATCTCTTATTTTGTTGAGTAAAATCTATTAATTTTCAGGCAATACACAAACCCCTTCTGGCACCTCAAAGTCCTTCTGGACAAGGGTTAACTTACCAGTTTTGCCATCGCGTTCGTACAATGATGCATTATTAGTATTCTGGTTCAAGCAAACAACCAGACTTTGATCAGCACTGAAGTTGAAGTCCCTTGGGAAGTCACCTTCCGTTGAAATTCGCTGCACCAACTCTAGTTTGTCAGCTGACTTAGCTTCAAACACTGCTAGTGAGTTGTTACCCCGGTTCGACACGTATAGGAACTTGTCATCAGCGGATAATCTGATGGCTGCAGACCCATTATGAGCCGTCCAGTCAGCGGGAATTGTCGAAATGACTTGACCTAATTCGAAACTGCCCTTATTCTGGTCATATTTCAAAACGGCAACCTTACTTGATAATTCACCAACCAAGTACGCGGTATCACCCTTACTTGTGAAGACGATATGTCTAGGTCCAAAGCCAGGTCCAAGAGTAATTTCACTAACTTTAGCCAGTTTGCCTTGAGCGGATACATCGTAAACGAATACCTTATCCAAACCAAGATCACAAACCACTAACCGGTTATCGGGAGTTAGGTTTGAGAAGTGGGGATGAGGGCCATCGGCTTGCTCTTCCTTGGGACCAACTTGGCCACTGTGAGTTACCCGGTCGGCTAGCTCAACCGTTCCGTCCTTATGGATTGAATAGGCACTAACTTCTGCGGTATGATAATTGGCAGTGTACAATAGTTGACGGGCTTCATCAACCGCAACGTAAGCTGGGTTGGTGTCTTGATCAACTAATGTTTGAACTGGAGCAAATGGCTTCGAACCTTCAGTGACATCGAAGAAACGAACGCCACCTTTACCTTGCTCTTGATCCTTATCAACCGCGTATAGTTTGCCAGCATCTGACAAAGCTACGTAAGTTGGGTTACCGGCTTCACCAGCCAACTCAACGTTAGTCATTTCTTTTTTAGTTGTATCTAACGTTAATTCATAGACACCCTTACTTGTATGGTGGGTGTATGTACCGATATAAAATTTTTCTTGCATAAACCTAGAACCTCCTTAATTTGTTAACCCTTTCATTATGCCACAGGCTCCGAAATATAAAAATACTCAACCAGAATGAAGGAAATAATATGTCAACATTTGAAAAGTACCACCCAGTCTTAACCCCCCACTACCAGCTTGATTGGCTCACCCAGACGCCGGTAAAAGAAATTTTTGCGCTTTATCAAAATGAGCACATTGAAACTAGTTTGACCCTTGCAAAGCCCACCGAAATTCTCGACACCGTTCGGAACGTCAATCACACAATGCAGGCGGTAATGAGTGAAGAAGAACTGACCTGGGGGATTACCGACAAGGATACTAACGAGTTTGTTGGGATCATCAAAATTTATAATCTTAAATCAGAAACCAAAACCGCCAAAATATCGTTTGTTCTCCGGCATGACGAGAGCGACGTTTTAGTTTATGAAGTATTGAAACGGGCAATCAAATTCGTTATCGACCACTTTGATACGGAAACAATTGAGATCAGCCTTCATCAAAAAGACGCAATTATCCCAACCGTTTTGAACGAACTCAAGTTTAACCAGACTAGTGCCGACACGTACCAACTTAATTTAGCTGATGTAACTTCAGATTACGAAGAATAAAAATTGAATATTTGGCCGTTCCATATTAGAATGATTATAAAGTAATGATTATGTTTCTTTATTTAAGGAGGAATTAACTTGGCAGAAGAAGCCCTTTCAATGTCGCTAAAGAGCCTTAGACATCAAGGTGTTCGTATCACCCCACAGCGAGAAGTAATCCTAGATTACCTAATCCAAGTTGATACTCACCCAACCGTTGAAATGATCAAAGAGGGAATTGAGCATAAACTCCCTAACCTTAGTGTGGCAACCATTTACAACACCTTAAAGTTACTCGTCGATAAGAACCTTGTCATTGAGCTACCAAATAATGACGGTGGCATTCGCTACGATTTCTTTGGGGTTCCTCACTTCCACGCAATCTGTGAAAACTGCGGTAAAATCACCGACATTTTTTCAACTGACTACGCTGAGATGATGAAGGTTCTTCGTAAGGAAGCTGTGGAGAAATCAGGATACCTAATTTCTGGTACCCAGCTAGAGTTTACCGGTCTTTGTCCTGAGTGCCAGCTAAAGCTTGGTAAATCAGTATCTACCAAATCAAAATAATAATTTTTACCCGACTCAACCTTAAAATATTACAAAAGTAAGGCGAATATTTCGCTTTTTGATACTTTAGCATTAATTGTCAATAACTCTTAACAGTAATGACAATAAGCGCTGATAAACCCGTTATGGCAACGTTTGCGACCATTTTCGGGTTTTCGTTTTTCTTGAACCAAAACCATTAATCTTTTATAGTGTTCATAGTAAATGACACACAACAATTACATCAATTAATAATAAAAACCAACAAATCTAAATCAATTCGGGTAAGGAGCATTCATTTTGAAGAAAAGCTTTATTAAAATTCTAGCAACCTTTTCATTTGCGACAGCGGGGATTTTTACCTTCTCAACTAGTCAAGCTGCCCACGCAGAGTCAGTTAACAGTTACATCGCCAACAAAAATATCGGTCACGCTAAAACCACTCATTCAATCTGGGGTGGCTTTCCAAAGAATAAGTACCGTCATGGCAAGCCAGAGGGTGTGGTCGTCCATGAAACTGCCAACCCAAGTTCAACTTTGTATAACGAAATTGCATACATGAAAAAGAATTATAACAACGCATTCGTTCATACCTTTATCGATGCGAGTCGGATAGTTAACATCGCAAATACCAAGTACCTTTCATGGGGAGCTGGTCCCGTTGCCAACCAACGGTTTATCCAGTTTGAACAAGTTCGAGTTCACAGTAAATCAGCGTTTGCCCATGAAGTTGCAAATGCGGCTTACTATACCGCATCAGCTCTTCACAAGTATGGCTTGAAACCTAATGACGCTGCATACGATGGTAAGGGAACGGTTTGGTCACACGGAGCCGTTTCTAAGTTTCTCGGTGGAACTAACCATACTGATCCCAAAGCATACTACTCACAATCAGGGAAAAAATGGTTCGGTAAGTCATACACCTTCGCTGATTTCTACAAATTAGTTAAAACTACTTACAATAATCTTTACACTGAAAAACACGTTAGCTACGACAAAGTAACTTACAAGTCAGCTGACCAAACTGCTGAACTCGGTAGCAAGTACACATCATACCGTCTATACAATCACGTTAAGAATTCACGGGCTAACGTTACTAAGTACAGTTGGTCGTCAGTGAAGCCAAGTGTTGGTAAAAAAGTCTATATCGACAACGTTGGTACCAAATCTGGTGCAAAGACTTCGTGGTACCGAATCAAGTTCTCTAATTCTGATTCAGCCAAGAAGTACTGGGTATACGGCAAGGCACTTGATAACATTGCCAACCCAGACGAAAGTAACGACGATAGCTCCGTCACTTCAGTTGACATCAGCCAGTAGTTTAAGTAGTATTATGCATACTAGAAGACCAAGTAGTTTCCCACAGAGAGAAAACGGTAGCTGAAAAGTTTTCGGAGATAACGAATCCTATCTTCTGGTTTGAAAAACTAAAATTTAAATACGAAAAAGTGTGAAGCTCTGCTTTGAATGAGGATGGTACCGCCCTTCTGAGTGTCTCAATTCAAGGCAGAGCTTTTTTAGAAAATGGGTGAAATGATGGTTAACAATCGGGTAATCAAAGCAAAGAGAATCGTCGTCAAGGTAGGCACAAGTAGCCTAATTATGCCGACTGGCGAGGTAAACTTAAAAACATTTGACCAACTAGCTTTTGTCTTAAGTGCGCTTAACAAGCAGGGAAAAGAGCTAGTACTTGTGTCATCAGGTGCGATTGGTGTCGGGCTCAACAAACTTCATCTAAAGCAACGGCCGGAAGAAATTGGTGCCCAACAAGCATTAGCCGCCGTCGGTCAATCTGAGTTAATGACCTTGTTTACCCAGCGATTTAATCACTACCTAACGGATATTGCTCAGGTTCTACTAACTCATGACGTTTTTGACTACCCCGTCAGCAATGAATCAGTTATGAGCACATTTGAATGTTTACTCCAAGATGGAATCATCCCCATCGTCAACGAAAACGACACCGTGGCAACCGATGAGTTGGATCACCACACAACATTCGGTGATAACGACCAACTTTCCGCCATCGTTGCCAGCCACATCAACGCTGATTTACTGATTGTCCTCTCCGATGTTCAGGGATTCTACGATGGTAACCCCAAGCATGACGAGGATGCAAAACTCCTATCAACCGTATCGGAAGTCACCGGTAGTACTTTCGCTGCTGCCGGCGGGGCCGGCAGTCGGTTTGGAACTGGCGGAATGCAAACCAAGCTTGCTGCTGCCAAACGAATGATTGATGAGAACCGCCAAATGGTTCTGGCCAGTGGTAAGGATCCTAAAATTATTTTTGATATTTTAAATGGTAAGAACGTTGGGACCTGGTTTACCAACCAACCCGAACAAATCCTGAAGGGAGCGAATAGCGATGAATGAGGAATTACTAACAATTGGCCAAAATGCCAAGACAGCTTCATTTGAAATCAGCCAGCTAGGAACCGCTAAGAAAAACGAGGTGTTACTAGCATTTGCAGACGCATTGACAGCTAACCAAGAGGCGATTCTAGCTGCCAACGATAAGGACATGGCTAATTCATCATCAATGCCCCAAAAGTTCGTAGACCGGCTTAAATTGACGGCAAAACGAATTGAGGATATGGCAACTGGTTTGAAACAGGTTGCGGCTTTAACGGACCCAATCGGAAACATCGACACTGGGTTCAAAAACGATGCTGGGTTGATTATCGAAAAGCAACGCGTGCCAATCGGGGTTATTGCAATGATTTTCGAAGCCCGGCCAAACGTGAGCGTTGATGCCGCTGCCCTAACCTTTAAAAGTGGTAATGCAGTGATTCTCCGAGGTGGTAAAGAGGCCCTCAATACCAACCTCGCCCTCGTCCAAGTCCTTCGTGACGTTTTAAAAGCTCAGGGAATCAACGAGAATATCATTCAAATTCTTCACGATACTAGTCACGAAACAGCCGACCAACTAATGCACCTCAACCAATACGTGGATGTTCTCATTCCTCGGGGTGGGGCTGGATTGATCAACGCGGTTTTAAAAAATTCAACCGTACCGGTAATCGAAACTGGAGCCGGAAACTGTCACATTTACGTTGATGAATCAGCTCAAGCAAAAATGGCAGTTGATATTACGGTAAATGCGAAGGTTCAACGCCCAAGCGTTTGTAACGCTGCCGAAAAGCTCCTGGTAAACGCAAAGGTGGCCGACAAGTTGCTACCTCAAATTGCCGAGGCACTTGAAGATAACGGCGTAGAACTTCGGGGAGATGACAAGGCTCGCCAAATCGTTTCGACGATCAAACCAGCCACTGACGAAGATTGGTCAACTGAATACAATGACTTGATCATGGCAGTTAAAATCGTCGACAACGTTGATGAAGCAATCGCTCACATCAATCAGTATTCCACCGGCCACTCAGAGGCCATCATTACCGACAACTACACCAATGCTAGGAAGTTCCAGCAACAAATCGATTCCGCCTGTGTTTACGTAAACGCATCTACTAGGTTTACCGATGGGTTTGAATTTGGATTTGGTGCCGAAATTGGCATTAGCACTCAAAAGCTTCACGCCCGGGGACCAATGGGATTAGCAGAATTGACTAGTTCTAAGTATGTGATTTCGGGAACGGGACAGGTAAGACAATAAAATAAAGGTCGTCCATATTGGGCGACCTTTATTTTATTTCCTTATTATTTTCCAAGTTCTTCTTAGCCAGTACCCTACCCCTTCTCACACTCATAATCAAAGTAGTGACCGGAATTGTCAGAACAACCCCAATCAGCGAAAAGATAATCGCAATCAACTCGTTCACAAACACTTTGTCGTTCAGCATTCCACCTATACTAAAATGTAGATTAGTTAACCAAATAAACAGGGCTAAAGCATTACCAAAGAATCCAAAGAACAGTGTGTTGACCGCGGTTCCGATAATTTGTTTACCAATTTCAACTCCGTCTACCATCAGTTGAGCGGCGGTGATTTCACTATGCACAGACGTGATTTCATCCAACCCAGAAGCAATCGCAATGGCTGCCTCAGCAATCGCCCCAAGGGCTGACAAGATAGCGGTACAAATCGCAATCTTCGTAAAATTAATTCCCACTAAAACCGATAAGCCCTCTAACTCCTCACTATCCTCAAGTCCAAAGCCACCAACCTTGGCCCAGTTTTCAACCGGAATAATCAGTGCGACCAAAATTATCAAGATAATAATTGAAGCAAAGAACGCCGTCGTTGAAGCATTATCCGTCGCATCACTCCAAAATATCGTGATTGCTAGCACTACCGCACTGGCAATGAGAGTTACCGTAATTGGTGGAAAATGAAAGGCAATCAAAACAATTGTGAAGAAGACGATGCCAAAATTTACCAGCATACTGAGGAACCCGCTGATTCCCTGATGGCCACCGACAACCAACATCAGCACCAGTAGAACAATTCCAAGTAAAGTTATCGTTCCCATTAGCTCTCATCTCCTTTGATCCAAATGCTTGCGAAGAAACTTGATAAGACAACTGTCAGCACAATACCTATCGCACTCACCAGACTACTGAGCACTCCAAGTGACATATTCATTGAAAATGAATAGCCCCATGAGTTCCCGTTTTTTAAGTATAGCAACGTCATTGGCAGAGTTTCAGCCATGAAAACAAAGAATAGCACGTTGATCAATGGTCCCATAATTGATTTTCCAATTTGGCGCCCCGAATCAAAAACCTGGCGAGCTGAAATCTCCGGTTTTTCTTTCTTTAACGTCGCAAGGGACGCCACAATATCCGTAGCTTCATCCATAACCGCCCCCAACACACCAACCAAAACTTCCGCCACAAAGAGCGGTTTTGGTAATTGAGTGACGTACTGCATCGATTCATAATAAACTCCCTTTTCATGGGTAATCATGAACGCAACCAGCATTATCAAAATCGTTCCCACCGTTGAACCTACCACAGAGGTAAGGGCAACCAGCATTTTTTTATTCCACCCCATAACCATCCATAGTGTGATAACACAAAAAATCAGCGACAGGACGGCGAAGTTCAAAATAACGTGGGCGCCATTATGATCATTGTTTATTTTAATCGCGCAGAAAAACAATACCGTATTGACGATAATGCTACCAACAACAGTTAATCCTTGGAACTTAAGTAGCACACACAACAGACTAATCGCGAGTGCAATCAAGAAAACAACCGGGACGTCCCGTTTCAAGTCCTTAACCGTTGCACTATGCTTATTATGAAAAGTTATAAACACCTTATCCCCAACTTTTAGCTTATGGTCCATCGCATTAGAATCCGAATAGGTATTATCAATCGAAAGCCGTTGGTTCTTATGCTTACCGTTAGTTATGTATCCTTGGAGTTTCTGCTCAGTTTGGTGATCTTCGTTTTCAAACTCATCAGTAACCTTATTAGGTTTGCCATTCGTCACCGCAGTTACTTTATAAATCGGATTATCGTAAAACTGGTCGTTATGACTGGTAACTAGGACGGCAACGAGGCAGGAAAGGATTGCTAGGCCGACCTGAAGCCAGGTCATTTTGGAGGTTAGCTGTTTTTTCATCAGAATCTCTTTTCGTTTAGTGTAATCATTACTATTTTACACCATGGGGCAAGGGCTATTTATTAGGATATTATAAAACTAATTCAGCCTATTAAAAAAAGCAGCGCCCCATTTATGGGGCTGCCGCTTCGTTAATCAGCTTTTACTTATTGGTATTCTCATCCACCACCAGCACATTGTTTTTTGAATGCCGAACAACATACTCTGTAGTAGATCCCAGGAATGCTCGAGATAACCCATTGACCCCTGATTTACCAATTACCGTCAGAGAGATATCATACTTTTCCGGTAATTTTTCCGAAATTTGAATCTTAGGAATACCAATCACAAAGTGCGTTTCCGCTTCGACTCCAGCATCATCGGCCATCTTTTTGGCTTCAGCTAAAATATCAGCTGCTCGCTTTTGGAATGATTCCATCACATCCTGACCTAAAGTGACGCCATACTGAACGTAGCGTTGGTCAGTTGCGACTGAAACAATTTGCAATTTAGCTTTGAACATCTTGGCTAGCTTAAGAGCTTCCTTCACCGCCAACTTTGAATTATCACTACCATCAACTGGAACTAAAATATTTTCGTACATAATCTATCCCTCCAGACACCCAACTTTTTAATTAAATTCTACCATTTTCATATTGAACCACTAAGAAATCAGTCCAGCGATAAATTAGCCAGAACATCCTTACTTTCTTGCAATTCTGACCGCCGTCGTTCACTTCGCTCAGGAAAAGTGGCAACCAGGTACTTCTCCTCATCGCTTTCTGGTTCAATACTAGGCAACCCCGTTTCGGGTAATTCCTCCGTAACCATCAACGTAGTGAAGCACAAAAAACAAACGCGTTTTTCCTTAGTCATTTTATCCATCGCCACAAACTTGCAAAAGACTTCAATTGCTCGCTTCCTAACTCCCGTCACGTAGCAAACACATTCAACGATATCATCCGTCCTAATCGGTGAGAAAAAGTGAACGTGATCGTATGATGCCGTGACGAACTTAAGTCCCGGTACAAATTTGATAATCGATAACCCCGCCGTTGCATCAAGAATTTCTAGGGTCCTCCCGCCAAACTGGATGCTATTGTTATTCAAATCCGCGGGAAATATGTAACTTTCATGAATACTTCTCGTTTCAGAACACTTCATCTGGTCTAACTCCTTTACCCATTTTAATACCTTAATAATACCCTTTTGCCATTATTAAGTGAACCAAAAGAATTTACTCATCAAATTTTAACCTTTAAAATCAGTTTGCCATGAACTATACTTACTTTTATCAACTATCACAAGGAGGATTTACTTTTATGGCAAACGAACAACAAGACGTTGTCAATGAATCACTCATCAAGGACGACTTATACCAAGCAGTTAACGGAGCGTGGCAAAAGACCGCCGTTATCCCTGATGATCATTCATCTACAGGTGGTTTTATGGACCTTCACGATAACGTTGAAAAGCAGCTAATGGGTGACTTTGACAAGTTTTTAGCCGACCCTGACCAAAAATTCAACGAGCCATTTACTGAATTCTTGAAGTTTTATAAGATGACCCAAAACTTTGATAAGCGCGATGCAGATGGGGCTGCTCCAATCAAGCCTTATCTTGACCAAATCGAAAAGCTCTCGAGTTTTGACGACCTAAACGCCAACTTGAAAGATTGGACACTGGAAGGAATGCCGCTTCCATTCAACTACTCGGTTGAGCCCGACATGAAAAACACCAAGATCAATGCGCTAACGGCAGACGCACCATCCCTATTCCTGCCTGATAGAACGTACTATGAAAACAATAATCCTGCCTACGACCAATTAATGCCAATTTTGACAAAAACAATGGCCGAATTATTAGTCTTGGCTGATTACTCAGAAAGTGACGCTAACGAAATCGTTGAGTCAGCAAAGAAGTTCGATGCCTTGCTGGCACCGAACGTTAAGTCATCAGAAGAATTAGCTGATTACAGTAAGATGTATAATCCTCAAAAGTTCACCGAGTTTGCAAGTTCAAGTAACCTCATCGACTTGACTGGTTACACAAAGGACTTGTTTGGATTCTTACCCGATCAGGTTATTGTTGGTCAACCTAAGTTCTTCGAGAAGTTCAATGAAATTGTCACTGAAGATAGTTTCCACGACCTTAAGAACTGGATTTTGGCTAATTTCGTGTACTCAGCTGCGCCATTACTATCTGAAGAATTCCGGCAGACAGCGTCAACCTATGGCCGGGTTTTATCAGGAAGAAAAACTGCAACCCCACAAAAGAAGTCTGCATTTTACCTTGCATCCGGAACTTTCGGTCAAACCGTTGGTGATTACTACGGCAAGAAATATTTTGGCGAGAAAGCTAAGCACGACGTTGAAAATATGGTTAAGAGTATGATTGACGTCTACAAAGGTCGCCTCGAAAATAATGACTGGTTAAGTAAGGCCACTCGTGAAAAGGCGGTAGTCAAACTGAATACCCTTGAGTTACACGTTGGTTATCCTGAAAAAATCGCTGAAATCGAGTACAAGTTCAAGGTTACTGATCAAAGCGAAGGTGGAACAGTATTTAGCAATTCAGACCAATTTGGCCGAGTTGCCCGTGAATTCCACTTCTCCGAGCTTGGCAAACCAGTTGACCGTAGTCGCTGGTACATGAGTGCCAATACAGTTAACGCATACTACGATCCTTCAAAGAACCAAATCGTGTTCCCAGCCGCAATTCTTCAGGCACCGTTCTATAGTTTGGACCAATCATCTAGCGAAAACTTTGGTGGTATCGGAGCAGTTATTGCCCACGAAATCTCACATGCGTTTGATAACAATGGTTCCCTATTTGATGAACATGGTAACTTAAATAACTGGTGGACTGATGAAGATCATGAGCACTTCACCAAACTAGCTGATGATATGATTGCCGAATTCGATGGTCTCCCATTTGCTGGGCAGAAAGTTAATGGTAAGCTGACCGTTTCAGAAAACATTGCTGATGGTGGCGGTTTAAGCTGTGCCAACGAAGCTGCCAAACGAGAAGATGACGTTGATCTCAAGGCATTCTTCATCAACTGGAGTCGGATCTGGCGAATGAAAGCAACCACCGAATACGAACAGTTACTCCTTAACATTGACGTCCACGCACCTCACGAACTGAGAGCAAACGTGCAGGTTAAGAACTTAGCTGACTTTTACTCAACGTTTGGGGTAAAGGAAGGCGATGGAATGTTCTTGCCGGAGGAGAAGAGAGTGAATATTTGGTAAGCCCAATTAATTGACAAAACAAATGGTGCCACTAAATCACAAACTGATTTGGTAGCACCATTTTTATATAAAAAAGTCGTTGATTTCTCAACGACTTTGGTAAATTAATAGTTACCTTGAATAACAAGCTTCTTGTTAGCAGTGATAAATTTACCATTACTCAATTGATAACGAGTAGTTAAATTATGCTTTACAATTGCTTTAACTTTAAGGTGAGTTCCCTTTTTGTAGTGTTTACTCTTGCCAGTAAGATTCTTGTTTGTGTATGAGTATACTCCACGCTTAGAAATTACCGTAACAGTTTTTGATTTTGGAAGTGAGCTGTAATAAACGGGAAGAACATACTTTGTACTTGCAGTAATGTATCCAGTCTTACCAGCCGTCTTCTTTGAATGATTTACATCCTTAACTTGATAACGAAGCTTACCATTAACCCGTTCATATCCAACTACCACAAACATTGGGCGGTTAACTCTCTTTTGTTTTGGATAAGATGCAATTCGTTCAGATTTCTTGAATGATGCATTCTTGTACAAGTAGATTGGCTTAATAGCGTAAACAGCCTCACCCTTAACCCCGATATTATTAGCAATTGTTATTGTTTGGCCAGAGTTAGTTGTGACCGTGTTACTGCCTGAAGTGTTTGGTTGTGATGATGTTGAACTACCATTGTTATTAATAACAGTTGTACTCTTACTTGAAACCAATAGTTTAACATCGGTTGGTTTGTATCCATCCTTTTTAATTGTAATTGTGTATGGAGTACTTGAAATTGGTAGATTCTTTAATCCTTCGTTTGTTAATTCAACTTCATGGCCATTGTTGTCCTTGTAGTAATATTTGGCATCGGTTGGATCTTTAACTCCAAATAGCTTCGTTAAATCAACACCCTGTTGGCCGTGAACATATTCATAGACACCTTGGTTAGGATTATTAAGTGTGACATTCTTATCCGGAACGCCATATTGGAAGTAAAAGTTTTGTACGACTTCGTTGGTTCCATCTTTGACGTATTGAATATGGATAACGGTTCCTTTGGCAGGATTCTGACTTGGAACGATTGGAATAATCGAACCATTTGAATCAACCCTAACTTTATCTTCGCTATCCTTAGCAGCAACAAACTTTCCACTTGGTGCATTATTAGCAATGACTTTAGTTTGTCCCCATTCACCGATATATTCATCATTTGAAAAAACAATCGGGTGATTTGCATCTAGGCCTGTTTGACCATCAAAATTTGTTGCTTCAAGATTCGTTTTGAGGGCAGCGTATTGAAATGATGGTTTGGAAACTGGATTTCCAAATTGAAAATTCACATGAAAGTCAGCAGATTCTGGGTGATTCGGTACCCCATAGTAGAATGTTATAATTTTACCATTTGATAAATCCGGACTATCGTTGAACGATAACAAGTTCTGGGTCATTCCAGTTACATCAATATCAGAGTTTGCAGTATCAATATACTTCCTATCATCACTGGATACATAATATCCTTTACCAGCCTTAAAGTCTTTTGCCCAAACAAAAAGAGGGTCCGACTGGTTAGGAAAATTAGCACTTCCTGAATCTGGTAATTTTATGGTATCACCATTTGCAAATTCAGGTGCATCAGCAGATGATGCATATCCCCATGATCCAACCTTCGGTGCATCGGCATGCACATTTAATCCAATAAATAGCGTTCCAAGCATTACACCCAAAAGAACTATTAGCTTTTTAATCTTCATTTTTAAGTCCCCTATCTAATTTTTTTGACCATTTATATAAATAACTAATATTCATCCCCCTTTTTGATAAATATCAAGCTAGCAAGACATATGTAAAAAATCCAAGCATGCTAACTAGCAAATCATTGTACATTGTATAGCATCCCCCCAATACAATTCATTACCTCATCATTATAATATTTATAATCACCGTAACAAAATATTTACATCATAAAAATATTTTTTCACAATACCACATTATAAAAAAGCCAACTCATTTAATGAATTGGCTTCTGTAGTCATGCTTATGTCATTTAAGCGCTTGGAAAATTTTCAAACTTAATTTTGCTCGATAGACGTCCGTCTTAGTCAATGGGTTAAATCCATTGGTGCTGGCCTTTAGTTTACTGTAATCAAAGATTGCTGGTGTTTCACTAGCATAGTACATTGCATCATTTTTGTTTGGTGAATGGTTTAAGCCAAGAGCATGACCAAATTCATGGGTCAAAGTATTAGCGTATTCAAACTTTCTTGCCTTATAGCCCAACTTATTGGCAGCAATATCATTCTTCTCAGCGGTTAAATCAGACTGAACTTGAGCAATTACTTGTTTACGGTAAGCCGCAACCTTAGTCTCAATCTGAGGATCATTAGGATCCAACGATTGGCGGTAAGTTGCAATCTTAGCGTTAGCATCAGTAATCTTAGTCTTCATACTATTCTGAAGAATTTGAGTTGCTGCGTCACTTGGTGTGTTTACATAGAATGAATACCGAACCTGCATCTGTTTTGTATCAGGTGCCCACCAAGCATCACTTTCATCAGATGCGGTAGCTTTTTGTTTTGAAACAGAGAATGTCAACGTGTGGTTCTTCTTAGTTCCCATTTTAAGAACGTTCTTACCTAACTTTTGATTCCAATATTGAATCGCCATCTTTAGACTGGAGCGAAGTTCTGAACTACCATTTTTAACGTAAACGCGTGCGGTTCCATTTTTTGAGATGGCAGTCATTGATGATCTATCAAGCTTATATTTTTTGATCAGCGTTTTGGCATGCTTTTTATAATAGGCTTTGTTTTTTGTCAGCATAGACTTAGTCGGGGTAACGCTAGCAGCGTCAGCGACAACTGGTGCGAGTGGTGCGAATGAAAGCACCCCGGCAACGGATAAGAGAATGGCTGATTTGACGTGAAGACGATGAATTAACATATATTTTTCCCCCTGGTCTTCTGAATACCGTAATCGTACTAGCAATCTAGTGGATTTTCAAGGAATGTGCAGGAATGTAAGGAAGATAAAATAAAAGAAATGTGAATGTTATGGAAAAAGAGCAAGTGAAGTTCGGAATGCTATTTTTTGATAATTCAGCAATCTATAGAAATTGTAGATTGCTAAGAAATGGCCACGATGTTGAACTTGGTTGTCACATAACTGAAAGATAATTTTTCAGTTTTAATGGAGTAGCCATTAAAAAGTAATACCTATCAGCCATGTCGTTGTAGTTAGCCATTTATGGCTTACTACAAGACCAGTCTTTGAGATTTTGGTTTTTAAAAGCTCAAAGCTGTGTCCATGGCGTTCCATAGGTATTACTAAGAATGGCTACGTTAAAACTATTACAGTCGCTTCCGTTTATCTCGTCTGCCACACAGCCAAAACGTGCTCGGAGTTTCAATTCCCTCCGCCTACAGAAGCTCGCCTGCCACACATCTAAAACGTGCTCACCCTTTCAGTCGCTTCCGTTTATAAAAATAACGGCAGCTACAAGCAAACCACTTGTAACTACCGTTATTCCTATAATACTCGGCGACTCCCGAAAGGGTTCGCACTCTCTAGCTATTCATCAACAAATCCAACAACTGACGAGCTGATTCATTCAAGCTTGACTTCTTCTTATCATAACCAAGGTGAGTAAAGATTTCTCCAACAAATGTTCCCTTCTTGAACAATGCTGAGAACACTTCATCAATAATCACTTGGGTATCTGCTTGGCGTTGAACTGGGCCAAATGGGTTAGCAAAGAACGTTGTACTCATTCCAACTTCATCAGTTGTTCCAAGTGCTTTCCGCTTACCCGCAACGAACACAGCCTTAGCTGAATCTTCGTCCTCAAATTGGTGAACTCCGATTTCCTTATCGTAGTTATTAGCGTACAACCACATATCAACGTGGTGGTGCTTAATAATTTCTGGATACTCGTTTGCAGGAATAATACAACGAGCGTTTGATAATTCTGGGTTCATGTAGATACCACGATCCATATTTGAGAAGGCAACTTCTGAGCTCAAATCATCCAAACGAACGAAGGCACCAGTTTCAGTTCCTTGAGCGTAGATTGCTTGGTCATCACCGGTAAGGGTGAAACTACCCATATCATCAAAGATGGTTTCAATGTTAAGAATCTTATCGTCAGCAATTTCTTGCAATGCTTCGATTGATTCAGACTTCCCGGCACCACTATCACCAAAGAAGACAACTGACTTAGTCTTACCGTTTGAGAAGGTGATTTTAACCATTGAACCATGGATTGGCAACTTGTGCTTGTTGATCATGCTCAAGTTGTGCAATGTCAACATCATCTTCTTCATGTAACCGAAGTAGGTAGTCTTGTCGTTGTATGGCACTTGACCAACGTACATGTCATTTTCGTCATCGTGGAAGTAGTGACAGTTATCGTCAGTATCTGATTCTGAACCAGCAGTACCAAACATCAACAATAAGTCAGGCTTTCTGTCCTTAATAGCTTCGATGTCAGCTAATTCAAACAAGTTTCCAAGAGCTAAACCGTTTGAGAAGTAGTCGCGGTGGAAGTAGATGTAAGCCAAACTTTCACCAACCCAAGCTGGGTAACAGTACCAGCTATCACGATCACCGGTGAAGTTTTCGATTGGGTTTTGTTTAGTTTCTGAGAAGACACCTTCCCGTTTGTTACTCTTTGTGTGAACCATCATTGGTGGGCGGACCATCAAAGTATCAACAAAGCGAATATCCTTAAGCTTGTTGTACTTTTCAGGAACTGGCCAGTTAACACTTTGCGTTAAAATACAAGCGTTCGTGCCGGCGTTAACCTGACGATAAATGTGGTTAACATGTCCTTGAAGTTTTTCTTCAACCACTCGGTAGAGTTCAAGAACTAATTCGTTGAAGTGATTATCAATATCCATGAAATTATTAGCAACAATGTCGTTTTGATGCTTGTTGATGGTTGCGACCCGTAGAAGTGAACGGTAGAAAGAGTACAAATCCTCAATACTGTTCAAAACATCCTTGGCGTCGTACTTGATTTTGTCTTGTTCATCAACAACGATTTTTTTGATGGTGTCCAAGTATTCTTCAACTGAAACATCGTTGAACTTAGAAGGCTTTTTGTGATATGAAGCATCGCTGAGATAAACATCAACTACGTCGGCAAGTTCTTTGCTGTTAACGAGCTGAAAAACATTTTTGACAAATTTGTTGCTGTAGTCAAGAACTGCAACCCCTCTGTCTGTGTTGACGTATAACGCTGGGGTATCGATCTTTTCTTGTACCATGAGATAATCTCCTTCATTGTTATTTGGAATTAATAACATTGTAGACTATTTTGGCTTAAATTTTAAGTTAATTTTCATTTTCTTGCCATTTTAATGAATAAATAATTAGTTTTTGAGTTATTACCGAACGTTGTAGTTTGTGAGAAGGTAGCGATTTCAAGCTAGGATTCAGTACTTGTGAAAATTTTTTATTATCTAGAGAGACCAAGTTTCGGAATTAAGTCAGTAAAACGGAAAACTAATTTATCTAGAATTTCTCCAGTCGGATTATTCCGTTAAATATGAATGTTTAATGTAAACTACTACCAATTGAGATATAATATAATAAATGGGGATTTGTGAGGTGACAGAATATGAAGCTAACTGAATACTTGCATGATCAACTTCAGTTCCTAAACGAACAACTTGATGAAGCAAAAGATAAAAATGACCAAACAATGCAGTACCTTGTCGATTCCAAGATGACGGAAGTCAAGTTGATTTTGGAAGCCTTGCAAAAGGGAATAATTGACGAAATGAGTTAAATTGGTTAATATAGATTAACCTTTTTTTATTGCACACAATCTTTATAAGGAAGTATAACAATTGATAACTTTAAAATCAGAACGTGAAATTGAAAAGATGGCTGAATCAGGCGCAGTTCTTGCTGGTGTTCACAAGGGCCTTCGCGACATTATCAAACCAGGACTTGATACTTGGGAAATCGAAAGTTTTGCTCGTAAGTACATCGCAGACCACGGTGCTACCCCATCAGAGCTTGGCTTTGAAGGCTACAAATATGGCACTTGTGTCTCGATCAATGACGAAGTTGCCCATGGAATTCCCCGTAAGGGCCTTAAGCTCAAAGAAGGCGACATCGTCAAAGTTGACCTTACCGTAAATCTTGACGGTTTTGAAAGCGACTCTTGCTGGACATACCCAGTTGGTAAAATTAGTGACGAAGCCCAAAAGCTGATTGATGTCACTAAGAAGTCACTATACCTTGGAATTGACCAAGCTGTCATTGGTAACCGAATTGGTGATATTGGTGCCGCCATTCAAAAATACGTTGAAGACGAACACGGTTATGGTGACGTTCGTGAGCTTATCGGTCACGGTATTCAACCAACCATGCACGAAGAACCAAGTGTTCCTGCCTATGGTAAAGCTGGCCACGGCCTTCGTCTCAAGGAAGGTATGACAATTACCATTGAACCAATGGTGAATACTGGAACTTGGGAAATCAAGGACCGGTTAGATAAAAAAGATGACTGGACTTACTACGTATCATCTGATGGTAGTTTGTCATCACAATTCGAACATACCATCGCTATCACCAAGGATGGTCCTAAGATTTTGACTTCTCAAGGAGACGAAATCGATAAAAAGTACCAACTATAATTTTCAAAAAGAAATAGACCGGGTCGTTATTCTCCTTGTTGAGAGTAGTCGTTCGGTCTATGCTTATATTTAGGGTGTTAAACGGAAGGGTCTTACTTTCCGGTACATATTTTTCTAGGGAGGAACCACAATGAATAATAAAGACTTTAAGTACCCAGACACTGCTGCATACAATTTTGTTATTAAAACTCTTGATTCAAAAGGGATTACACCAGAAATGATATCTAGTATGGCTTATGATCTTCAGCGAGTTTTCTTTCCAAACCTTCAAATGGAACGAGTTCGTAAAGCCACTACCGATGTCCTCCATAAACGAGAAGTACTCAACAACGCCATGGTCGGTCTTGAGCTAGACCGCCTCGCCACTGAGGGTAAGTTAAAAGAGCCCCTTCAAAGTATCGTGATGAATGACTCTGGTGTTTTCGGTGTTGATGAGGGAATTGCCCTTAATATTGCCAACATTTATGGAACGATTGGTATCACCAACTACGGTTACATTGATCGTGACAAAACTGGCGTTATCAAAAAATTAGACGAAGAAAAAGACGGCGTTTCTAACACGTTCATCGACGATGTTGTCGGTGCCATTGTTAGTGCCGTCTCTGCTAAGGTTGCCCACGAAAATAATTAGTGCCAACCAAAGTTATCAATATTTGCTTCCGAGCGTTTAATCATTGAAACATAAGGATTGCCGGCAACGTAAAACCGAAGTGGTTTAGTCGCCCAATCTCCCTGATTTTCAACCCCAATTCGATTAGATGCTTTGATTCGCCGGGGAATAAGGCGATTATTCAAATCGATTTTCAGCTTACCATCACCAATTATCTCAAAGTTCATTTTTTTATCCGAAATCCCGAGAGCTTCCATCAACTTTCCAGGACCGTTGGTGAGATTTGCTCCGGGCTTTTTTCTATTCTCAAGCATTATTTCGTAGCCAATCGTCGGTTGAATAGCTCTAATCAAAATCCCCTGGGGTTCATCCTTTGCTTGAGCAGCGACGTCCAGAAGGTAACGCCCATGAATAGAATAGATATATACTGTCCCTGGAGGACCATAAAGTGGCTCGTTTGAAGCTGTTCGCTTGCCACCAAATGCGTGGGCAGCAGAATCAGGCGTTCCCATGTATGCCTCAGCCTCAACGATTCGACCACCAACCAATCCTTTCGGTGACTCATAGGTTAGCAATGTTCCGAGCATTTGCTTTGCCAAGTCATCCGTTGTAGAACTATCATAAAAGTTATGAATTACCAATGGGAAAGCTCCCTTTCATCAAAAATTGGAGGTAATAACAATGGAATTAAAATTAGAGAGAATTTATCAAAAGCCCCAAGATATGTCAGGATACCGAATTTTAGTAGATCGGCTGTGGCCTCGTGGTATATCTAAGGTTAATGCAAAACTAGATCTCTGGGAAAAAGAAATCGCCCCATCGAAAGAACTTCGGTCTTGGTTCAACCACGAACCGGAAAAATTCCCCGATTTTACAGATAAGTACAAGGCTGAACTTGATGCGAATGAAGCAACCGATAAATTCGTCGAATTGGTTACTGACCAACTAAAAACCCAAAACGTCATTCTTTTGTTTGGAGCTAAAGATGAGACTCATAATCAAGCAGTCGTTTTAAAGGATTACCTTAACAACAGACTTTAAAACTGCTCTTTGATTCTCTCCAGAGTCAATTCACTCGTGCTTGGAATAATCTGATTGGCTTCGTGAAGAACTTTGGCATCTCCGACTCCAACTGAGTACATCCCAGCTGCATTGATTGACTGCACCCCAACGATGCCATCATCCAATCCAATGCACTCAGTAACATCAAGGTTAAGCATTTCAGCTGCTTTTTGAAACACATCTGGGGCCGGCTTATTGTGCTTAAGCTTAGTAACATCAACAATTTGGTCAAAGTACGACTCAAGTTGGAGCTTTTTAATTTCCAACGGAGCGTTCTGGCTAGCAGAAGCAATGATCATCTTATACTCATTTCGTTTTAAATCTGCTAAAAAGTCCGCCACTCCCGGTAATATATCGCTGGGATTCATTCGCTCAAGCATTTGAAGGTATAAATCATTCTTTTCGTTAGCTAGCTGTTGCTTCTCTGAATCGGAAAATTGATTTTCGGCTTGGCCAGATGCCAAAATGGTAGTCAGAGAATCCATCCGGTCCCGCCCTTTAAGCTGTTCAGCTAAATCGGCAGTCCATGTCACCCCTACCTTATCGGCAATTTGGTGCCATGCCATCTCATGATACAGCCAAGAATCAGCAATTACGCCGTGAAGATCAAAACACCAGCCCTTAATTTTAGAAAATGAGTTCATAATATCCCCCCTAAAGCTTTTAAACTAATAATATCATGAATTTGGTTTTTGACTGGAATGATAAGGTTTAGCCAATAAAAAAAGAGCTGAGCAACGCCCAACTCCCATGGCAACAATGTTACTTAACAGCATTGAAGATCCAAGTAATTCCGTACTTATCAACAATCTGACCGTACTTATTACCACTTGATTTCTTTTCGTAAGAAACGATTACTTTGACTTCTTCCGAACCAACAACCCGTTTATACAAACTTTCAAGGTCACTAGCTTCATCAGAGCTCATATCAACTCTGAACATCAATGAAATCAGTGAAGAAATCACAGGCTTACCGAGAAAACTATCGGCGCACATGAATTCCTTCCCTAAAATCTTGAATGATCCTTGGAGGGTTAGTTCGTCAAGATCGACATCAGCGTTGAGAGCCATATCAGCTGCTTGTTTAGCAGTTGGTGACTCTCGACTAATACTATCCGCACCAAATACGCGCTCATAGTATTCCAATGCTGACTTTGTATTTTCAAATGTTAAGTATGGAACTAATTCTGTATTCATTAAGGCAGCAATCCTTACTTTCATTTTTACAAATGATAGAATACCTTTTAAAACGCTTCCTGTCAATTGCGCTTGTGATTGTTGCTATTATATCAACGTCTATGATTCACAATATAAATTTCTAGGAGGATTCACATGCAATTAGCCATTACTATTTTTGTCTTAAACGCGCTCTACATTTCCATCAATACTTTTAGAACTATGTTGGTCGTAAAGGGACACCAATTTCTTGCCCCGTTAGTCGCAGTTGTCGAAGAGTTTATTTACGTTATGGCCTTAGCTATCGCCCTACAACACATTGATAGTCCGCTTAACATAGCGGCATATGCAATTGGTTTTGGGGTCGGAATTTACGCCGGGATTGTCATTGAGGATAAAATTGCTTTAGGTTACGTAAACTTTCAAGTTACCGTTCAAATTGATCCAACCAACCCAATTCACGAACATAACGAAGAACTCCCAGAACGACTTCGTGAACTAGGATATGGAGTTACCGTCAGTCGAGCTGAAGGCCGTGCAGGTGCCCGGTTAGTATTGAGTATCTTGGCTCCAAGAAAGGCTGACCGTCGCCTGATGGAACAAATCAAAAACCTATCACCAGACGCGTTTGTGATGGTGCAGGAACCAGTTCAGCTTTCAGGTGGATTCTGGAGTAAGGAAGTTGATCGTAGGTATCATAGTGCAAATAAAAGGTAATTAGTGAGGCCATCCAGGATTACCACGGGATAACGAGAACATTATTGATAACTGAAAAAACGCGGCGGTAATTTCATTTTCTGAAATTATCACTGCGCTTTGCTTTCATCCCAATATTTGCTACACGCTGTAACCAACAGTAACTGAGGACCATTATTAATGGCCCTCAGTTACTGTTGGTTGTGCGGGGGCACTAAGACGAAATCAAAGATTTCTGTAGTGCTCCTTGTACCGCTCCCTACTCACCGTCATCCAATAGCCCCATCTTCCGTAGGTTTTCCTTAATGGCATCCACCGACTGTCGCACCTTAGGACTGTTATTTGCATTCAACTTTTTAGGCTGTTGCGACTGAACCGGTTTCTTTGATTGTGTCACTTTCGGTCTAGCTTTTGGTTTGGGCTTCGGCTTGGTTATTTCATTTTCATCAAATGAGGTTTCAACCTTTGAAGTTTGCCCCTTCTTGCCCTTCATCTTGTTCATCTGCTTGTTAAGCAGTTCATCAACAAAGACGTTGCCTTCATTACTAGCATGACCCTTTGTCCAACTATAATGTAACGATGAAAACTCACCAAGGAGTCGATCAACCTCTATCCACAACTCGCGGTTCTTAAGGGGTTCGTTTTTACCACGAGTGAATCCCTTCATCTTCCAACCACGCAGCCATCCCTTCTGGATTGCATCAAGAACGTACTTGGAATCAGAAACAATGTAAATATCATCATGATTTTTACCGTTTTCATCCAAATATTGTAAGGCTTTGATCAGTGCCATGATTTCCATTCGGTTATTAGTTGCCCCGTACTCACCGCCCGATTTAGATACCTTTTTATCAGGCATCACAATCAAATATGCCCACGCTGCCTTATCATTTGATTTCACGTGACCACCAGCAACGTTGCCATGATTTCGTGATCCACCATCTGTGTAAACAATTATTTCAGAAAGTGGCTGATTTTTTTCAATTTTTTTGGAAGATTGTTTGGAACTGTCTGAATGACCCATAAACTCACGGGCCTCAGCCTCAGTTTTGAAGCTCCTATAAACCGCGCCAGAATAACCATTGACTTGCTTTTTAGCTTCATCCCACGAGGTATAAATTCCTGGTTTAATACCTTCCTTTATTGCATAATATTTAATGAATATCACCTGCTACTCAGTAGTTTCCTACCATATTTTTTAAAAAAATCAATTATAATATTTACATCTACTTTTCAATTAGATTAAACTATGCGAAAATGTTAATAAAGGGGGCAAACCGACATGACCCAAATAGACGCCACACTCATAAGTGTTGAAGAAGCAAAGGCACTACTTAAAGACCGCTCAGATCAAATCAACGAACGCTTTCCCCAATTAAAACGTCAAGGTAAGTATATACTACCTGACTATCGGTTGACTAGGAAGCGCGAGGCTTTCAAAATTAGAAAGCACACATTCTTGCAACGGCATGCCCGTTCGTACGTTGCGTTCGATTCTGAAAACGGTCAGACTCTTTGGATGCATAACTTTTCAAGTTTGACCGAGGCACTATTCTGGCTTGATACTGGCTTAAAACCGGGAGACACCGACTCCAGTTCTTCCTATAAGCAGTGGAAAGCAAAGCACGAAGAGGACATTAACGGACTTAAAGATATCCTCAGGGAACGGTCTCGCAAGCGTAAAGCCGCAAAAGAAAAAGCAGAGAGTAAATAAATAGTTTCATCCAAGAAAACAAGACTCCGTCAGCTGAGCTCTTGTTTCTTTTTATCTGCACCCAGTTTTTGAAATTCGCCCTCAACTCTCCTACAATGAAATTAAGAGGTGACTTTTATGGATAAAGATTGGCTTGATCAACTACCAGTAAATAATATTACCCAAGTAACGCCAGTTGGTGGTGGCGACGTTAATAACGCCTACCGAATCACAACCACAGATGACACTCTATTTCTATTGACACAACCAGACCGAGAGGCCGATTTCTACATTGGTGAAATTGCCGGTTTGAAAGAGTTTGAAAAGGCTGGCATCTTTGCCCCACGAGTTTTAGATAATGGTCAAATCAACGGTGATGCTTATCTCCTGATTACGTATCTTGAGGCCGGTCGTGGGAGCCAGACTAATCTCGGTGACTTGGTAGCAAAACTACATAAATACCAAAGTAAGAACGGAAAATTTGGCTTTGACTACCCGTCAATTGGCAATGATCTCACGTTTGATAATTCATGGGTTGATTCGTGGAGTGAACTTTTTGTGAATCGCCGACTTGACCTCCTGAAGAATACCATCGTCAAAAAAGGACTTTGGCAGGAAGCAGACGTTAAAAAGTATGAGCGGGCTCGTGAAATCATCCTTGCAACTTTAGCAAATCATGAAAGTGTCCCATCACTTTTGCATGGTGATTTATGGGGTGGCAATTATATGTTCACCGATGAAGGAAAACCAGCATTGATCGATCCGTCAGCATTCTACGGCGACCGTGAATTTGACTTAGGAGTGACAACCGTATTTGGTGGCTTTGAGCCGGACTTTTACGCCGCGTACAACGCAGCTTACCCGCTGGATCCAGGAGCAAACGAACGAATTGTATTCTACCGCATGTATTACTTGATGCTTCACCTGATGAAATTTGGTTCAATGTATTATAGTGGAGCAATGGGAGCAATCAACGAAGTAATTGCTAATGGTAATAAATAAATGACGAAAAGGAGCGGGAGGCTGGGACGTAACTGAACACATTGAAAAAATGCCACGATAATTTTCATTAAAATCATCGTGGCATTTTTGCTTTTATCCAAATACTTGCCACACGCAGTAACCATCAGGACTGAGACCCATTATTCATGAATCTCAGTTACTGTTGGTTTTGCGGGGGTGGGACGACGAAAGCATCTTCGTATGCTTTCTGACCCACTCCCACTCCCTTATTTTTTCTATAATTTATATGTACTTAAGTAACACTTAAAAGACTTGCAGATTAATCAAATACATGACGATACAAATAATGCTTGTTAATACTAAAAATCGATAATATTTTTTCATTGTTAGTTGATGCCACTTGAATCCTGCCTGAGCCAAAGCCCCCGCCAGTGCAGCCAGGAGAGCAATGATAATATAAAGTAGAATCATAATCGTGTGTAGTTCTCCAATCATAATTTTATGCATACACAAAACTGAGTCTATCATAACTTTTCAAAAAAATAATTATATTCATATATGTTTCGGAATGCTTTCACAAAAAAAGAAGTCCCAATCGTAAAGTGATTAGAACTTCCAAAAATAATTGGCCAACAACAGTTGCCGAAGAACCATTTATCTAACCTTTAAAGTTATTAGTTACTTTTTTAGGCGTTGTTTCGACCAACACCTCACCATTATGAATCGAATACAGAATTTCTGACCGCTCATTAAGCGCATTATAGAAATTATCATTGTTCATAATGATACAGTTAGCGGGTTTGCCCTCTTCAATTCCGTAATGGTCGCTCACATGCATTGCCCCAGCCCCGTTAGTCGTAACTAATTGGTATGAGTTCATGATGTCGTCATAACCCATTAGGTGGCCAACGTGAAGTCCCATGTGAAGGGCATCAAGCATGTTACCATTTCCCATTGGGTACCAAGGATCCTTGATATCATCCTCACCAAACGCAACATTGATACCGGCTTCCTTTAATTCCTTAACGCGGGTCATTCCTCGGCGTTTAGGGTAGGTATCAAATCGGCCACCAAGATTAGTGTTAACCAATGGATTAGCGATGAAATTAATATGGGACATTTTCAACAATCTAAATAACTTGTATGTGTAGGCATCGTTGTATGATCCCATTGCAGTGGTATGACTAGCAGTAACTTTATCACCCATCCCAGTTTCTAACGCCAGAGTTGCAAGGGTCTCCAAGCTTCGTGACTGAGGATCATCAATTTCATCACAGTGAACATCGACTAATTTGTTCTTTTGTTGAGCGAGTTTAACTAAGAAATTCAATGATTCAACGGCATACTCGCGGGTAAACTCAAAGTGAGGAATCCCCCCAATCGCGTCAACGCCAAGGTCAGCTGCTTCAGTCATCAACTCCTTACCATTAGGAAACGACAAAATTCCTTCCTGGGGAAAGGCAACCAGCTGAAGCTCAACTTGATCTTTAACCTCTTCACGGACTTCAATCAAAGCCTTCAAAGCAGTTAGGTTAGGATCAGTAACATCAACGTGACTTCTAACAAACTGAATTCCGTTAGCAACTTGCGTCTTGATTGCTTGCTTTGCCCGCGTCTTTACGTCATCAATGGTGAGCGTCTTTTTTCGTTCACTCCAAATCCTTATGCCGTCAAATAACGTACCGGTTTGATTCCATTCGGGGTCGCCAGCCGTCATTGTGGCATCCAAATGAACATGTGGGTCAACGAATGGTGGCAATAGTAATTTATCGGTGGCGTCAATCACCTGTTCGTTTTCACTTGCCTCAATTGTTGGGGCAATTTTGACGAACTTACCATCTTCGATTTTGACGTCTTTTGTTTCACTTTCGTTTTGAATATGGACATTTTTAATTAACATAGTAGTTGGTATCCTCTCAAATGTATTCATGATAATTATATCTCAAAACGCTATTTCCGTTGGAGATATTTGGGCAGAGTGTAATAATAGTAGGTAGTTGTGGTTAATAAAACAAATTACATATATCATCAAACTAAAGGAGGCTTTACCCTTGATCAATTCCGATAAGCGGCTTGAACTACCCCGCATTCTTACTCTCGGTTTTATCGTCATTATTTTAATCGGTACATTACTACTCAGCCTCCCTGTCGCTGCTAAATCAGGGCACGCTACCAACTACCTAGACTCATTCTTCACTGCCACCTCAGCCACCTGTATCACGGGAATGACCGTTGTTAACACTGCCCTTCATTGGAGCTTGTTCGGTAAAATCGTCATCCTATCCCTAGTCGAAATTGGGGGACTGGGTTTCATGACCTTTGCCGTTCTCCTGTTTATCTTTTTGCGACGCAAAGTTGATTTAAAGACATCCCTGTTGACTCAGCAATCACTGAACCTACAGTCAGCCGCAAATATTTACGGCATCGTTAGACTAGTCGTTGTCTTTTCAATGGCTATTCAAGCCCTTGGAACCGTCTTACTTTTCGTTGATTTTTACCCCCGCTACGGTTTTTGGAAGGGATTAGGATTCAGTATTTTTCACTCCATTAGCGCCTTCTGTAATGCTGGTTTTGACCTCTACGATGATTCACTGACTAGGTTTGCCACGGATCCCTACATACTGATTGTGTTGTCACTACTAATCATTGCTGGCTCCCTTGGCTTTATCGTTTGGAAGGATATTCTCTTTTACAAGGAGGACCACCGACTGTCATTGCATACCAAACTAGCGTTAACCACCTATCTTGGTTTAGTAGTCATTAGTTTCTTCGTCTATTTAATAACCGAACGAAACTTTGCTGACCAGCACGGTTTGACAACCTTTCAGCGGATCGTCGACACCTACTTTATCTCGGTCACACCAAGAACCGCCGGCTTTTATATCTTTGATTACCATTCATTTTCTGATGCCGGAGTCCTATTTACCGTTGTCTTAATGTTCATCGGGGGAACTCCTGGTTCAACTGCTGGTGGGGTTAAAACAACTACTGTCGGCATTCTGTTGATCAAGGTGTGGTCCATTCTGCGTGGTCACCGAGACGCAACCTTCATGGGCCGCCGATTCTCAGATGATAACGTCAATCGTTCGCTGACCCTTGGATTTCTGGTTACCGTGGTATTGGTAATTGCCTGTTTAGCGTTACTCATTACCGAATCGGTACCGCGGCATATGGGACTGGAATACGTATTTTTCGACGTTGTCTCCGCATTCGGAACGACCGGATTGTCCCTTGGATTGATTCCAAAGCTCACGGTAATTGGCAAACTAATATTCTGTGTTTTAATGTTCATGGGCAGAGTTGGTATCTTTACCGTTATGTACTCAGTTTTGAATTCAACTAACAATGACGATGAGTTTAGATACCCAGAAGAAAACGTAATGATTGGTTAGGTGATTTAATAATGAAAAAGAATTATGCAGTGATTGGCCTTGGCCGGTTCGGTAGTAACGTCTTAACGACCCTTATCGACCACGGCCAGGATGTCTTGGCAATCGACGAGAAAGAATCAGCCGTTGAGCAGTGTCGGGACATTGCAACCCAAGCGGTTGTGGCGGATGCCCAAAACGAAACTGCCCTTCGCCAGCTCGACATCGGTAGCTTTGATAATGTCTTTATCGCAATCGCAACCGATATTGAAGCCAGCGTGATGGCAACGATGATTTGTAAGGAGCTTGGCGTAAAAAAAGTGATCTGTAAGGCAGAAAATCCTCGGCACGCTAAAGTTCTCAAGCGACTTGGTGCGGATGAGGTCATCCAACCAGAACGAGATATGGCCCGAAGAATCGCTCTCCACACCATGGATCCAAAGATTATCGGTGATTTAAAGCTATCTGGAACATTGTCAGTTGCTGAATTAAAACTGACGAATGATGATATTGCCGAAAAATCGTTGAGTGAGCTGGATGTAACCAATAAGTACGGGGTAACGCTAATTGCCGTTTCGAGAGCTGACAATAGTGATACGTTTGTAGCGAAAAACGATACGGTATTGCACGACAACGATATCATTACGATTATTGGTAATGAGGAGGACGTCCAGGCATTTGAAAAGTTGGCAACAAAGGAATAACAATAAAAAGGCAGGAAGTATAACTGGAAGCATCCGAAGATGCCTTCTGTTCCACTCCCTGCTTTTTTTGATACTTTCTATTTCACAGTCAACTAGCTAGCTAACTTCTTTGTTCCCACTACCAAACCTGACAACCACACCGCAACTGCCAAAATAACACCTAGTAAAATCGTTGTTCCGAGAACAAAATCAAATCGTTGGAGCCAAGTGTAGCCGAAGAATCCAATCACCCACCAGCAAAAGTTCAACCATACTGGTAGTTTTTTATGAAGAATCAAGATACTTACGAACAAAATACTAAATAGTGGCGTAAAGGCGGCCCCAATCGCATACAAGAAATTTTGATAATATGCCATTGAAACGAAAAGGGCTATCACAAGACCAACTATGGTCACCCCAATTCCAATCAAATTGACGTGGCCCTTTTTGATAATGTTATCGATATTGGTGGCCGCCGAGTATGCATCCATAAACGTTGTGGTAACCGTCGAAAAGACAATAACTAGCAGAGCAATCATCCCTACATTCGTCGCCGCTAATACAGCATTAAAGTCCGTTTGGCCTGACACAATGACGGTAAAGAACCCAATCAAAAACATTGCGGTACTACCTAAGAAGTAACCCACCACGCTGACAAAACTTATCTTTACAGAATTACCATTTTGCTTTGTATAGTCACCAATCAACGGCAACCACGAGAGAGCCATCGTGACGTTAAGTTCAACCGCACTACCAAACGTCATCTTTCCCAGATTAACGCTAGTATGGCTAGCCCCATGATTGATAATCGCCCAAACCACGATCAGCATTCCAATCGCCAATAAGATCACAACAATATTATTTATCTTAAACAACCACTCATGATCAAATATTAACCACACAACTATCAGAGCAGCAACAATAACCGACATCACGATAACTGACTGATAGTTAAACACCTTCTTTGAAATAGCGTTCATTGCTAGCTGGGCGTTAACAATCATCACCGCAGTCCAACCTAATAACTGAATCGCGTTTAGCCCAGAAAACAGAGTGACTCCCCACTTACCAAACACTGATTCAGTGACAGCAATCGCTGTCTGATTTTGCTTTGCAGACAAGTACCCGGCCGGAAATAGAAATAAGAAACAACCAATAACGTGACCAAGAATAATTGCAGTGATTCCCTTACCAACTCCCAGAGGGGCTACTAATGTTCCAGTGACAATCTCAGCAATTGAAATTGCCGCCCCAAGCCAGAGTAAAAATAGGCCACTCAACTTAGACTTTTGCATAATTTCCTCCAAACGACACAAAAACACCCTCTCATTAAGTCGAGCTTGATGAAAGGGTGTTCGTAATTTTACAGGGCACTTTCCTTCGCAAGTCTTAACTTAACAGGTTCAAAGGGACCAGACGAAGTCTATCTCAGCCGAGGGCGCCCCTAGTGTCGAAATATTTAGTTTGTATATTTTATACTGTAAGGTATTTAAAGCTGATTGTAAATAATTCGCTTACTTTTTGAAGACTAGCACTATTTTTCTGTCCATCTCCAAACAAAAAGCGCCCCTTCACAGGGACGCCTAAAAACAATCTGGCCAAAGAGCTATTACTTAGCTGGCTTTGACTTCAAGAATTTTTGTAAATCAGCAATTTGCTTGTTACGTTTTTGGTCGTTCTTCTTGTTGATTGGACGACGGCCTTGGACACCGTTTGGATGACAAATACGCATAGTGTAATACCTCTCCTTACAAAACTTTTTACATTTTCTAAATTCCAATAGACTTTGTTATTATAATACAAATCATTGTCAGAAATCAAATTAAAAAATATTTGCTAAAAAATAGCGATTCTATGGTATCTTAGAGTCAAAATTAAAATTTCATGAGGTGAAGATTATAATGGCAAATGAATTTCCCCAAGCTCTAACAATTGCAGGTTCCGATAGTGACGGAAGTGCTGGTATGCAAGCAGACCTGCACACATTCTTCAGACGCAAGGTCTACGGTGCATCAGTTTTAACCGCGTGCGTGGCAGGAAATAGTTACGGAATCCATGACGCCGTTAACCTACCTACATCATTCATAGATACCGAGTTCAAAGCCCTCGCCGACGACTATCAGATTAGGGCAAGTAAAACGGGAATGCTCTCTGATTCTGAGTTAATTCACACCGTGGTTAAAAACTACAAGCAATATGATTTTGGGCCGCTAGTCGTGGATCCCGTTATCACCACCAAGCACGGTAACGTATTACTCGAACAAAGTGCCTACCAGACGCTCAGAGACGAATTGATCCCATTAGCAACCGTAATTACCCCAAACTTTTTTGAGGCTCAGAAACTGGCTGAAATGGATATTGATGGCCGCGATGATATGGTCACCGCAGCTAAAAAGCTCGTCTCACTTGGCGCCAAAAACGTCGTGGTTAAAGGACCCCAACGGCAAGAAAACCAGACTACTTCCGTTGATTACATTTTACTTGAAGATGGTGAGGGATTCTTCCTTGAAGAACCATACCATGATACATCAAGGGTTAACGGTACTGGTGACAGTCTATCAGCATGTATCGCTGCCGAACTAGCTAAGGGTAACGACGTTAAATCGGCAATTAAAATTGCCAAGTCATTCGTCAATACAGCCATTGAGAATGAGATTATGGTTGGCCACAAGTTTGGCCCCATCAATCACTGGGCTCCAAAGGACTAATCACCACTTGCCAGGATTCCACATTCGCCCATCAAGCTCTCCTTCAGCCTGTTCAATCCGTTTTGACTGTTCTGATGCAATCTTCCCAGCCTGACGGAGAATAGATTTATTAACAAACGAGACCTGTTGGGATTCCAATTCTTTTAATTGAGATAAAAGCCAAGCTAGATTCTCATCTTCCATGCTTATTCCTCCTCGTCCCTCATTAACTTAATATTTTCCTTTAGGTCATCGATTTGGTCTCGCCTAGTTTCAAGTACGCTAGCAATCAAATCGGTGGCCTTTTTATTGTCAGCAGATTCAGAACCGATTGTCGTCAGTTTATCTAATAACCATTCTGTCCGACTCTCTAAAGATAGGGGCATTCTAGCCTCAAGATACATTAAGTACTGGGCAACCAAGTCACTTTTTTGATTTTCATCCATATACGCAAACTGATCAACAACCATCACAGGCAAAAACTTCATCTGAGCTTTGTGAGCAAATGCCCGGTATGGCGCCATCAATTCAGAAATCGTAAATTGCTCGCTACCACCAGCCTGATACTGAGAAAGAGCGTCACCGATACTGACAACGACGCCCAACTCCTTTCCCTTCAATTGTTCTTGGGATATTGCAAACTTCCTAGTAATTACGTCCGTAATGTAACGGGATAAACTTCCTGGAGCTTGATACCAATAAAGTGGGAATTGAAAAATTATTCTGTCTGCTTTTTTAAGTTCATCTTGCTCAGTAACTATATCTAATTTGTTATAGTCATAAAGGTCGTCGATAACTTTACGCCTAACGTTTGTCACATTTTGTGCAACCGTTTTAAAAAACTGCTGTTGTGCAGAATTTTTTATTTCGGGGTGAGATACTAATATGACGGTTTTTATCAAGGGTTCACCTTCTCGTTTAGTAATGAAACTGTTTACATTTCGTGGTCAGATAGTGTACACTCACTACTATAGTAACTATAAAAAAGGGGAACGAATATGGCAACAGTTAACACTCATTCGTCGCTAAAACCCGATGGTGCCCAAAGTTTAAATACGGCTAGGGATCATAGTTTTACTGCCGACGAACCAAAGCAATTTCACGGAACAGATGAAGGTCCAACCCCAGTCGAGTACCTTCTATCTTCAATTGGCGCATGTTTAATTGTAAGCGCTAAATCAGTTGCTCGTCATACCAAAGACATGGAACTACAAAAATTCGAAGTCGATGTTACCGGTGAGACACAGGGATTTCCAGACAAATCGTCTAAGATTGTCAGCGCCCTGATCAAAATTGATTGTGATACTAACCTGAACAAACCAGATCAACAAAAATTTATAGAGGAAACTATTCATCGTTGTACTATTCATAACACACTTGAAAATGCGTTTGAAATGACGATTGAAATCGAGTAGCCAGGAAGAGAGTGAAAATTTGAATAACGAAAAGGAGAGTGCGCTGACCGCTATGAACACCAATGGAAGAAGCAAATTAACCGCACTTTTATATAAAACACTAATGTCATTTGTCGGAGTCCTCGTATTGTCGATGGGAGAAAGCTTTATGCTGGCTGCCAACATGGGAATGGACCCATTCACCTCCGCAAACCTAGGTGGGAGTTCACTACTCCACATGGGATTAGGAAACTTTCAGCTGATGGTCAATTTTGTTATCTTCATCTTTGTCCTGTTTTCTGATCGGCATATGATCGGAATCGGTACCGTTATCAACATGGTTTTGGTTGGTTACGAAATTCAATGGTTCAGTGCAATTCGCCAATCCCTGTTCGGAACGGCGAACAGTCTAACCCTTCAAATCATCAACGCTGTCATTGGACTAATAATCTTCACTTATGGCGCTTCAATGTACATGACTGCTAACGTCGGGGTTGCTCCTTATGATGGGGTCGCACCAATCATCTCTCGCTGGACCCACTTGCGTTACCGAGTTGTCAGAGTCATTCAAGATATCATCGTAATGGGTCTCGCTTACTTAGTCGGCGGACCATTCGGAATCTTAACATTTATCGTTGCCTTCTGTACCGGTCCACTAATTGAATTTTGGACAGATAAAGTGAACCAGAAGATTTACAACTTGATTTAAATTATTTTTATCAAAAGTGAGACAGAAAACTTAGCTGTTTTCTGATCTTGCTTTTTTACTTGGTCAGCTTTTTATCGGCTATTTGGCTGAGAAAACCATATGTAAACCCTATTACCAAAATAAATATTTATTTATGGTCGTTATTAATTGACATTAGTCGGTCCGATTGGTATATTATAGTCAATGTGATTTAGGTTTCGAGTTTTAAGGTAAAGGTACTTGTTTTATAGTTTTATGAAATAACTTCCTTGAATTATGTTCGACTAGATGCATTAAAATTTTATTTCGCGCAATGCGCAAGGAGGTTTCATATATTATGAAACAAGGTACTGTTAAATGGTTCAACGCTGATAAAGGTTATGGCTTCATTACTACTGACGATGGTGACGTATTCGTTCACTTCTCAGCTATCCAAAAGGACGGCTTCAAGTCATTAGACGAAGGCCAAAAAGTTACTCTTGACGTTGAAGACAGCGACCGTGGACCACAAGCTGCTAACGTTAACGTTGTTGAAGGTTAATTTTAACTTTCTTCACGGAACCAGTGAGAAATCACTGGTTTTTTTGTGCCCAAAATTCTGATCCAAACAGATTTCTTGAATAATCGCATCAACAGAAAAGTTCCACTACAGATTTCATAGCATCTGCAGTGGAACTTTTTTCTAACCATTTACTCGCCTAATTACTTTCCGCCACTGTTTGCTTATCATCAGCAACGACCGAGTTAACAAAGGCTTCAACATCAAACCGTTTTGAGAATTCTGCTAAGTGAACCAAATTTCTCAAAAAATCGTGGGTCTTAGCTTCGTAATTATATTTAGTACCTAATTCATAGATATAACCATTGATGTAATCAACCTCAGTTGGTCGATTTTTTGACATATCTTGATACATTGATGGGAAGTGAAGAGGATTACCAACTTCACTAACAAACCGAATCGATTCCATTTCCTCATCCCTAGTGTTCAGCAATGTGATCCCTGCTCGTTCACAGACATCGAACGCTTCATCCACAAGTTGACGACCTAGTTTTTCAGCAACTGGTGACTGGATGTACTCCCCCATTCTGATTTCAAACATTGTACATAGAGTGTTAATAACCGAATTAAAAACGACTTTTGCCATTAATGTTCCCAAGAAATTAGTGGTGAGATTTGGGTTTAAGTTGGCTGACTGAAATTCGTCAACGATCTTATGAGTCATTTCGTCAGGCTTTTCAGTTTCATTCGCAATGTTCATTGAACCTGCACCCTTTTTACCAATGAAATCTACATCACCAGGTCCGTTTAAAACAGTTCCGATTAGTGCCGTTCCACCCAGAACTTTTTCCTTAGCAAAGTACTCATTCAACTTTTCAATATGATCCATTCCATTCATACACGACACGACATACTGACGATCATTAAAGAATCGCGAGCAGCGTTCCAACATATCCGCTAACCCATACTGCTTAGTAAACACGATCAGCACATCTGGGTCACCTTGATATTCCTCTGGAAAGTAAATATTGACTGGTACCAACTGCTTGTTCTGACCATCTCGAGAAACATAAACTCCGTTTTGCTCCCGAATTGTATTTACTTGGGGCTCCCATGTATCAACAAAGTCCACATCGTACCCCGCTTGTTGTAGCAATACTCCATAGCGTAAACCCATTGCTCCTGCACCTAATACCGTATACTTCATAATAATTACTTCCCTTCTCTGTCTAAAATTAAAAATGCCATTAAAAAAGCCGTCCTTTAAATAAAGGACGACTTAAGAGCCGCGGTACCACCTTAATAAGCACATTAGCGTGCTCACTCAATTACGTTTTAACGGACATTCCCGAAGTTAGCTAACCTCCAGGGCTCACCAACTTAGTATAAATTATGAACCCTATCCAAAGTGACTTCTCACTGGTTCTCACCAACTCCAGCTCTCTATGAAGAAATCTCAAATTCCTTGATTCATGTTGATAGGGAGTATTATGAGAGCATGATTAGAATATGTCAACACCTATTTAATAATTATTTTTCTTTTTTACTTGCCATTGGTTAAAGAATCAAAGATAAACGCTGACAACTCGTCGTTATCGACGTTTTCAAATCCAGCTTTTTTAACTGCTTTTTTAATTTTTCTTTCACTAACCTTTTCATCTACCAGCGCGTTTTCTAATTCTTTTCGGTCCCCACCGAGATTGAAAAATGGATTAAGTTTAAAATGGGCTACTTTATCATCAATAATTGAAAAATTAAGTCCAATTGTCCCAGCCGCAAAATCACGATCAAAGTAATTATAGTAACCAGGATTCTTCCCGTAATTCCACTCATCAGTACCATAAGTTTCCTCGATCCGTTTATCTATTACAGCCCAATCTTCAGCTGTCATATGGTAAACTTCGATATCGTCAAGGGAATCAACCTTAAATATTCGTTTGAGAAGGTAATCCCAGAATTCTGACAAACTCATATTATCCGGTAAATACTCCTTCAAGTTAATGATGGGGCTTCGCCGAGACTTAACTCCAAGAGCCTTCGCTTTTTCGCTTTGATCTTCAGTCAAGACATGCTTAGCATTTTCGATATTCAAATCATACATAATTGTCCCACCAGCCGCTAAGCTAGTCCCGTTCTTAAACATCGTCATCCCAGAAAATTTCTTATCCTGAAAAATTAAGTCACTGCTGTTTTCCTTCATCTTGACATCAACACCCAGAGATTGGATGGCATCGAGAACTGGTTTGGCAAAATATTCATAATTCCCAAATTCACTGTCATCATCCACCAAAATATTTTCAAACACTAGGTTTCCCTGATCATGGTAAACAGCTCCACCACCGGAGGTCCGGCGAACAAGTTGAATATCATTTTGGTGGAGATAATCCATATCCACCTCTGCCCAAGCATTTTGATTTTTTCCAATGATAACCGATGGCTGATTAATATACATCATAAATCCGTGACCCGGCAATTTTTTATCGTTAACAAAATAATTATCCAATGACTGATTAACAATTGCATCGTAGACCGGTTGACCATTTCTTGACGTATCGATTAAGTACATTTAAACCGCCCCCTACTTACTTTTTATATCTAACTCCCATTATACGGTATAATGGAGTTAAAAGCGTGAGGGGGAAACACAATGGCTACACAATCATTCTGGAGCAAGCTAAAGAGTCTATTCTCTGGCTCAGGTAACTCTACCCAACCCGACTATCAAAACCCAGAGGTGAAAAATGGCATTTGGTACGCGAAAGCAGCCGATGGCACCTACTTATTGGGAATTGATTCGTCCGTTTATGATCAAATTGGCAAAATTACGTTCGCTGACTTTCCGTCAAACTACAAGGAACTGGCAGAAGATGACGACCTTCTAGATATTGAAGGGGATAAATCAGTCGAAACATTGAAGTCCCCAATTGCCGGGAAGGTAATTGAGCTTAACCATGAACTCGGAGCAGATGTTGATCGATTAAATCATCCTGATCCAAAAATTAACTGGATTGCAAAAGTCCAAGCATAGAAAAGAGCTAGCAGTTGGAATTAACCATTTTTAATTCCGCTGACTAGCTCTTTTTAGTTTTCTGGATCTGGTTTGGCGGTAGCAACTTTCAACGCTTCATCACTAACAAAGCTAGTGGTAAATCTTTGGAGTGGTGTAAACCCATGACGTTTATTAAACGGTACTGGATAATATCTAACCACCGCAACCATCAGATTGTTTTCGGTAATAAAGACCTGTCCTGGTCGTTTAAACTTTCCCTTGGTATGTTTACCAGTCCGCCAGTTATGGAGCTTAAAATCACCATCATCATCTAGTTTGATTTGGTAGTTTCCCGAACCGTCCTCGACAATTGGAACTCCGACATACTGATTTACTTCATATTTGCCCTTCATTTTGGCCCTCCAACTTAGTTTGAATAATTAAAGAAGAATATAGAACATTTTGTGAAGTTTAAGATTTTCTAATGATAACCATAATAGAATAGGTGCAACAAAGGAGTGAGGAATATGGATAAAATTAAAATCGTCACTGACTCGGCCGTCCAACTGCCTCATGAACAATTAGACGCCCTAAACGTACAATGTATTGATCTGCCAGTATCAATCAACGGTAAACAGATTGGTTCAGTCATGGAAATGACCTCAGCTAAGTTTTGCCACCTTATGACCAGATGTGATTCAAAACCTGAAATTGGCGAGGTATCGCCATCCTGTTTGACGTCCCTATACAACGAGTTAGGAGCAGACGGCAGTATCGTCCTCTCTCTGCACTTAAGCAGTCAGATTACAAATACCTATTATAATGCAAAACAAGCTGCCGCTAAAGCCTCTACGGACGTTTTAGTGGTCGACAGTTGTGCCTCTGCCGTTGGATTAGAGTTTCAAGTCCTTAAAGCCGCCCAAATGGCTAAGCAAGGAGCAGACTCCAACCAAATATTAACTGAACTAGAAAACACTAGGAACCACACCAAGACATTCTTCTCAGTAACTAATAATTGTCAGCTTATCAGTAATCGAATAATCAATAAATTCATTGGTACAATTGAGGACAAGCTAAAAACTAGCTACGTTCTCCAATTTGAAAACAACTGCGTAAACCTTATCGAAAGAAGTCGTCAATCAGACGTTATCAGTAATTTTTGGGTTGAAAAGCTTGAAAACCTCCATCGTGAAAAAATCGTCAAGCTAACTGTCATCCACTCTGGTGAACCTTCCCTAGCCAAAAAGCTCAAGGAAATTATTCAGCGTGAATTTCCATTTGTCCCCGTTTCAATTGATCAAACCAAACCAGAATTAACTAGTTACATTGGCCCCGAGTCAACTGGAATCACTTACCTAACTGGTTAGAAAAAGGTGGGAGCGGGGGTGGGACGACGTGGTTGGGACATAACTAGGTAAATCGAAAAAAAGTAGCGATAAATTGAAGTGCCCCATAATTGTTAGACAAATCTAACAATTATGGGGCACTTTTTATGACGAAATATTCAGAAAAATTAAAGATAAGGGTAGTCAAGGATTATTTACAAGGTGTTTATTCATACAATGATCTAAAGGAAAAGTATCAAATTTCCTCAACCCGGCAAATTCATGAATGGGTAAGTATGGCAAAAGCAAATGGATTAGAAGCTCTTCGATATAATGATAGACATAAAACATATTCTCCTGAATTTAAACTGACCGTGGTAGACTATTACAAAGCAAATGGATTAAGTTTTATCGATGTTGCCACACACTTTAATATCAGTCCTTCTCAAGTGTTTGATTGGAACCGCCGGTTCAATCAAGATGGCATTGGTGGATTAAGATCCAAAACCAAAGGAAGACAGCCAATGAAAAAGAAAAAAACTGTTAGACGGCCAAAACTGGGCCTCTCAGAAAAAGATAAATATGAAGAAGAAATTTTAAATCTAAAAGAAGAACTTTATCACACTAAACAATCTAAGATTAGATCTAGATAGAGATGATTAACTTCATCCTCTATCTAGATTTTTTTAGTTACACTGAAGATGAACTTTAAGACCGAGCATGCTCCCTTGGACCTAGAGTCCCCAATTTAAAATGGTCTTCGTTATCTTCACAGCTTTAACCTGATTTAAGATTGATGACCTTCGAGG
>NZ_CATNVB010000008.1 GCF_951230165.1 Lentilactobacillus sp. Marseille-Q4993
CTTTGAACGCTTTTAGTAGGGTGGTTTAAAACGGAAGGTCTCCGTTTTTGTGTACCTTTAGAATATACAAAAAAATCTGCTATCAGTGATAGAAAAATCTATCACCAACAACAGATATTGTAGAACCTTTTTTGTTGGATAACAAAATTATTACAAATTCAAATTTATTGCCTGTTACCCTTGCACCGAGATGCTTTTTCTAGTAAACTATCCTAGTAATTGTTTTTAGGGGTAAGTATGCCCAAAAAATAATGCGCGAATAGCTTTGATGTGAAAGGTTGCGACACACCCGGATGCTTTGCCATGGGGGCGGCGGTAATTTTCACGGAGTTAGTCATATTTTTAAAATAGACGAAGGAGGGAACACAATGGCAAACCAAAAAATTCGTATTCGCTTGAAGGCGTATGAGCATCGTATTTTAGATCAATCAGCAGACAAGATCGTTGCAACTGCACAAAGAACTGGAGCTACTATCTCAGGTCCAATTCCTTTGCCAACAGAACGTACTATCTATACTGTTTTAAGTTCACCACATAAGTTTAAAGATGCGCGTGAACAATTTGAAATCTTGACTCACAAGCGTTTAATCGACATTACAAATCCAACACCAAAGACAGTTGACTCATTAATGAAGCTCGACTTGCCAAGCGGTGTAGATATCGAAATCAAACTATAATTACAAATAAATTGGAGGTGTACTCATGACCAAAAAAGGAATCTTAGGAAAAAAGGTTGGAATGACCCAAGTTTTTACTGATAACGGCGAATTAGTCCCTGTAACTGTAGTTGAAGTTACTCCTAACGTTGTTATGCAAGTTAAGACGGTTGAAAGCGAAGGTTACGAAGCTGTTCAATTGGGTTATGCTGATAAGCGTGCTGTGCTTTCAAACAAGCCAGCCGAAGGTCATGCAAAGAAAGCAAATACTAATCCTAAGCGCTTCATTAAAGAAATCAGAGATGTTGAGCTTGGAGATTACGAAGTATCAGGTGAAGTAAAAGCTGACGTCTTTGAACCAGGTGACATCGTAGATGTTACTGGTACAACTAAAGGTCATGGATACCAAGGTAATATCCACAAAGACGGTCAAAGTCGTGGACCAGAAACCCACGGTTCTCGTTATCACCGTCGTCCAGGTTCACTTGGTGTAATTATCAACCGGGTTGTTCCAGGTATGAAACTCCCAGGTCGTATGGGAAACAAGACTGTAACTATTCAAAACCTTGAAATCGTTCGTGCCGATACAGAAAATAACGTAATCTTGATCAAAGGTAACGTTCCTGGTGCAAACAAATCATTCGTTACAATCAAAACCGCAGCTCGCGGTTCAAAAAAATAGAAGGGAGGCAACCATTAGATGACTGATGTAGCATTATTTAAACAAGACGGAAACAAAAACGGTACGGTTTCATTGAACGATGAGATCTTTGCCATTGAACCTAACGAACATGTTGTGTTTGACGTAATTCTTATGCAACGTGCATCAATGCGTCAAGGTACTCATGCTGTTAAGAACCGTTCTGCTGTTCGCGGTGGTGGAAGAAAGCCATGGCGTCAAAAGGGAACTGGTAGAGCTCGTCAAGGCTCAATTCGTTCACCACAATGGCGTGGCGGAGGAATTGTCTTCGGACCAACTCCTCGTTCATACGCATACCATTTGCCACGTAAGGTATCACGTTTGGCATTGAAGTCAGTATTATCATCAAAAGTTTCAGAAGAAAACTTGTTGGTTGTTGACTCATTATCATTTGATCAACCAAAGACAAAAGACTTCGTGAACTTGCTTGATAAGTTAGACGCTTCAAAGAAGACATTGGTAGTTTTGGAAGACGGCAACGAAAACGCAAGTCGTTCTGCTCGTAACATCGAAAACGTTAAGGTATTACCTGCTAAAGGTATCAACGTGTTAGATGTTGCTAACAGTCAAAAAGTTGTCATCACGAAAGCTGCTCTTTCTCAAGTAGAGGAGGTGCTCGCATAATGGAATCACGCGATATAGTTTTACGCCCAGTTATTACTGAAGAATCAACTAGTAAGATGGACGACAAAAGATATACATTCGATGTTGATCTACGAGCAACTAAGACTCAAGTGAAAAAAGCCATTGAAGATATCTTCGATGTTAAAGTAACTAAGGTTAACATTATGAATGTTAAGGGTAAGGAAAAGCGCCAAGGACGTTATGTTGGTTTTACTAAGAAACGTCGTAAGGCTATCGTTACTCTAACAGAAGATTCAAAAGAAATTAAATTATTCGGTGAAGAATAATATTAAATTTGTGATGTAGGAGGGAAACATTGTGGCTATAAAGACATACAAGCCAACCAGTAATGGTAGACGTAACATGACTAGCCTTGACTACAGTGCAATTACTAAGTCAAAGCCAGAAAAGTCATTGCTTGAATCAAAGAGCAAGACAGCCGGCCGTAACAACTACGGTCATATGACTGTTCGTCACCGTGGTGGCGGTAACAAAAATCAATACCGTGTTATTGATTTCAAACGTATCAAAGATGATGTGCCAGCAATTGTTAAAGCTATCGAATACGATCCAAACAGAACTGCAAACATTGCACTTCTTGTTTATGCTGATGGTGTAAAAACTTACATTATCGCACCTAAGGGATTAAAGGTTGGCGATAAGGTTGAATCTGGTGTTAACGCTGATATTAAGACTGGTAACGCACTTCCATTAGAGAAGATTCCAGTTGGTTCAATCATCCACAACATCGAATTGAAGCCTGGTAAAGGTGGACAACTTGCACGTTCAGCTGGTGCCTCAGCACAATTGCTTGGCCGTGATGGTAAGTACGCTTTAGTTAGACTTGCATCTGGTGAAGTTAGAATGATTCTTTCAGTTAACCGTGCCACTATCGGTGCAGTTGGTAACGAAGAACATGAACTTGTTAATGTTGGTAAAGCTGGTAGAACTCGTTATAAAGGTCAACGTCCTCATGTTCGTGGATCTGTAATGAACCCTAACGATCACCCTCATGGTGGTGGTGAAGGTAAAGCTCCAGTTGGTCTTCCATCACCATTATCACCATGGGGTAAGAAGACAGTTGGTAAGAAGACTCGTTCTAAGAAGGCACGTTCAGATAAGTTTATCGTTCGTCGTCGTAAAGGGTCAAAAATGTAGTTAACTGATTAATTAAAATCACTACTCATAAAGAGGAGGTCAAATAATGAGTCGAAGCTTAAAAAAGGGACCATTTGCTGACGAGTATCTGCTTAAAAAAGTAGACGCACAAAAAGATCAGGAAAAGAAGTCTGTTATCAAGACTTGGTCACGTAGATCGACAATTTTCCCAAGTTTTATTGGATATACATTTGCAGTTTATGATGGACGTAAGCACGTCCCAGTATATGTCCAAGAAGACATGGTAGGTCACAAGCTTGGTGAATTCGTTCCAACTCGTACATTCCACGGACATGGTGGAGACGATAAGAAGACAAAGTAAACAAGGAGGATAACAACATATGGCTGAAGAAGTTACATCAGCAAAGGCAACAGCCAAAACTGTTCGTATCGCCGCTCGTAAGGTCCGCCTTGTAGTCGATCTTATCAGAGGCAAGAACGTTGCTGAAGCAGCTGCTATTTTGGACTTCACACCTCGTGGAGCTTCACCTGTAGTTGCCAAGGTTTTAAAATCTGCTGTTGCCAACGCAGAAAATAATTTTGATTTAGATAGTGAAAACTTATATGTTAGTGAAGTTTTCGTAAACGAAGGCCCAACACTTAAGAGATTCCGTCCTAGAGCTAAGGGTTCTGCATCACCAATCAACAAACGAACAAGTCACATCACAATCGTTGTGTCTGAAAAAGAGGAGGGATAACGCGTGGGACAAAAAATTAATCCTAATGGATTCCGTGTTGGTGTCATTCGTGACTGGGAAGCCAAGTGGTACGCAGACAAAGAATACGCTGCATACTTACGCGAAGACCTACAAATTCGGAAGTTCATCGAAAAGAATTTAGCTAGTGCCTCAGTTTCAACTGTTGAAATTGAACGTGCAGCAAATCGTGTTAACGTTTCTATCCACACTGCTAAGCCAGGTATGGTTATTGGTAAGGGTGGTTCTGAAGTTGAAAATCTTCGTAAGGAACTTAACAACTTAACTGGTAAGAGAGTTCACATCAACATCATCGAAATCAAGAAACCAGATTTGGATGCAAAATTAGTTGGTGAAAACATCGCTCGTCAACTTGAGGGTCGTGTTGCTTTCCGTCGTGCTATGAGACAATCTATGCAAAGAACTATGAGATCAGGTGCCAAGGGTATTAAGACTCAATCAGCTGGTCGTTTGAACGGTGCTGATATGGCTCGTATTGAAACATATTCTGATGGAACTGTTCCTTTGCATACTTTGAGAGCTGATATCGATTATGCTTGGGTAGAAGCACACACAACTTACGGTTCAATCGGAGTTAAAACTTGGATCTACCGTGGTGAGATTCTTCCTGAAAAAAAGAATGACGATAGCGCAGAAAAAGGAGGTAAATAAACATGTTAGTACCAAAACGTGTTAAGCACCGCCGTGAACATCGTGGTAAGCTCCGTGGAGCTGCTAAGGGTGGCAAGACGGTAACCTTCGGTGATTACGGTTTACAATCTCTTGATTCACATTGGATTTCAAACCGTCAAATCGAAGCTGCTCGTATTGCAATGACCCGTTTCATGAAGCGTGGTGGAAAAGTTTGGATCAAGATTTTCCCTCACAAATCATATACTGAAAAAGGTGTCGGAGTCCGAATGGGTAATGGTAAAGGTACACCAGCTGGATGGGTAGCACCCGTTAAGCGTGGTAAAGTATTGTTTGAAGTAGGCGGCGTTTCTGAAGAAGTTGCTACTGAAGCTTTACGCCTTGCATCAATGAAACTTCCCGTTAGAACTAAGATTTTAAAACGTGAGGAAGTAGGTGGCGAATCAAATGAAGGCTAAAGATATTAATGAATTAACCACTGATCAAATGCTTGAAAAAGAAAAAGATTACAAGGATGAATTGTTCAATCTTCGTTTCCAACTAGCCACTGGTCAATTGGAAAACACCGCTCGTCTTAAGCAAGTTCGTAAGAACATCGCGCGGATCAAGACTGCACTTCGTCAACAAGAACTTAACAAATAGAATACGATAAGGAGGTAACAAATTAATGGCTGAAGAACGTAACCAGCGTAAAGTTTATCAAGGACGTGTTGTTTCAGATAAAGCTGACAAGACAATCACTGTCGTTGTTGAAACTTACAAAAACCATCCTGTATATGGTAAGCGTGTTAGGTATTCTAAAAAATACACTGCTCATGATGAAAACAACGAAGCTAAAGTAAATGATATCGTTAAGATTATGGAAACTCGTCCAATGTCAAAGACAAAACGTTTCCGTTTACTCGAAGTTGTTGAAAAAGCGGTTATTATTTAATTTTACTTGATTATCATTTTTTATCGTATTCTGATCTAAAAAATGAAGGGAGGAAATACCTGTGATTCAACAAGAAAGTCGTTTAAAGGTTGCCGATAACTCAGGTGCAAGAGAAATACTTACAATTAAAGTTTTGGGTGGCTCAACTAGAAGATATGCCGGAATTGGTGATACAATCGTTGCTACTGTTAAACAAGCAACACCAGGTGGCGTTGTCAAAAAGGGTGACGTTGTAAAGGCCGTTGTTGTTAGAACTAAAGCAGTTACTCGCCGTAATGATGGTTCATACATCCGTTTCGATGAAAACGCAGCTGTTCTTATTCGTGATGATAAAAGCCCACAAGGCACTCGTATCTTTGGCCCGGTTGCTCGTGAATTGCGTGATAATAACTTCATGAAGATCGTTTCATTAGCCCCAGAAGTACTTTAATTCAACCAAAGATATAAGGAGGTGCCGTTATGTTCATTAAAACTGGTGACAAAGTTCGTGTTATTAGTGGTAAGGACAAAGGTAAAGAAGGAACTGTCAAGAAGACAATTGCTTCAAAAGATCGTGTTGTCGTAGAAGGCGTAAACATGATTAAGAAGCATGCTAAGGCTAGCTCAACTAACCCACAAGGTGGAATTGTTGATACTGAAGCCCCAATTCATGTTTCAAACGTAATGCTCATTGATCCATCAACCAACGAACCTACAAAGGTTTCTTTCAAAGTTGAAGATGGTAAAAAAGTACGTGTTGCTAAAAAGTCGCAAAAAGCGATTGATTAATATTTAGCGAAAGGAGGAAACCTTTTAAATGTCAAGTCGTTTACATGAAAAATTCGTTAGTGAAATTACTCCACACATGATTGATAAGTTTAGTTACTCATCAAGCATGCAAGCCCCAAAGATTGAAAAGATTGTTCTTAACATGGGTGTCGGTGATGCCGTAACCAACGCTAAGAACTTGGACGAAGCTGTTGCTGAATTAGCATTGATCTCTGGTCAAAAGCCATTGGTTACTAAAGCCAAGAAATCAATCGCCGGTTTCAGACTTCGTGAAGGTATGTCAATTGGTGCTAAAGTAACTCTTCGTGGTGACAGAATGTATGATTTCTTGGATAAATTGATCAACGTGTCACTTCCTCGAGTTCGTGACTTCCACGGTGTAAGTACTCGTGCCTTTGATGGCCGTGGTAACTACACACTTGGTGTTAGAGAACAATTGATTTTCCCTGAAATTGATTATGATAATGTTAACCGTGTTAGAGGTTTGGACATTGTTATTGTAACTACCGCAAATACCGATGAAGAATCACGTGAGTTGTTGACTCAATTCGGTATGCCATTTGCTAGATAATGAGGAGGTTTCACATTGGCTAAAAAATCATTGATTGTTAAAAGTGAACGGCCAGCAAAGTTCTCAACCCAGGCTTACACCCGGTGCGAACGTTGCGGACGACCTCGTTCAGTATACAAGAAATTCCATTTATGCCGTCTTTGTGTCCGTGAACTTGCCCACAAGGGTCAAATTCCTGGTATGAAGAAAGCTAGTTGGTAATAAAAACAAAAAGGAGGTTGTGCGTTAATGTCTATGACTGACCCAATTGCAGACTTTTTAACTCGTATTCGTAATGCGAACATGGTTTACCATGAAACAGTTGAAGTACCTGCATCAAAAATCAAAAGAGACATTGCTGAAATCTTGAAAAAAGAAGGTTTCGTACGCGATGTTGAATATATCGAAGATGACAAGCAAGGCGTTATCCGTGTTTTCTTGAAGTACGGTAAGGATAAGCAACGAGTAATTTCTGGTCTTAAGAGAATTTCTAAGCCAGGATTACGTTCTTATGTTAAAGCTGACGCTGTTCCTAAGGTCCTTAACGGTCTAGGAATTGCTATCATTTCTACATCAAACGGTGTGATTACCGATAAAGAAGCTCGCGCCCAAAAAGTCGGCGGCGAAGTTTTGGCTTACGTTTGGTAAAAATTCAATAAAATTGGAGGTGTGATCCGTGAGTCGTATTGGTTATAAAAAAGTTACCTTGCCTGCAGGCGTTGAGGTTAAGGTAGACGGAAATGTTGTAACTGTAAAGGGTTCTAAAGGTTCTTTAACTCGTGAACTTTCATCAGATATTAAGATGAATGTTAACGGTAGTGAAGTTGATTTTGAGCCAATCGGTGACTACAACAACCGTGTCCGTGCATTGCATGGTACTACAAGAGCTAACTTCAACAACATGGTTGAAGGAGTTACAGACGGTTTCAAAAAGACACTTAAGCTTGTCGGTGTTGGATATCGTGCTCAATTGAAGGGCAAGACTCTTACATTGAACGTTGGTTATTCAAACCCAGTTGAAATCGCTGTTCCTGAAGATTTAACTGTTGAAGTTCCTGATAACACTACTATTAACATTAGTGGTATCAGTAAACAAAGAGTTGGTGATCTTGCTGCTGATATTCGTGCAGTTCGTTCACCAGAACCATATAAGGGTAAAGGTATTCGTTACGAAAACGAACACATTATCCGTAAGGAAGGTAAGACTGGTAAGTAATATTGCCGGTTAATAAATATTGAGGTGACTATTGTGATTTCTAAACCAGATAAGAATAAAAGTCGGAAACGTCGTCATAACCGTGTCCGTTCAAAAATTTCTGGTACTGCCGAGCGCCCACGCTTGAATGTATATCGTTCTAATAAAAACATCTACGCTCAAATTATTGATGACGTAGAGGGTGTAACGCTTGTTAGTGCCTCAACACTTGATACTGCGGTCAGTGGTGGAAACAAGACTGAACAAGCAGCTAGTGTTGGTAAATTAGTAGCTGAACGTGCTAGTGAAAAGAACATCAAGAATGTTGTTTTTGATCGTGGTGGATACATTTATCATGGTCGTGTTGAAGCTCTTGCAGCCGCTGCCCGTGAAAACGGATTAGAATTTTAAAAGAAGGAGGAATAACCGCACATGAAGAAGTTTATTGATCCAGATAAATTAGAGCTTGAAGATACGGTAGTATCTATCAACCGGATCACTAAGGTTGTTAAAGGTGGTCGTCGTCTTCGTTTCGCAGCACTTGTTGTTGTTGGAGACAAGAACGGCCACGTTGGTTTTGGAACTGGTAAAGCCCAAGAAGTTCCAGAAGCAATCCGTAAGGCTGTTGAAGCAGCTCACAAAAACTTGATTGAGGTTCCGATTGTTGGTACTACAATTCCTCATGAAGTTGTTGGAACATTTGGTGGAGGCCGTATCTTACTTAAGCCTGCCGCTGAAGGTTCTGGAGTTGCCGCTGGTGGTGCCGTACGTAACGTTATGGAACTTGCTGGTGTTGACGATATTACAAGTAAGAGGTTGGGTTCAAACACTCCAGTCAATGTTGTTAGAGCTACTTTTGAAGGCTTAAAAGCATTGAAGAATGCTGATGAAGTTTCAGCTCTTCGTGGTGTTTCTACACAACATCTAGCTGAATAAGGAGGTAACTGTAATGGCTCAATTAAAGATCACTTTGAAACATAGTGCAGCACATCGCCTCCCAAAGCAACGCAAAATTGTGAAGGCTCTTGGATTAGGTCGAGTAAACAGTACAGTTGTTAAACCTGATAACGAATCTATTCGGGGAGCACTTTTCCAAATTGCTCACTTGATCGAAGTAGAACAAGTTAAAGACTAATAATATTGCAAGGAGGTGCCAATTTCATGAAATTGAATGAATTGAAAGCTGCTGAAGGTTCTCGTTCATTACGTACACGTAAAGGTCGTGGTCGTTCAGCCGGTAAGGGTAAGACTGCCGGTCGTGGACAAAAGGGACAAAAAGCTCGTAGTAAAACTCGTGTAGGTTTCGAAGGTGGCCAAATGCCATTGTACCGTCGTATGCCAAAGCGTGGTTTTAACAACATTAACCGCAAAGAATACGCTGTTGTCAATGTTGAACGTCTTGAAGCGTTTGATAATGGTACAGAAGTAACTCCTGAATTACTTGTTGAATCAGGAATTGTTAAAAACGTTAAATCAGGCGTAAAGATTCTTGGTAACGGTAAGTTATCAAAGAAGTTGACTGTCAAAGCAAACAAATTTTCGAAGACAGCTCAATCTGTAATTGAAAATGCAGGCGGTCAAATCGAGGTGATCTAATGCTTTCCACTTTAAGAAGTGCGTTTAAAGTCAAAGAGATCAGAAATAAGATTTTATTTACTCTTGGAGTTCTTATTGTTTTCCGTTTGGGTGCCTACATTACGGTTCCAGGAATCAATGCGAAAGCACTTCAGTCCGTCGCTTCATCTGGACTGGTAAGCATTTTGAATACCTTTAGTGGTGGTGGATTGACGAACTATTCCATCTTTGCGATGGGGGTTTCACCTTACATCACTGCTCAAATTATTATCCAATTGTTGCAAATGGACATCGTTCCAAAGTATGTTGAATGGAGCAAACAAGGAGAAGTTGGTAGACGTAAGTTAAACCAACACACTCGTTATTTAACGGTTTTTCTTGGATTTGCCCAATCAATCGGTATCACTGCAGGTTTTAATCAGTTGAGTAGTTTGAATCTTGTTCAACATCCTAACTTAAAAACCTTTGCTATGATTGGTATTATTCTGACTGGTGGTACTATGTTGACCACTTGGATGGGTGATATGATCACTGAAAAGGGGATTGGTAATGGTATCTCAATGATTATCTTTGCGGGTATTATTGCTCGCCTCCCTGTTGGTGTTCAACACTTGTATCAAACATACTTTGTCGGTGTGAATGGTAAGAATATGTGGCAACCAATTTTGTTTGCTCTTGCTGTTCTTATCATCGTACTGATGATCGTCACTTTTGTAACATGGGTTCAACAAGCGGAACGTCGAGTTCCAATTCAATATACGAGGCGAGTATCTGGAGCATCAGATAGCAGTTACCTTCCATTGAAAGTTAACGTTGCCGGTGTTATTCCAGTTATTTTCGCAAGTTCGTTTATTGCAACCCCACAAACAATTTTAATGGCATTCACAAACAACTATTCACAAGACACATGGTATCAAGTGCTTTCTGATATTTTTAATATGCAGACTCCTACTGGTGCCACGTTGTACACTGTGTTAATTGTTATGTTCACTTTCTTCTATGCATTTGTTCAGGTTAACCCTGAAAAATTATCAGAGAATTTGCAAAAGCAAGGAAGTTACATTCCAGGCGTTTGGCCAGGACATGAAACTCAAACATATGTGTCTAATTTATTGATGCGTTTGAGTACTGTTGGTTCAATCTTCCTTGGTGTGGTTGCCCTAATTCCATTAATTGCCCAAAACGTATGGAATCTTGATGAGTCTATCGGTTTAGGTGGTACAAGTTTACTTATCGTTGTTGGTGTTGCTATTGAAACCATCCGTCAGATCCGTGGATTAATGATGAAGCGGCAATACGTTGGTTTCATTAAAGGAACTCACCCAACTACTGACTAGAAGACGCAGTACCTAAATAATTTTTGGAGGAATTTTAATGTCATTAAATTTGATTTTAATGGGACTACCTGGTGCAGGTAAAGGAACTCAAGCACAATACATTGTAGAAAAATTCAATATCCCTCACATTTCAACGGGAGATATGTTCAGAGAAGCCATCTCTAATGAAACACCAATGGGACTTAAGGCAAAAGAGTTTACCGACAAAGGGAACTTGGTGCCTGACGAAGTTACCAACGGGATTGTTAAGGATAGGCTAGGTAAGGACGACACTGATAGTGGTTATCTCTTGGATGGATATCCAAGAACTCTCGACCAAGCTAACGCACTTGGGGAGATGAGTGATGAGCTTGATAAACCGCTTGATGCTGTTATTTATATCGATGTTGATCCTAATATTTTGACTGATCGTCTGACAGGACGCTTCATTTGCAAAAAGTGTGGAGCAACTTATCACAAGCTTTATCACATGCCAAAAGTTGAAGGCACTTGTGATGTTTGTGGCGGTCATGAATTTTTCCAGCGTGAGGACGATAAGCCTGAAGCTGTAAAGAATAGACTAGACGTCAATATCAAAATGAATACTCCATTGATTTCTTACTATAAAGAAAGAAACTTGCTGTACAACGTTGATGGAAATAAGAACATTGATGATGTTTGGCAAGAGGTTGATAAGGTTTTATCAAACCTATAGTTTCTTAGGTAAGAATAATTAGATTGAATTTTATACTCTCTTGTGGTACACTTTCGGGTGGCTATCAATTGTAAGAGTTAATCAACCTAACTACACAGTTGGAGGTGTTTTTATTGGCTAAAGATAATGTCATAGAAGTAGAAGGAAAAGTTGTTGAAACTTTGCCAAATGCCATGTTCCGAGTTGAATTGGAAAATGGTCATGAAATTTTGGCTCATGTTTCGGGGAAAATTCGGATGCATTACATTCGGATCCTACCTGGGGACAAAGTAACTGTTGAAATGTCGCCATACGACTTAAGTAAGGGAAGAATTACTTATCGGTTTAAATAATTCTTTATCTTCATCTTTTTGAGGAGGATTAAAAATGAAAGTAAGACCATCAGTAAAACCAATGTGCGAACATTGTCGTGTTATCAAGCGAAAAGGTCGAGTTATGATTATTTGCTCTGCTAACCCTAAGCACAAACAACGTCAAGGTAAATAATAAATAGGAGGTGCTGTTAAATGGCTCGTATTGCCGGAATCGATTTACCTCGTGATAAGCGAATCGTTATCGGTCTCACATACATCTTTGGGATCGGTGATACAACTGCACAAGAGATTTTGAAAAAGTCAGGAGTTTCAGAGGACGTTCGTGTCCGTGATTTAACGCCTGATCAAGAGGACAAAATTCGTTCAGTTGTTGACGACTACAAAATCGAAGGTGACTTACGTCGTGAAGTAAGTATGAACATCAAACGCCTTCAAGAAATTGGCTCATACCGTGGTATGCGTCACCGTCGTGGTTTGCCTGTTCGTGGCCAACACACAAAGAACAATGCCCGTACTCGTAAGGGTAAGAAGACTGCTATTGCAGGTAAGAAAAAATAATTAGTTAAAGGAGGTCGTCTACTTTTATGGTAAACAAAAAGACAAGTCGGAAGCGTCGTGTCAAAAAGAATATTGAATCTGGTGTGGCTCATATCCACTCAACTTTCAATAATACTTTGGTCATGATTACCGACGTTCAAGGAAATGCTATTTCATGGTCATCAGCCGGTGCATTAGGTTTTCGTGGTAGTAGAAAGTCAACACCATTTGCTGCCCAAATGGCTGCTGAAGCTGCTGCTAAAGCATCAATGGAACATGGTATGAAGTCTGTTGAAGTTGCTGTTAAGGGACCAGGTTCTGGTCGTGAAGCTGCTATTCGTGCACTTCAAGCAACTGGGTTAGAAGTTACAGCAATTAGAGATGTTACTCCTGTCCCTCACAATGGATCTCGTCCTCCAAAGCGTCGTCGAGTTTAGTGAATGGAATGCCCAATTAGCAAACTAGAATATGTACCCGCATATTTATTTTCAAGATTTACAGACTCACACGTTTTGAAAGGGGTTAATGATAAGAATGATTGAATTTGAAAAGCCTAACATTCATAAGATTGAAGAAACAGATAACTACGGTGAAGTTGTAGTTGAACCATTGGAAAGAGGATATGGAACTACTCTTGGTAATTCACTAAGAAGAACTCTTCTATCTTCGCTTCCTGGTGCTGCAGTTACAAGTATCCAAATCGATGATGTGCTTCACGAATTCTCGACCATCAAAGGGGTTGTAGAAGATGTGACTCAAATCATTTTGAATGTTAAGAAAATCTCTTTGAAGTTGGAAGGACCTGACGACGAAGAGGAAAACTTAGAAATTGATGTTATCGGACCGGCTGAGGTTACCGCAGGTGATATTGTTGGTGATAGTGACGTAACTGTGTTAAATCCTGATTTGCACATTGCTACAGTCGCTGAAGGCACTGATTTTCATATGCGCTTAACCGCAAACAAAGGTCGTGGTTATGTTTCTGCTGTTGAGAACAAGAAACGTAGTAGTGACATGCCAATCGGTGTACTTCCCGTCGATTCTATTTATACCCCAATCGAACGTGTCAACTATCAAGTTGAAAGTACCCGGGTAGGCCAAAGAGATGACTTTGATAAGTTGACTCTTGATGTCTGGACAGATGGATCAATTACCCCTAGTGAAGCTGTTAGTTTAGCAGCAAAAATTCTAACTGAGCACCTTGAGATGTTCATTGACTTAACTGCTGAAGTTAAGAACACTGAAATCATGGTGGAAAAGGAAGAATCCCACAAGGAAAAGATGCTTGAAATGACAATCGAAGAGCTTGACCTTTCGGTTAGATCATACAATTGTCTCAAGCGGGCTGGTATTAACACTGTTCAGGAATTAACTGAGAAGAGTGAACCAGATATGATGAAGGTTAGAAATCTTGGCCGGAAGTCATTGGAAGAAGTCAAAGAGAAACTTGCAGCTCTTGGACTATCACTTCGTAAAGAAGACTAATTTTAGTTAAAAAGGAGGACAAACAACTATGCGTAATCGTAAATTACAACGTACAAGTGAACACCGTCGTTCATTGCTTCGTAACCTTACTACTGACTTGATTGTTCACGGTCAAATCATCACTACTGAAGCTAAGGCTAAGGAAGTTCGGTCAACTACTGACAAGATGATTTCACTTGGCAAACGTGGTGACTTACACGCTCGTCGTCAAGCTGCTGCTTACATCCGTGACGTTGTTGCAGATGTTAAGGAAGACGGAGACGATATCGAAGTAACAACCGCATTGCAAAAGTTATTCGGCGATTTAGCAACTAAGTATGCTGATCGTAATGGTGGATACACACGCATCTATAAGACTATGCCACGTCGTGGTGACGGTGCAGAAATGGTTATCCTTCAACTTGTTGACTAATTTATTTTAGCCACGAACATAATTTCACGAGAATCACTCAGGTTTTTGGTATAGAACGTCATGATGGTGGATTTTTCCTAGTCTAGTTTGAATGTGGATTTTCCACGCGCCAATTACTTGTTAGTGATTTTTTTGTACATATATTTAAAATGAAGTCAGCGAGGTTGTATGATGGATAACATTATTCGGGTGGATAATCTCACATTTGAATATCCAGAGCAAGAGCAGTTGTTCAAAAAGCTTTCGTTATCAATTGAGCGAGGCTCCTGGACAGCTATTATTGGTCAAAACGGTAGCGGAAAGAGTACATTAGCAAGACTGATTGATGGATTATTAGAGGCTGAAAGTGGGACTATTACTGTTGACGGTAAGGTCGTCAATGAGGATAATCTTGATTTTGTGAGAGAAAGTATTGGAATGGTTTTTCAAAATCCTGAAGATCAGTTTGTTGGAGCAACGGTAGAAGATGATGTCGCCTTTGGCTTGGAAAACAGACAAGTAAGTCGGCCTTCAATGATTGAAACAGTTCAGAAAAGATTAAAGGACGTTGGAATGTGGGACTACCGTGAATCAGTTCCAGCTAATCTCTCGGGTGGTCAAAAACAAAGAGTAGCTATTGCAGGGATTCTTGCCGTTAACCCTAAAATATTAATTCTTGATGAAGCTACAAGCATGCTTGATCCAAAAGGTAGGCAAGATGTTTTAAAGTTAGTTGCTGAACTAAAGGAGAAGAATAATTTAACTGTTATTTCAATTACCCATGATATTGATGAAGCAGCATTAGCTAGCCGAGTCTTAGTTTTGAACCGTGGCAAACTGCTTGTGGATGATATTCCCTCGAATGTTTTTAACGACGAAGAGAAGTTAGTTGAGCTAGGACTAGACGCCCCCTTCACGACTAGGTTAGCTAACCGGTTGTCAGAAAGAAATGTTAGTATGCCAGACAAGTATTCGAATAAAGAGGAGCTAGTTCAATGGATAATGCAGTTGAATTCAAAGAGGTAAGCCATGTTTATCAGGCCGATTCTCCAATGGCTGCCGATGCCTTATCAAACGTGAGTCTTAGCATTAAAGCAGGTTCTTTTACGGCGGTCATTGGCCACACTGGTAGTGGTAAGTCGACGTTAGTCCAACATATTAATGCCTTACTCAAACCGACCGCTGGCGAAGTTAAGGTCTTAGGAAAGGCTATTACGCCTGATACAAGCAATAAAAATCTGAAGTCATTTAGAAAGCATATTGGAATGGTGTTTCAATTTCCTGAAAAGCAGTTATTCGAAGAAACCGTTTTGAAAGACGTGATGTTTGGACCGAAAAACTATGGTGAATCAGAGCAAAATGCTGAGTTATTAGCAAAAGAAGCATTGAATATGGTTAACTTACCGGCTGCAAATTTCAATAAATCACCCTTTGATTTATCTGGTGGTCAGATGAGAAGAGTAGCGATTGCTGGAGTGCTTGCTATGAAACCGGAAATTTTAATCATGGACGAACCAACAGCCGGACTAGACCCACGTGGCCATCACGAAATAATGAATCTTGCAAAACGGCTTAATGCTGAAGGGGTAACAATTATTCTTGTAACTCACCAGATGAATGATGTAACCAATTATGCAGATGATGTGTTGGTGATGGAACAGGGTAAACTGATAAAACATGATGGTCCACGAAAGGTATTCTCTGATCCAACATGGGTTGTTGACCATCAACTTAATCTACCGGACAGTGCTAGTTTTGCCCTTGAACTGGCTAGCCAAGGATTCAACTTTAACGAATTACCGATGACAATCGATGAATTGGCGGATAGTATAGCGGGAGGATCCATGAATGAATAACTTTATTTTTGGAAGATACATTCCAGGTGAATCATTAATTCATAAAATGAGTCCTCAAGCAAAGTTACTTTTGTGTTTTGCGTTTGTGATTATTATTTTCTTTGCCAATAACTGGTTGACCTATGGGGTTCTTGCTCTTTCAATGATAATGATTGTTCTGCTGACTGGAATTTCCATCTTATTTTTCATCAAGGGAATTCGACCATTAATTTGGTTAATTATTTTTACAGTAGTCATTCAGATTTTGTTTACTGAAAGCAGCAATCCCTGGTGGCAATGGGGACCATTGTCAATCTCTGCTCATAGTTTAATCACAGGTGGATATATTTTTATGAGATTTTTGCTGATTATCATGATTTCTACGGTATTAACTTTAACAACAACCCCATTAGGAATAGCTGATGGAGTGCAGACGTTATTGAAACCGTTAAAGAAGCTTAGATTTCCAGTAGATACTTTAGCGCTCATGTTATCGATTGCTCTGAGATTTGTCCCGACTTTGATGGATGAGATGGAGTCGATTATGAATGCTCAGAGATCGCGAGGAGTAGATTTTGGCTCTGGTAGTATTAAACAGAGAATTCAATCCGCAATTCCACTATTAGTACCACTATTTAGTGGGGCAATAACTCACGCAGAAAATCTGTCTACGGCAATGGATGCCAGAGGATTTGTCGATAGTGAGCACAGAACCAAATATCGTGTTTATGGTTGGAAAAAAATTGATGCACTTGCTGTGCTAGCTTTTGTTGCTATATTTGCTATCGTTTTACTGATCAGAAATTAATGAGGTGTAAATATTACTCGCTATAAATTAACATTTGCATATGACGGCACTTTGTTTAATGGGTTTCAAAGGCAACCTGGTAAACGGACGGTTGAAGGGGTTTTAACTGATAAGGTCAATTTGATGGCTAAGAACCCTGAAGAAAAAATTATTGTATATGGATCAGGCCGAACTGATTCGGGTGTTCATGCTTTAGCTCAGGTTGCTCATTTTGATTTTCCCTTTGAGTTACCCACTAATGCAGTGTATAAAGGATTGAATAGTATGTTGCCTCTTGATATGGAAATCTTAAAGGCTGAGAAAGTTGCCGATGATTTTCATGCAAGGTACGATGTCTCTGGGAAAAAATATCTGTATCGGCTTAGTTTGGGTGAGTTTGCAGATCCGTTTAAACGTAACTATACAGGTCATTGGAAGTACCCCATTGATATTGATAAAGTAAATCGAGCGCTTGCTGATTTGATTGGTGAACATGATTTTTCAAGCTTTGTTGCTTCCGGTTCTACAGCTCGGTCGAATGTTAGAACGATTTATAATGCTCAGGCAAAATACATTCCTGAAGAGCGGGAAGTCCAAATTGAATTTTATGGTAATGGCTTTTTATATAATATGGTTCGGATAATGGTAGGAGTAGTGGTCGAAATTGGTTCATCGTTTCGACCTGAAAACGATATTCCAAGACTGTTTGAGGTAGGGGATAGGGACCAGGCCAGACGAACAATGCCAGCATCTGGATTATATCTAAAGCATGTCTATTATATTGGTGAAGACAGCGAACACCCAACAAAGTTACCAAAATATCAGCGATAATGCTTAAAATTTATTGACTTTAGTCGGTATTATTTGTATTATTGTAACTGGTATTGTTTGCCCCACGATAAGCCCCGGAATCTTATTTGGTGTCGAACAAACACAGAAACATGGAGGAAATTAACGTGCGTACAACTTATATGGCAAAACCTGGTGAAGTAGATCGTAAATGGTACGTTATTGACGCAACTGATGTTCCTTTGGGACGTCTCTCAACTGTAGTTGCATCTATTTTACGAGGAAAAAATAAGCCAACTTTCACCCCCAACGTAGATACTGGGGATAACGTAATTGTAATTAATGCAAGTCAAGTAGCCTTAACTGGTAAGAAAGCTAGCGGTAAGATCTATTACCGTCACTCAAAATTCATCGGTGGTTTGAAGCAAAGAACAGCCGGCGATTTTCGTGAAAAAGATCCTGAGAAGTTGATTGAAACTTCAGTTAAGGGAATGCTTCCTCACAGTTCATTAGGTCACAAGATTGGTTTGAAGTTGCATGTCTATGCAGGTGCAGAACACAATCATGATGCTCAGAAACCAGAAGTTTTGGATATCACTAACCTAATTTAAGGAGGAAATAGCATTGGCTCAAGTACAATATCGCGGCACAGGCCGTCGTAAAGATTCAGTTGCTCGTGTACGTTTGGTACCAGGAACTGGTAAAATCGTAATGAATGATCGTCCTATTGAAGATTACATCCAAGCAGCTGATTTACGTGAAGTTGTTGTTCAACCATTCAACGTTACAGAAACTTTAGGTAACTATGATGTTTTGGTAAACGTTAATGGTGGTGGATATTCTGGACAAGCCGGAGCAACCCGTCATGGAATTGCCCGTGCATTGCTCGAAGTAGACCCAGATTTCCGTGGACCTTTGAAGCGCGCAGGTCTTTTGACTCGTGACGCTCGTATGAAGGAACGTAAGAAGCCAGGTCTTAAGAAAGCCCGTAAGGCATCACAATTCTCAAAGCGTTAATATTTATATATTTTCGTCAAAAACACTTTCCTTGGAAGGTGTTTTTTTAATTTTATTAAACTTTCTGCTTAGATTAGACAAACTACTTATTTCTGAGTGATAGATAGTATATAATTATTCCAATTACGGAGGATTTGTAATGAAACGAAAGAGAACAAACACTTTTCGATTCAGCATGTTAGCAATGTTCATTGCAATCATATTTTTACAAACATCAATCCCAATGATTGGTTACATTCCAATTGGTCCACTTGAAATAACAATTATTCAAGTCACTGTTGTTGTTGCAACCATGCTGATGGGCATAAAAGACGGTGCTATCATTGGTGGAGTTTGGGGACTGATTACCTTTATTAGAGCTTTTGCTTGGCCAACTAGTCCAATGGCTGCTTTGGTATTTGTTAATCCAGTGGTTTCAATTCTACCTAGGATTTTAATTGCGGTTGTTGCTGGGTATACTTTTAAAGCAATGATTAATATGATCAAAAATGAGACAACCCGATTGGCGATTGCCGCAATTCTTGGAAGCCTTACTAACACTGTGTTAGTTTTAGGATTAATCTATATTTTTTATCGGTCAAACGCTCCTCAACTGTACCAAGTTAACGTCAAGGAATTGCTTCCTTATTTACTTGGAGTTGTGGGTACTAATGGGATTCCAGAGGCAATTTTTAGTGGGGTGGTAACTCCGCTAATTGTTATTCCTTTGCAAAAAGCATTTAAGGCTAAATTGGCAAAATAAAAAAGCCATCCCAGTAATATGGAATGGCTTAAATATTAATCTTTATTTTTTGCTATCTTTTTCATCATCATCTTCGTCATCGTCAGTTTCAACTTTTGGCGCTGCCTTGATCATTTTGAGGTGCTGGTTATTGATAACTACCTTATTGTGGTACTTATCGATAATCTCAGGATCATCTGACTCAAAGGTGATTAAAAATGAGTTGGTGTATCCTTTGTCGATAAATCCGTGAAAAGTTTTCTTTTCAATTTTGAAAGCAACTTCATCACCAACGTTGAATTTAGCTTGAGCTTCTGAAATTTCAGTATTTTTTGCCAAGTTTTTACATCTCCAGACTGTAAGTATCAAATGATAAAATAACGGAAAATAACCAATTTGTCAAACATATTGATAGAAAACAAATTGTTTTTCCCAATAATTCCATGTAGAATTAATTTATTATAAGAAGGATTGAAATCTATTTGACAGCACGTAAGAAAAGAAAAAACAGTCGTAAGAGGCGCTCAAACACGCTTATTATGCTTATCTTTATTGGTTTTGGTCTATTCATCCTCCTTGGGTTTAAAGCGCTGTATCAGGCTGAAAACACGCCCTCACAGGTTGCTGATCCTGTCGACCAAGCAGCTCTCCAACAAAAGAAGTTTATTCGTAAAATTGCTCCAACGGCTCAGAGACTTCAGGGCCAGTACAATGTCCTACCAAGTATTACGATTGCTCAGGCAATTCTTGAATCGCAGTGGGGCGAGAGTAAGTTGGCAAGTGAATACAACAACTTGTTTGGAGTTAAGGCCCAGAATGGCAAGCATGATTCTGTTTACATGAATACTCAAGAATTTGTGGACGGTAAGTATATTACCGTTAAAGCAAGGTTTCAGGTTTATGGCTCGTACGCTGAGTCATTAAGTGATCACGCAAAACTTTTAGCTCAAGGAACTAAGTGGAATTCACAACAGTATATCGATGTTTTACAGGCTGATAATTATCTTGAAGCTGCTAAGGCGCTCCAAAAGGATGGATATGCAACAGATCCAGCTTACACTGAAAAGCTCATTTCAATCATCAAAAAATATAAACTGTATCAGTACGACGACTAGAAAGGGATTTATTAATGAAATTATTAGAGGACAAAATCAGAAAAGATGGAACTGTACTTCCTGGAAACGTTTTGAAAGTTGATAACTTTTTGAATCATCAGGTTGATACCCAGCTTATGGATGAAGTGGGAAAAGAATTTGCCCGTTTGTTCAAAGAAGATGGGGTTACCAAAGTTGTGACGGTTGAATCGTCAGGAATTGCACCGGCCATGACCGCCGCAATTCACCTGGGAGTTCCAATGATTTTTGCCCGTAAACATAAGAGTCTTACTTTGACTGACAATTTGTACACTGCTAATGTATATTCATATACAAAACAAGTCAGCAACAATATCAGTGTCGACAAGCGATTCTTGAGTTCTGACGATAAAATTTTAATTATTGATGACTTTTTAGCAAACGGTCAGGCTGTTGATGGTTTACTAGAAATAGCTAAGGCCGCTAACGTTGAGGTGGCTGGTATAGGTATCGTAATAGAAAAGAGCTTCCAAAAGGGACGCGAAACTATCGAACAGACTGGAATTAAGTTAGAATCTTTAGCTAGAATTGCATCACTTGATGATCAAAAAGTAACTTTTGTCGGCGAATAAGTTTACAATTAATTGTAGATTATTAAGAAAGAAGTGAGTGGGTTGGCCAATAATAATTATCTATATCCAAACCAAGTAATTGGAATTATCGGGGAAAGTTTTAGCAACCTCTCACTTGTAAGTGCTGCTAAAAAAATGGGCTTCAAAGTAGCTTTGTATAGTAAGGACGATGAGTCCGACGTAGCTCAATTATCTGACTACAATTATGTTGGAAGTTATGCGGATGAGGAATCGTTAAAGATGTTTGCTGAACGATGCGACATTGTTATCTATAACAACGACCAAATCAGTGCATCTGTAATTGACTATATTTCCCAGTACACTAACGTTCCGCAGCAATCGACCTTACTAGATATTAATCAAGATCGATTAATGGAACGGAGCTTTTTTGAAACGTTAAATATCAATATGGTCCCTTATTCAACTATCATCAACCTTGAGGACTTATATCAGTCCCTAAATTCGATTGGGTATCCAGCGATTTTAAAGCCAATTCAAAAGGGAATCGCTGGCACTAGGGAGTTACTGATTCGTAACCAAACGGACGTGGTTGGAGCGTCAGGATTACTAGATTTAGGAACATATATTTTGGAGTCGTACGTTAAGCACGACATTGACTACACGGTAGTTGCCACTAGAAGTGCTGATGGGAATCGAATCATCTTCCCAGTGGTTGAAGATATGTATGATGAGAATCGATTGGTTACTTCTTTCACGCCTGCGAAAATTAATGGTAGTTTGGAAAAGGAAATAACCCGGATAACTAATGAAATTGCTAATAATTTAGATTATGTTGGGACATTCGAAGTTTCGTTCTTTGTGTCTGAGGGTGGCTCAATTTACATCAACAAGATAGCACCTAACCTTGGAATGGCAGGTCTTGTCTTCGAGTATGCGTTAAGCATTGGTCAGTTTGAGCAACATTTAAGAGCAGTTGCTGGCTTACCACTTTCAAAACCAATCAAGGGAATTCCGACAGTTTTACAAGCAATTTTCAAAAATGATTATGCGCGAATCAAAACGCAGTGGGTAATTAAGGATAATTGGCATTTCAGTTTTTATGGAATTGATAGTGATACGAGTTCACCGATTGGTCATATTTTGATTCCAACAGAATCAATTCCTGATACTCTGATGCAACTTGAAGGAACCAATATTTGGAGCCAGGTTGATTTTAAATCGAAGTATGAAAAAATGAGATAGCTTATAGTTATCGATAGATATAAATTTAATAACGACAACTAATGGGTAAATATTTTCTTGATGGAAATAGTTGCCCATTTTTGCTGATTTATCAAGTGATTTGACCCTAATTCCGCTCGTGAATGGGCAAGCGAAGAACCACTATTTTTGATATAATTGATTGGATAATTGACGAGAGGATGAAACTTAAATTGGCTGATACAGAATTGATTGATGGCTTGAATACAGAGCAAAAGGATGCGGTTGTTCATACTGAGGGGCCTGTTCTTATTATGGCAGGGGCAGGAAGTGGAAAGACCCGGGTGCTAACACATCGAATTGCATACATTATTGAGCATAATCACGTAAAACCATGGAATATTTTGGCGATTACGTTTACAAACAAAGCTGCCCGTGAGATGAGAGAACGGGTTTCAAAGCTCTTAGAAGAAAGTGGAAATGATGTTTGGGTTTCCACATTTCATGCTCTTTGTGTTCAAATTTTAAGAAGAAACATTGATTTATTGGGATATAATAGGGCATTTACAATCGCAGACACTAGTGAACAAAGAACATTAGTTAAGCGAATCCTCACTGATTTAAACATTGACCCCAAGAAATTTGATCCAAGATCAATTCTTTCTGCCATTTCAAACGCTAAAAATGATTTACTGATCCCAGAAGAGTATCGAAAATCAGCTCGGAGCCCGTTTGAAAGTATTGTTGCTGACGTCTATGAACGCTACCAAGCTGAACTAAAGCGGAATCAATCTCTCGACTTTGACGATTTAATAATGATTACGATTGAGCTATTTCAGCAGCATGAAGATGTTTTAGGGTATTATCAAGAAAAATTCAAGTATATTCACGTTGATGAGTACCAAGATACAAACGAAGCTCAGTACCAACTAGTTACGATGTTAGCTAAAAAGTATCGTAATATCTGTGTTGTTGGTGATGCTGACCAGAGTATCTACGGTTGGCGTGGTGCAAATATGCAAAACATTCTTAATTTTAAGGATGATTACAAGGATGCCCACGTTACAATGCTGGAACAGAATTATCGATCAACCAAAACAGTTCTTGATGCTGCTAATGCGGTGATCGCTAATAACGATGACCGCGAGGATAAGAATCTGTGGACTGAGAATGATCAAGGCGATAAAATTTCTTACTACCGTGGTCAAACCGAGATGGATGAGGCTCGCTACGTTGTTTCTAATATTCAAAAGGAAGTTGCTAAGAACAATCAGGATTATGATAATATTGCTATCCTGTACCGGACAAACGCGCAATCACGGGTAATGGAAGAAACGCTGCTTAAATCTAATATTCCGTACACAATGGTCGGTGGTCATAAGTTCTATGATCGAAAAGAAATTCGGGATATTTTGGCGTACTTAACTTTAATTGCTAATCCTCTCGATTCGCTTAGCTTTGAGCGGGTGGTTAATGAACCTAAGCGTGGAATTGGTCAGACAAGTCTTAACAAACTTAGAGATTTTGCAAATGACCAGCGTTGGGGCATGTTAGAAGCTGCAATGAATGTTGATTTAGCAAATGATATCTCAGCTAGGGCCAAGAATTCATTGGTTGAGTTTGCCGACGCGATTAAAGCAATTGCTGATCAAGCCGATAAACTAACCATATCCGAATTAGTTGATGAAATTCTTGATAAGACAGGCTATATGGCTACCTTGAAGGCATCCAAGAGTCTCGAATCACAATCCCGAATTGAAAACTTGGAAGAATTCATGACGGTAACTCAGAAATATGATGACAACAATAGTGATGAGCTTGGCCTGGATAATTTGGTTAACTTTCTCAATGATTTAGCGCTAGTTTCAGATCAAGATGACATCGATGATGATAATAAAGCCGTTACCTTGATGACACTCCATGCGGCAAAGGGACTAGAATTTCCAATTGTCTTTATCATCGGAATGGAAGAGGGACTGTTTCCACTCTCCAGAGCTGCCGCCGATAATGATGAACTTCAAGAAGAGCGCCGGTTGGCATACGTGGGAATCACCAGGGCCAAGAAAAAATTATACATTACCAATGCTTATTCACGGACTCTTTATGGTCGCCGGCAAGCGAATCCGCAGTCACGGTTCATTGAGGAGATTACTCCAGAACTAATTAAAAACGAGAACGTTGATAATGGGCAGACAAGTCAAATCAAGACACCGTTTGACCGGAAAACCGACAGAGCGTTTGCAAAGACGTATCATCGGCCAGACAAGGTTGTTGAAAAGCCAAAGGAAACCGGTGCAAATAAGAAAGCCTGGGCAGTTGGTGATAAGGTTTCGCATAAAGCATGGGGAACTGGTACTGTCGTCAAAATCTCAGGTGATGGTGAAGATATGGAATTAGACATTGCCTTTGATCAACAAGGTATTAAGCGTTTATTAGCCGCATTTGCACCAATTACTAAAGCTGAATAAAAAAGAGGGGATTTTACGTGGCATCTGATGGAATGGATAAGCGAACAGCTGCTAAAACTGCCGCTGAACTTCGGGAAAAATTAAACAAGTGGGCAGATGAATACTACACTCATGATGCACCAAGCGTTGAAGATTCGGTGTATGACGCAGCTTATCGGCAATTAACAGAAATAGAGAATGAATATCCAGAAGTCATTACGTCTGATTCCCCAACCCAGCAAGTTGGAGATAACACTCTCCCTGGGTTTACTAAGGTCGTTCACGAAATCCCGATGTTATCTTTGGGGGATGTTTTTTCAAAGGACGAGCTGAGTGGCTTTATCAACCGATTAGCGGAAACGGACTCAGTTCCATTTGAATATAACTGTGAGCTAAAAATTGACGGGTTGGCTATCTCGCTACGCTATGAAAATGGGATTTTTGTTCAAGGGTCTACTCGTGGAAATGGTCAAATCGGTGAGGATATTACCGAAAACCTAAAAACAATCAAATCAATTCCCCAAAAGCTTAACAAGCCAGTAACTATTGAGGTTAGGGGCGAGTGCTACATGCCGAAAAAGTCATTTGTTGATTTAAATGATGCCCGCCAACGGGATGGCCAGACACCTTTTGCCAACCCAAGGAATGCCGCTGCTGGGAGTTTGCGCCAATTAGATCCTAAGGAAACTGCTAAACGGAAGCTAAGCACTTTTATGTACAATGTTGCTGATTATGATGATCTGGAGACTAATACGCAAAGCGGATTGTTAGAAGAACTAAAGGCACTTGGGTTTGAAACCAATCCTGGTTATCAGGTTGCTAATAACTTTGATGATGTATCCAGTTATATTGATAAATATCAAGAGAAAAGAGATTCCCTTGCATATGGAATCGACGGGATAGTAATTAAAGTCAATGATTTAAACCTACATCGAACTCTAGGTGCAACGGTTAAAGTGCCTCGGTGGGCAATTGCGTTTAAATTTCCACCTGAAGAGGCAGAAACGATTGTAACGGATATTGAATGGACAGTTGGCCGGACGGGGGTTGTTACTCCAACGGCGGTAATGAATCCAGTAATCCTTGCAGGAACCACCGTTTCTAGGGCGTCTCTTCATAATCCGGATTATCTTGAAGAAAAGGATATTCGAATAGGTGATACCGTAAAACTCCATAAGGCTGGTGACATAATTCCTGAGATTTCAAATTATGTTGAATCCAAGCGACTACAAGATTCAGAAAAATATTTGATTCCAACCAAGTGTCCATCTTGTGGCTCTGAGTTAGTTCATCTTGATGATGAGGTCGCTCTTAGGTGTATCAACCCGATGTGCCCAGCACAGTTGACAGAGGGCTTAACTCACTTTGCTTCTCGTAATGCGATGAATATTGACGGCCTTGGCCCTAAGATCATCGGCCAGTTGTTTTCCAAGAAGTTATTAACTGATGTAAGTGGTTTATACGAATTAAATTTCGAAGATTTATTAACATTAGACAAGTTTGGCGAAAAATCGGCAACTAACTTACTTGAATCTATTAACAATAGTCGGCAAAACTCACTTGAACGACTGCTATTTGGATTGGGAATTAGACATGTTGGTGCAAAAGCTGCTCGGTTAATTGCGCAAAAGTTTAAGAATATTGATGAAATTATTAAAGCTGATGCGGAGACTATTGCACAAATTGATACAATGGGTATGATTATTGCTGATAGTGTTGTTACTTACTTTTCAATGCCTGAGTCGATATCACTGATTGAAAAGTTAAAATCAGTTGGTGTTAATATGGATTATCTTGGTGTTAGTGAAGAAGAACTCGAGAGTGAAGACTCATTCTTTAGTGGCAAAAAGGTCGTTTTGACTGGGAAGTTGGAAACAATGACTAGGGGAGATGCCTCCTCATGGTTGACTAACCATGGTGCCAAGGTAACCAGTTCTGTTTCTAAAAATACTGATTTAGTAATTGTCGGGACGGATCCAGGAAGTAAGTACGATAAGGCGGTTAAGCTAGATATTCCCGTTTGGGAAGAAAGCCGATTTAGTGATGAAATGAACCAGGAAAGTTAGTTCGGAGGATAAATTTCGTGAAAAAAATAGTTCTATCCATCTCAATAATGTTGTGTGGAATTTTACTGGCAGCGTGTGGTAGTGCGGATAATCTTAAGTCTGATAATACATCTGATACGAGCAAAAAGACTCAACTGACGGGACAAACTAACAAGGGATACTACCAAGGAGTCATTAAAAATGGCCATTATCAAACCAGTAAATCCCGTGGAGTTAGTGTTTCTCAAATTTCAAACCAGTTTAATATCAAAGGGTTTGAGAATGGTTTGCTAGATATTTCAAAGGATCAGTTTTCAACAAATAAATATGTTTTCCAAGAAGGTCAGTATTTATCGACTGGCACGGTTACTAATTGGCTGGGAAGAAAGACCAAAAAGAATCCTACTGGTCTAAATCCAACTAGTAAGAATTCAGCAACTCCTAGTTATTTGGCTCAAATCAATGAGATGGACTTTATGACCCAGCAGGGAAAGAAGTTATCCTTGTCGGGAATGACAATTGGGCTAGGTATTAATTCGGTTTATTATTACAAAAAAACTACTGATGGACCAACGTACTCTAAGGATTTAACTAATGCTCAAATTCAAAGCCAAGGTAAGGAAATTGCTAATAAAGTACTTCAACGGCTTAGAGCTAAGAAGTCACTGAAGAATATTCCAATTGTGATTGCGTTGTATAAACAAGCATCTGACGATAGTTTGGTTGGTGGAAATTTCTTCAGTTATTCAGTCAATAACTCTAATAGTAAAACCGTTTCTGATTGGAAGAAAATTAATCAGAAGAACTACGTCTTTCCAATCCAATCTGGAAAGAAAACTCCTAATAAAAATGATGAAGATGCATTTGAGAACTTTAAATCACAGATTCAATCATTTTTCCCTAATCTAAGTGGAGTAACAGCTCAAGCTCAGTACACTGATGGTACGCTATCAGGGATGAACGTGAATATTACAACTCAATTTTACAGCCAGACTGAGATTATTAGTTTTACCCAGTATGTACAGCAAGCAGCTCAGAAGTATTTGCCAGGAACAGCACCAATCGATATTCAGATTCAATCGACGAATGATATTCAAAGTTTCTTGAGTCGTGGTTCGGGCGAGAAGAGCTTCTCAGCCCACATCTTTAATAGTTATTGATTTAGAGCTTAGTTTATATGGTAAAATGACAAATGTTATATAGGAAAGGACGATGAGCGATGAGTGAACAAATTTCTGAAGATCAAGTGAAGCACGTTGCGGAACTTGCAAAACTAAAAATCGATGATGATCAGCTGCCATACTTTACTACGCAGTTAGATAAGATTATCGGTTTATTTGAAACACTGAGTGAGGTAGATACCGATGGGGTTGAGCCTACCAGCAGTGTGACTGATCAGCTTAACACAATGCGGGAGGACGTAGCTGATAACTGGAATCAACGTGAAGAATTATTAGCTAATGCTCCCGATGCCGAGAAAGGCTATATTAAGGTGCCATCAATCATCGATGAAAGTGGGGATAACGAATAATGAACTATTTTGATCACTCACTAAGTGATATCCATGAACAATTAGTTAAAAAGGAAATCACATCCGAGGACCTAACTAAGGAAACATTGAGTAACATCCATGAAGTCGATAATGATATCAATGCCTTTATTACAATTGATGATGAAGGTGCTTTGGCAAAGGCTAAGAAGGCTGATGAAAAGGGAATCGACGCAGATAACCTATTGTCAGGAATGCCAGTAGCAATCAAGGATAATCTTGTTACCAAAGGTTTAAAGACAACTGCCGCTTCAAAGATTCTTGAAAACTTCAAACCAATCTATACTGCAACCGCAGTTGAAAAGTTGGAGGCATTGAACGCCGTAAACGTTGGTAAAACCAACATGGATGAGTTTGCCATGGGTGGATCAACTGAAAATTCAGCTTTTAAGATTACTCACAACCCTTGGGATACTACTAAGGTTCCTGGTGGTTCATCAGGTGGATCAGCCGCGTCAGTTGCAGCTGGTGAAGTATTGGTAGCTCTTGGTTCGGATACTGGTGGTTCAATCAGACAACCAGCTTCATTTAACGGAGTTGTTGGAATGAAGCCTACATACGGCCGAGTTTCACGTTGGGGCCTAATTGCCTTTGGTTCATCTCTCGATCAAATTGGTCCGATTACTAGAAACGTGGCAGATAATGCAACTGTCCTTAACGCAATTTCAGGTCATGATACTCACGATATGACAAGTTCGACCAAAGATGTCCCAGACTTTACCAGCACTCTAAACAGTGGGGTAAAGGGGCTTAGAATTGGAATTCCTAAGGAGTTCATGGCTGCCGGAATTAACGACGATGTTAAAAAAGTTGTCTTAGATGCTGCTGAAACTTATAAAAAACTTGGCGCCACAGTTGAGGAAGTTTCGTTACCTCACACAAAGTATGGGGTTGCGGCTTATTACATCATTTCTTCATCAGAAGCATCATCAAACTTGCAACGATTTGATGGAATTCGCTACGGCCATCGTTCACAAGATGCTAAGAATCTTGAGGAACTTTACGTTAAATCTCGGTCTGAAGGCTTTGGTGATGAAGTTAAACGTCGGATCATGCTCGGAACCTTCTCATTGTCAGCTGGGTTTTACGATGCATACTTTAAGAAGGCAGCTCAAGTAAGAACGTTGATGATCAATGACTTTACAAATGCCTTTAAAGACTTTGATTTGATTTTAGCTCCAACTGCCCCAACTCCAGCTTATGGAATTGGTGAAGATGTGTCTGATCCAATGACGATGTACATGAATGATGTTTTGACATTACCAGTTAACCTTGCAGGATTACCAGGAATGTCAATTCCAGCTGGATTCTCAAACGGATTACCAGTCGGTGTTCAATTGATTGGTCGACCATACGATGAACTTACAATTTACCAAGCCGGAAATGCATTCGAACAAAGCACCGACTTTCATAAGCAAACACCAAAGATGGGAGGAAACAACTAATGAATTTTGAAACAACGATTGGACTAGAAGTCCACGTAGAGCTCAAAACAAATTCAAAGATTTTTAGTCCTTCTCCAGTAGAATTTGGTGATGATCCAAACTCAAACACTAACGTTATTGATTGGGGTTATCCTGGAGTTTTGCCTTCTACCAATAAGGGAGTTGTTGAATCAGGAATCAAGGCAGCCTTAGCTTTGCATGCTGATATCGAAAGACATCCTCATTTTGATCGGAAGAACTACTTTTACCCAGATAATCCAAAAGCTTACCAAATCACTGAATCAGAAACACCACTTGGCCACGATGGCTGGGTTGAAATTGACGTTGATGGTAAGAAGAAAAAAATCGGAATTGCCGAGATGCATATCGAAGAAGATGCCGGTAAAAACACCCACGGTGATGGCTATTCATACGTTGATTTAAACCGTCAGGGTACGCCACTTGTTGAAATCGTTTCTAAGCCCGATATTGCTTCTCCCGATGAGGCATATGCCTACCTTGAAGAATTACGTCAACAGATTCAGTTTACTGGAATCTCGGACGTTAAAATGGAAGAAGGATCAATGCGGGTTGACGTTAACATCTCGATTCGTCCAGTTGGCCAGAAGGAGTACGGTGTTAAGACTGAGTTGAAGAACTTAAACTCATTCAATTACGTTCGCAAAGGCCTTGCTTACGAAGAACAACGCCAACAACGAGTTTTAATGTCTGGTGGAACGATTCGTCAGGAAACAAGACGATTCGATGAAACTACTGGTCAAACGATTTTGATGCGGGTTAAGGAAGGTTCTGACGATTATCGTTACTTCCCAGAACCAGATTTACCCGTACTAGATATTTCGCAAGATTGGATCGATTCAATTAATTCTGAAATGCCTGAAGCTCCTGGAAAACGTCGTGATCGTTACGTAAATGAATTAGGAATTACTGATTACGATGCTATGGTTTTGACTCAGACTAAGGAAATGTCAGATTTCTATGACCAAATGATTGCTCAGGGGGCTGACGCTAAGTTAGCTGCCAATTACCTTCAGGGTGATGTAAATGCCTATCTGAATGATAATCAAGTCGATTTACAGAATACTGATATTACGCCAGAACACCTAGCTACTATGGTTAAGTTGATTACTGATGGAACGATTTCATCTAAGATGGCCAAAAAGGTCTTTAAGGCAGTTACTCAAGGCAAAGAGCCTAAGCAATTCGTTGAAGAAAAGGGAATGGTTCAACTGTCAGATCCTGCCAAACTTCAACCAATCGTTGATGAGGTAGTTGCTGCAAATCCTCAATCAGTTGAAGATTTCCATAATGGTAAGGATCGGGCCATTGGCTTCTTGGTTGGTCAAATTATGAAACAAACACAAGGTAAAGCCAACCCACAAGTGGTTAACAAATTACTAGTAGATACTATGAATAAGTAAAGAGAAACAGAGGTTTAGGGATGCGAAAACGTGCCAGAATCATATATAATCCTACATCCGGAAGAGAGCTAGTTAAGCAAAAACTCGTTGATATTCTTAATGTTTTTGAACAAGCAGGATACGAAACGAGCGCTTTTGCTACGACTCCAGCAGAAAATTCGGCTAGGGATGAGGCACATCGAGCAGGTAAGGACGGTTTTGATTTAATCGTTGCTGCGGGTGGTGACGGAACCATCAATGAAGTTGTTAATGGAGTCGCTCCATTAAAGAAACGACCAAAGATGGCAATTATTCCCGCGGGAACAACTAATGACTACGCTAGGGCGTTGCATATTCCACGCGAAGATCCGGTTGAAGCTGCCAAGGTTGTTTTGAAAAATCAGACTATTAATATGGATATTGGTAAGGCAGGAAAGAGTTATTTTATCAATATTGCAGCGGGCGGTCTGCTGACAGAACTTACCTACGATGTCCCTTCCAATCTTAAAACGGTTTTTGGGTATCTAGCATACCTGGTTAAGGGTGCTGAGTTATTACCAAGAATTAAGCTGATTGATATGGATATAAAGTATGATGATGGGGAATTTAAGGGAAAAGCCTCGATGTTCTTCCTGGCGTTAACCAATTCTGTTGGTGGGTTTGAACAGATTGTCCCAGATGCATCATTGGACGATGGCAAATTTACGCTGATCATTGTTAAGACTGCAAATCTAGTTGAAATTTTGCATCTAGTTTCTAAAGTCTTTAACGGTGGGAGCCATGTGAATGACCCTAGGATAATTTACAAAAAGACTCGTCAAGTTACCGCCAAACCGGTTCATGATCGGATGCAAATTAATCTTGATGGTGAATACGGTGGAGATGCACCAATGAAGTTTACTAATTTAAAGCAACATATTGCTATATTTGCGGACACGGATTCAATTCCAAACGAAGCATATGAGAACGATGAAGACCTGCTTTTTGCGGAAAAGAACTTTGTCGAGAATGTTGATCGTATCCCCGACGCAGATAAGTGATATAATTCAATAGGATTTTTAAAATTGCGATTCGAAAAATTCGTTTCGCAGTTTTTGTTTTTTTAGAATGAAAAGGTGGATAAATGAAAATAGAAGTACCAGTTGAAAAGAATGAACAGTATGAAGTAACTATCGATGACTTAACTTATGAAGGAATGGGAGTAGCCAAAATTGACGACTTCCCAATCTTTATTGAAAATACGCTGCCAACCGAAAAGGCGTTGATTCAAGTTATTAAAGTAAAGAAGAGCTTTGCTTATGGTCGACTTATCAAGTTGATCACTAAAAGCAAGGATAGAGTGGAGCTTGTCAACAAGACATACACTCAAACTGGGATTGCCCCACTACAGCATTTGGCTTATGAATCACAACTAAAGTTTAAGCAGCATCAAATTGAAGTTGATTTTCAAAAGGCTAAGTATCCAGTGGAAGTAGACCCAACGATTGGGATGGAAAAGCCTTATCAATATCGAAACAAGGCTCAAATTCCTGTCCGCAACGTTGATGGCCAGCTTGAAACCGGATTCTATCGGCGCCATTCTCACGATTTGGTTCCAATTGAGGACTTTTATATTCAGGATCCTAAAATCGATGAGGCAATTATCATTGTTCGGGATATTCTTAGAAAATTTGAAGTACCAGCATATGATGAAATCAAACATACAGGCGTTATCAGAAACGTCATGGTTCGCCGTGGCCATTACTCTGGTGAAATGATGATTGTTTTGATCACAAGAACTAAGAAGTTGCCTAGTGGTGATCAGATTGTTGAAGAAATTCGCAAGCAATTGCCTGAAATCAATAGTATTGTCCAAAACATCAATGAAAAGAAAACTAACGCATTGATGGGTCGGAAAAATGTTGTCCTATTTGGTTCAGAGAAAATCATTGATAAGTTGATGGGGTTGATGTTTGAAATCTCACCAACCTCGTTTTATCAAGTTAATCCGGTTCAAACCGAAAAGCTTTATTCGTTAGCAATTGAAAAGGCTAAACTTAATAAAGATGATGTTGTTATTGATGCCTACTGTGGTATTGGTACGATTTCGTTAGCCGTCGCAAAGAAAGTTAAGCAAGTTTACGGAGTCGAAGTGGTTGAAGATGCGGTTCGGGATGCTAAACGTAACGCTAAGCTTAATGGCCTTGATAACGTTAGATTTGTTGCCAATCGGGCAGAAACCCAGATGGCCGAATGGCAAAAGCAGGGAATCAAACCTGACGTTGTGATTGTTGACCCACCTCGTAAGGGATTAGATGCTTCGTTGATCGATAGTATCGATGAAATGAATCCTGAACGTGTGGTTTACGTCTCTTGCAACCCAGCAACTCTTACTAGGGATGTTAAGTTATTTGCTGATAAGGGATATAAATTGAATCAACCAATCCAACCGGTCGATCAGTTCCCACAAACTACTCATATCGAATCAATTTCAGTTCTTGAAAGAGTGTAATATAATAAAAGAGTAATGACGCAAACGTGCGTCGTTGCTCTTTTTTTGTTGAACTTTTTTAAAATTAGGAAACCCTTGACCTATAAGTAGTTAGCGCTTAAACATAAGTAGTTATTTATTATAATCATTTGAATTTAAAATAGATATTTGTTACGGTATCATAGTTAACTTTTTTTACTATAGAAATGTAAGGAGGAGCACATGACAAAAAAACTTCAAGTGCAAAATCTTACCAAGATATTTGGAAGACGAATTCCCCGAGCACAAGAATTGCTCAAAGAGGGAAAGAAAAAAGCAGAAATTCTCGAACAAACCGGTGCAACAGTTGGGGTCAGTGACGCTAGCTTTGATGTCGATGAGGGAGAGATTTTTGTTATTATGGGACTTTCCGGAAGTGGAAAGTCAACCATGATTAGAATGATCAACAGATTGATTGAGCCAACTTCGGGGTCAATCAAAATTGACGGTCAAGATTTGACACAATTAAGTAAAAAGGAATTATTAGACGTTAGACGGACTAAGATGAGTATGGTTTTCCAGGGATTTGCCTTATTCCCAAACAGAAGTATTTTAGACAACACTGCTTATGGCTTGGAAATCAAGGGTGTTGATAGAGATACCCGCCGGAAAAAGGCTCATGATGCCCTTGAACTAGTTGGTCTTCATGGCTATGATAATCAATTACCCACTCAACTTTCTGGTGGGATGCAACAACGGGTTGGGTTGGCGAGAGCATTAGCTAACGATTCTGAAATCCTGTTAATGGACGAAGCTTTCTCAGCTCTTGATCCATTAAACCGAAAAGACATGCAGGATGAACTTCTTGATTTACAGGAAAATCTGCATAAAACAATCGTTTTTATTTCTCATGATTTGAACGAAGCCTTACGAATTGGTGACAGAATCATGATTATGAAAGACGGTGAAGTTATTCAGACTGGAACGCCAGAAGAAATTTTGACTCAACCAGCTGATGAATACGTTGAACGATTCATTGAGGATGTTGATAGAACTAAGGTCCTTACCGCTGAAAATGTCATGATTCGACCAAACACTGTCAACATTGAAAAAGATGGTCCGCGGATTGCAATTCGCCGGATGCAGGAAAATGAAATTTCTTCAGTCTATGTTGTTAACAATAAACGTGAGTTTGTTGGTTTAGTTGACGCTCGTCACGCCATGGACCTAATTAAAAAAGGTGAAAAGAAGCTGGATTCAATCGTTGAGACTGATATTCCAACTACATCTCCAGACACACCAATTACTGAAATTATGGATCAGATTTCAAGTACACCATTTCCATATGCGGTTGTTGATGATAATAATCATTTACTTGGAATCATTATTAGAGGTGCTGTTCTTGGAGCAATTTCAGGAAACGAGGTGACTGTAGATGAATAACATTCCGCAAATACCAATTTCAAAATGGATTGATAGTTTGGTTGACTGGCTTGCTAGTTTTGAAGGATTTTTCAACGCCATTACCAACTTTATCGGTGGAATTATCGATGGCTTTCAATGGGTCTTTGACTTAATTCCAGCTTGGCTGTTCATTATCTTAACGGTCGCCCTAACTTACTGGGTAACCAGAAAAATGAAGCACTGGCCATTGATCACGTTTGAAATTCTGGGCCTGCTTTACGTGTGGAACCAAGGATTTTGGCGCGATATGACTCAAACCCTAACTTTGGTGTTGACCTCAAGTATTATTGCGTTAGTCGTTGGAGTTCCACTAGGAATTTTGATGGCAAAATCTGATATCTTCAGGACTATTAACATGCCAATCCTGGACTTCATGCAGACCATGCCCGCTTTCGTTTATTTAATTCCAGCCGTTGCTTTCTTCGGTATTGGAATGGTTCCTGGGGTAATCGCCTCAGTTATCTTCGCAATGCCACCAACAGTTCGGATGACAAACTTAGGAATCCGCCAAGTACCAACTGATTTGATTGAAGCTGCTGACTCATATGGGTCGACTTCTTGGCAAAAACTGATTAAGGTTCAGTTACCGTTAGCTAAGTCAACCTTGATGGCAGGGGTTAACCAAAGCTTGATGCTTTCCCTTTCTATGGTTGTTATTGCGTCAATGATTGGTGCAATGGGATTAGGAAACAAGGTCTACTTTGCTGTTGGTAGAAACGATGCTGGTGGCGGTTTTGCTGCCGGATTAGCAATCGTTATTTTGGCAATTATCCTTGATCGGGTTACTCAAGCACTGAATAAAGACAAAACAAAGTCGTAAGGAGGGGATCGTTATTTTAAAGAAGATCGCTAAATTATTGGCATTTGTTGGTGTAATAAGTTTTGTAGTAGTTTTGGCTGGCTGCACTTCTCAAGTTGCTAAGTACAATCCAAAGGAATCCGTTGGGAAACAAGTAGATTATACGATCACTGGTATTGATGCCGGTGCTGGTGAGATGGCTACTACCCAAAAGGCACTTAAAGTCTATGGGTTGGAACAGCATAAATGGCAGTTACAGGCCAGTTCAACGGCTGCAATGACCAGTACACTAGACAAGAAGTACAAGAAGAAGCAACCAATCGTGGTTACTGGCTGGCAACCCCATTGGATGTTCACTAAGTATAAGTTGAAATTCTTAAAGGATCCTAAAAACGTCTATGGTAGTTCAGAAAACATCATGACGATTGCTCGTAAGGGACTAAAGAAGGACAAGCCAGAAGCTTACCAAATGCTATCTCGGTTCAAATGGACTCCAAAGCAGATGTCCTCCGTTATGATTAAGGTTAATAACGGAATGGCTCCTGAAAAGGCAGCTAAACAGTGGATCAAGGCTAATAAGAAGCAAGTTGATAGCTGGACTAAGGGAATCAAGCATGTTAAGAATGTACCGTTTAAGATGACTTACGTTGCCTGGGATTCAGAAATTGCTTCTAACAATGTTGTTGCTCAAGTGTTGAAGTCGCTCGGATATAAAGTCACGATTCAGGCGATGGAAATGCAACCAATGTGGGCATCAGTTGCAACCAATGCTGCTGACGCTATGGTAAGTGCTTGGCTTCCAAACACGGCCAAAACTTATTACGAAGATTATAAGAGCAAAATCGACGTTGTGGGTACCAACCTTAAAGGTGCCAAAGTTGGGCTCGCAGTGCCAACCTATATGACTACGGTTAATTCGATTGAAGATTTAAAATAGCTCAATAGAAAAATATTAACTTTAATAGTAGAAGCTGATCTTGATTAGAAGCATTAAGTCAAGTTCGGCTTCTTTTTTCAGTCTCTGTGTCGCGATGATAGTGAATATTTGAGCAAACGTGAACATTTTTTCAACTAAAACGTTTACATTTGTTCGCTGATTCGGTAAAATGAACTTGTAAATAAATGAAAGGGGTTACATTTACTATGACACTTACTACTGAGGAACTCGCAAAATATTTGGATCACACTAATTTAAAACCTGATGCTACTGAGGAAGACATCATTAATACTTGTAAGGAAGCGGTCAAATACAATACTGCATCCGTATGTGTTAACTCTCACTGGATTCCGTTGGTCACTGAACAATTAAAAGGCTCAACAGTCAATCCAATCACGGTAGTTGGTTTTCCGCTAGGGGAAACAAATACTGCAACAAAGGTATTTGAAGCGAAAACTTCTATTGATGAGGGTGCCGAAGAAGTTGATATGGTTCTTAATATCGGGGAATTAATTGGAAACAATATCGATTTTGTAACTAAGGACATTAAGGAAGTGGCTGAAGCCGTTCATGAAAAGGGTAAATTACTTAAAGTTATTTTGGAAACTTCATACCTTAATGATGATCAAATCGTTGCCGGCTGTGAAGCATCTGAAAAAGCTGGTGCTGATTACGTTAAGACATCAACTGGATTTTCTTCAGCAGGGGCACAATTAGATGATGTAGCTCTCATGAGAAAGACAGTTGGGGACAGACTTGGCGTTAAGGCATCTGGCGGTATTCATTCTCGTGAAGAAGCCCTTGCAATGATTGATGCTGGTGCGAGTCGACTTGGAGTTAGTGCCACAGTTAAAATTCTTTCGGATTAACAATGTTTTCTAGGGGGCAAAATTATGAGTTACAAAAAGTATAAACGAATCTTTGGAATCGTTCTTGATTCCGTTGGAACTGGAAATGCTGCCGACGCAGATAAATACGGGGATGTTGGCTCAGATACGCTTGGCCACGTTGGTGAAGCGTATGAAGGAAAACTCAGGATACCTAACCTACAAAAATTAGGCATTTCTAATCTCAGAGAAGATGCAATTCCTGGAGTGGATAAAGTTGATAAACCACTCGGCTACTATGGCAAGATGAAAGAAATTTCAGCTGGTAAGGATAGTATGGATGGCCACTGGGAAATGATGGGATTACCAGTAAAAAAGGCTTTGGACACATTTCCAAATGGCTTTCCAGATGACATTATCAAAAAGTTAGAGGCCTTTTCTGGTCGTCACGTTATTGGTAATCGGCCAGAGTCAGGGACTAAAATTATCGCTGAATTAGGCGAACAACAAATGAAAACTGGGGACTTGATTGTTTATACATCTGGTGATTCAGTTTTGCAGATTGCTGCCCATGAGGACGTAATTCCGCTAGAAGAACTGTACAAAATCTGTGAGTATGCTCGCTCAATCGTAAACGGTCCAGAATACATGATTGGTCGAATTATCGCCCGACCATATGTTGGTCCTGATAAGGATAACTTCACTAGAACCGCTAATCGACATGACTTCACTTTGGAGCCAACAGGCGAAACTGATTTAGATAGATTGAGTAACGCAGGAGTTCACACAGTTGGAATTGGTAAAATCAATGATATTTTCTCTGGCCATGGAATTGATGAAGGTTACCATAATGAAAGCAATATGGATGGAATGGACCATGTTGACCACGTTATGGCAGAGGACTTTGAAGGCTTTTGCTTTACAAATTTAGTTGATTTTGATGCTATGTATGGGCATAGAAGAAATCCAATTGGATTTGGTCAAGCGTTGATGGACTTTGACCAACGACTTGAAAAAGTATTGGCAAACCTTAAGGATGACGATTTGTTATTAATTACTGCTGATCACGGAAACGATCCTGGGTTCAAAGGAACTGATCATACTCGGGAGAACGTGCCAGTGATTGCTTATTCACCTTCGATGGTTGATAGCAATAGTTTGGGACTTAGAGACACATTCTCTGATTTCGGGGCAACTGTAATTGATAACTTTAACGTTGACGCTAATGGTGTTGGTAAGAGTTTTCTTGCTGACCTTAAGTAAGAGGGGGATTTTATGAGTACACATATTGGTGCAAATAAGGGTGATATTGCCGAAACGGTCTTAATGCCAGGCGACCCATTACGGGCAAAATTTATTGCTGAAAACTACTTGGAAGATGTTGTTCAATACAGTGATGTTAGGAATATGTTTGGATTTACTGGAACCTATAAGGGCAAAAAAATCTCCGTTCAGGGTTCTGGAATGGGAATCCCATCACTCGCAATTTATACTACTGAGTTGATCAAAGAATACGGAGTTAAGACGATTTATCGGGTTGGTAGTTGTGGCGGAATGAGCCCAGACGTTCATATGAAAGATGTTATTTTAGGCCAAGCGGGCACAACGGATTCATCAATTATCGCTAATACGTTTGGCTCTGGGATGTACTATTCTCCAATCGCTGATTTTGGGTTACTAGACTCTGCTTACCACACTGCGGAAGAAATGGGAATTTCCACCAAGGTAGGTAATATTTTTGCGGCTGATCGATTCTATAATGATGAGATTGACATGCAAAAATTGATTGACTACGGAGTGTTGGCAACCGAAATGGAAACTAGCGGCCTGTACTTACTTGCTGCTAAACACCACATCAGGGCACTGACTATTTTGACCGTGTCTGATCACTTATTGACAGGTGAGGCAATGTCGGCGAAGGACAGAGAGACTTCGTTTGATGAAATGATTCGGTTAGCCCTTAACACAGCGGTAAAAAACATTAAATAATAAATGAGGTGGCCGGGATGGCAATCGGAAATGACGTTGAAAAACTAAAGCAGAGCTTGCGAGTCGCTGAGCTGTATTATTCAGAAAATTATAGCCAGCAGGAAATCGCAAAGACTCTAGGAATTTCACGGCCGACTGTTTCTCGGCTTCTTCAATATGCCAAGGATGAAGGGCTAGTCAGAATTCAAATAGTAAATCCAATCGTTGATTCTCAAGTGCTGGCTGATCAGTTAAGCGAAAAGTATGACATTGAGGTTCACGTTGTTCCCAGTAATTATGGTGGGCAGACAACGGCAATAAGAAGCGTTGGCAAGTTTGCTGCAGATTACTTAGCTCGGATCGTCAAACCCGGGGACACGATTGGAATTGGCTGGGGGAATACAATCCACGCATTGACTGAATCCATGGAACCTCAAAATGTTTCTGGCGTTCAGGTGGTTCAGCTAAAAGGAAGCGTTAGTTATTCCAGTGAGAAAACTTACGCATACGAGAGTGCAAATGAACTAGCAAGTGCTTATGGCGTAGTACCAGAATATTTACCCCTGCCAGTGATATTTGATAATGATGTAACCAAACAAATGGTTGAAAAAGACAGGTACATTAAGCACATTTTAGAGCTTGGCAAACGAGCTAACGTTGCGTTGTTCACAGTTGGCACCGTCAGATCTGAAGCGTTGATTTTTCAACTAGGGTATTTTGACCATGACGAAATTGAAAGATTGCAGCAGTCAGCTGTCGGGGATATTGTTTCCAGATTTATTGATAAGAACGGTCAGGTTGTTGATTCGGGAATTGATGCTAGGACGATTGGAATTGAGCTTGAAGATTTACGAAAAAAGGAACACGCTGTGTTGATTGCAAGTGGTAATCAAAAAGCAGCTGGAGTTCATGCGGCTATGACAGCTAAGTACGCCAATTGTGCGATTATTGACCAGAGCTTGGCTCAAGTGATATTAGATTATTAACAAGATACCAATAGGATAGGGGAAGTGATCCGAATGAGAATGGTAGATATAATTCATGCAAAGCGGTCCGGGGAAGAATTGACCGACGAGCAGATTCAATTTTTTGTTGATGGGGTAGTTGATGGTAGTATTCCTGATTACCAAACTAGTGCGCTGTTGATGGCTATTTACTTTCAGGGGATGACCGAGAGAGAACAGTCAACATTGACTATGAAAATGATGGAATCAGGGGACCATCTTGATTTGAGTGGAATTCCAGGCGTTAAGCTTGATAAGCATTCAACTGGTGGAGTTGGTGATAAAGTCAGCATTCCACTTGCCGCCGTGGTTGGTTCATTAGGAATTCCAGTGCCAATGATTTCCGGTAGGGGCTTAGGTCACACTGGTGGAACTCTTGATAAACTTGAGGCAATTCCTGGTTACCAAGTGGAAATTTCTGAACAGGAATTCATAAATCAAGTTAAGAAGGAAAAATGTGCAATCATTGGTGCGACCGGAAATATTGCACCAGCAGACAAAAAGATTTACGCATTAAGGGATGTAACTGACACGGTTGACTCAATTCCGTTGATTGCTGGATCGATAATGAGTAAGAAAATTGCTTCCGGGACCGATGCCCTAATTATTGATGTTAAAACCGGAGCTGGAGCATTCATGAAGACGCTCGATGATTCTAGAAATTTGGCTAAGGCATTGGTTGGAATCGGCAAAGGGGTTGGCATGCAGTGCATGGCGATGATTACTGACATGAACCAACCTCTAGGTAATGCGATTGGAAATGCCTTGGAAATCAAGGAATCAATTGAATTACTTAGGGGCGAGGGACCAGCTGACCTTGAAGAATTGACCACGACCATTGGTGGTTATATGGCCAAAATGGGCGGTAAGGCTTCAACTGTTGAAGAAGGAAAACAGCTTTGTGAGGCATCTCTTCATGACGGTTCTGCATTAGCAACCTTTAGGGGAATGATTGAGGCCCAAGGTGGCGATGGTAATGTTGTTGATGATCCGGATGGTGTAATGCCCCAAGCTAAATATAAGATTGAATTTCCAGCCTCAAAAGCTGGGGTGATTTCAAAAATTGTTGCTGATGAAGTGGGTGTCGCAAGTATGCTCCTTGGTGGCGGTCGGCAAAAAGCAGATGATAAACTAGATTATGCCGTTGGAATTGTTCTCCACAAAAAGATTGGGGATAAGGTTGATGCCGGTGAATCATTATTAACGATTTACAGTAATCGTGAAGACGTTGATGACATCAAGAAAATTTTAGCAACTAATATCGAAATCTCTGAATCTGCTAAACCAATGAAATTAATTTATGAAACAATTGAATAGATTGATATAACTAGGGTGGCAACTTGTTTTGCCACTTTTTTTAGTGGTTTGAAAAACTTTTTTATTGATTCATAATACCTAGCAACTTCACGCGGGGTAAAGGGTTTAGCTGATGCTATCAAAAATTCACAAAAAATTAGTTTGATATTCAAACTAATTTATATTATCATTGCTGTTGTCCGATACGGGCCTTTATTTTTACCAGAATAGTTCGAAAATCAAACTATTTTGGTCTTAATAAATTTTATCTTTAAGGAGAACCATAAATGAGTGTATTAGATACTTCTGAAATTATGGATCTAATTCCTAACCGTTACCCAATCCTTTTTATGGATAAGGTTGATGAATTAAATCCAGGCGAGTCAATCGTGGTTACTAAAAACGTAACAATTAACGAAGAATTTTTCCAAGGCCATTTTCCTGGTAACCCAGTAATGCCTGGAGTTTTGATTATTGAATCGTTGGCTCAAGCTGCTTCAATTTTGATTTTGAAATCAGAAAAGTTCAAGGGTAAGACAGCTTATCTTGGTGCAATTGAAAATGCCAAGTTTAGAAAAGTTGTGCGTCCAGGTGATGTTCTAAAGCTTCATGTTGATATGGAGAAAGTTAGAACTAACATGGGAACAGTTAAGTGTGAGGTTAAGGTTGACGATAAAGTCGCTTGTTCATGTAAGTTGACATTTATCGTAGCTGATGCAGATAAGAAGTTGTAATAGTTAGGGGGGCTGATCATGGATCAATTACTTGATAGAGAAAACAAAAAGAATTCTGATTTCAAGCTAATTAGTGATTCAATGATTGATATCTATGACAGTATTATGCGAATTGAAGAAACTGAAATTCGTAAAAGTCGGTTTAAAGATGTCACCGCTAAGGAACTTCACTTAGTTCACGCGATTGGCCTTCACGAGCACAAGACAACTTCTGAAGTAGGCAACTACCTCAAGCTTAGTAAAGGCACGTTGACTGCTAATCTTAATACGCTTCAAAAGAAAGGATATATTCGTAGGGTTCAGAACCAAAGGGATCGGCGAATAATCAATTTGGAACTTACTGATAAGGGAAGATTGCTATTTCGGGCTCATGATGCGTTTCATCACGCACTTGTTAAACGAGTCCTGGATGATTTTTCTGATGACAGTATCGACATAATTGAGCAGGTTTTAGATAATCTGCTGGGTTTTATTGATGAGGTATCTAAATAATGAAATTTGAAAACATTTCCGTTCTTGAAACTGCTAAGGCGGTTCCAAGTAAAGTTGTTACTAATGATGATTTAGCAACGATGATGGATACCTCTGATGAATGGATCACCCAACGAACGGGAATAAAACAACGGCACGTTGTTGACGAAGAAACGACGACAAGCTTAAGTACGGATGTTGCCAGTCAATTATTGACTAAATCGGGATTATCCGCAGATGAGATTGACTATATCATCGTGGCAACCATGTCACCAGATTTTCTCTCACCTTCAGTTGCCGCAACGGTTCAAGGAAAAATCGGTGCCACTAAAGCAGTTGCTTTTGACTTGAGTGCGGCTTGTTCTGGCTTTTCATACGGGTTGTCGGTAGCAAGGCAAATGCTCATTGGTGATGAACCTAAAAGGGCAATTGTGATTGGTGCAGAGGTGCTATCCAAGCTCCTTGATTGGCACGATCGCAGTACCGCGGTTTTGTTTGGTGATGGAGCTGCGGGTGCACTAGTCGAGAGCGTTGAAGGTGATGGAGCAGTTCTTGGAACTGATTTGAGAACTCTTGGTGATCTTGGCAAGTACCTGACTGCCGGTCAGGTTGGCGAGAACACGCCGTTTCAAAGTGAGTCAACCGAGTTTAGTCGGTTCTTTACAATGAATGGTCGTCGGGTCTACAACTTCGCTGTGAATAATGTCCCCCTTTCAATCGAGAGTGCGTTGGCAGATGCAAATTTAACTGTCAATGACGTTGACCATTTTGTGTTACATCAAGCAAATATTCGCATTATTGAACGAATTGCTGACAAAATGGGGTTGCCTGAATCGAAATTCCACAGTAATATTGCTGAGTATGGAAATACGGCGGCAGCCAGTGAACCAATCCTTCTAGATGAAAAAATCGAGGATGGAACAATCACCAGAGGCGACATTGTAGTACTATCTGGTTTTGGTGGTGGATTAACCATTGGAACTGTTGTATTAAAATACTAATTAATTTATAAAAAATATTTGGAGGAAACAAATTATGACTAAAGAAGAAGTATTCAACAAGGTAAAAGAAATCATCGTGGACCAATTGGACGTAGAAGCAGACAAGGTTACTGAAACAACTAACTTTAAGAACGATTTGGATCTTGATAGCTTGGACATTTTTGAAGTTATCGACAAGATTGAAGATACATACGACATCGAAATCGAAACTGATGATGGTATGGAAACTGTTGGCGAATTAGTAGATTACGTTGTTAAGAAAGCAGAATAGTAGGTAAATAAGTTGAAATTAGGATTTCTTTTTAGTGGTCAAGGTAGCCAGTTTAAAGAAATGGGACAAGACCTTTACCAAACCGAACCAATCTACAAACAAACTGTTGACGAGGCATCTACTGTCCTCGGAATAGATCTAACAAATGCCGATGTGTTTGATGATCCTGACAACGTTCAAGTTGCCATTGTGACCATGAGCACTGGAATCAACCGGATTTTGGCCACAGAGATTGGTCAACCAGTTGGTGCTACTGGCTTGAGTTTAGGTGAATACAGTGCCTTAGTTGCTGCCGGAGCCCTTGATTTGGAAACAGCATTACCATTAGTGGCTGACCGAACTCGGTACATGGCAGAAGCTGGTGCCCAAAATCCAGGTAAAATGGCTGCCGTTATGAAGGCTGCCCCTGAAGTTTTGGAACAGGCGATTGATGAAGGCTCAAAACACGGTAAGGTTTATCCGGCTAATTACAACACTGCGAGTCAAGTTGTTATTGGTGGCGATGCTGATGGTGTCGCTGCCGCAAGTGAATATCTAAAGAGTAATGGGGTAAAGCGGGTCGTGCCACTTAATGTGGCGGTGGCTTCGCATACCCCATTAATGCAATTGGCATCTGAAAAGCTAAATGATCGACTTAAGACCGTAACTTTTTCAGAACCAAACTACCCAGTAATCAGTAACACTACTGCTGACCGGTTTGAAGCATCAGATATTCCATCAACGTTGACTAAGCAGTTAGTTAGCCCAACCCATTTTGATCAGTGTGCTGAAAAACTCGCGAGTCTTTCAGTTGACACGTTTGTTGAAATTGGCCCAGGTGCCACATTAACCAAATTAGTCAAAAAAAGCATTAAGGGTGTTGAAACCTATCACGTTGATAGTGTTGAAACCCTTGCTGAACTAAGAGAAAAATTGGGGTAATAATTAATGGCAGAAGAAGCAAAAATTGCGTTAGTAACTGGTGCCGCCAAGGGAATTGGTTTGGCAACTGCAAAAAAGTTGAGCGATGAAGGTTATCAGGTAACAATCAACGTTCATTCTGATTTGAGTGATGATCAAAAGACAGCTCTTGAAAAAGAGGGTTACTCATTTGATGTTCTTAAGGGTGATGTTGCTAGTGATGATGACGCTAAGCAAATGATTGATTCCGTTGTTGAAAAGCACGGTCAAATTGATTTGCTAGTTAACAATGCTGGTATTACCCGTGATAAATTACTAACTAGAATTAAAGAAGAAGATTTCAAGGCAGTGTTAGACACTAACTTGGTTGGAACCTTTAACATGACCAAATACGCTATGAAGTACATGCAAAAGAAGCGGACTGGTTCAATCGTCAACCTTGCAAGTATTTCTGGAACCCATGGAAATATTGGGCAGGCCAATTATTCAGCCAGTAAAGCTGGAGTTGTTGGTCTAACCAAGACGGCTGCCCGTGAAGGTGCATTAAGAAACATTCGGGTCAATGCAATTGCCCCAGGAATGGTTCGGACTGATATGGTTGATGCCATGAGTGAAAAGCGCCAACAAGAATTTGCTGATACAATTCCGCTTAAGCGGTTTGGTGACGTGGCTGAAATTGCCGAAACGGTTGCTTTTCTTGCAAAGAATGAGTACATCACTGGTCAAGTGATTACTGTTGATGGCGGATTAACGATTTAATTTAAGGAGTAAGTCTATGAATAGAGTTGTAGTTACAGGTATGGGGGCAGTTACTCCATTAGGAAACGATGTTGACACATATTTAACTAACTTGTTTGGCTCCAAGCTTGGAATTAGTCCAATTACTAAGTTTGATGCTACTGAGACAGGAATTACAGTTGCTGGTGAAGTAAAAGATTTTGATGCCACTGTTCGTTTGGACAAAAAGGCATCAAAGCGAAATGATTTATTCAGTAACTACGCCGTATACTCTGCGAAGGAAGCTATGGAAATGGCTAACTTTAAAGATGGTGAGTTGGATCCTTATAGCCTTGGCGTTATTTACGGTTCAGGGATTGGTGGATTAACCACGATTGAAGAACAAGTTATTAAGATGCACGACAAGGGACCTCGTCGGGTTTCACCTTTGTTTGTACCAAACTCAATCGTTAATATGGCGGCCGGTAACATCGCCATTGAATTTGGCGCATTAAACACCAGCCAGGCAGTGGTTACCGCATGTTCATCAGCTACTAATGCCATTGGTAACGCGTTTGAATACATCAAGATGGGTAAAGCGGACGTTATGATCACTGGTGGAACCGAAGCTTCTGTTAACGAAATTGGAATTGCTGGTTTCGCTGCCCTTACTGCTTTATCGAAGAGTGAGAATCCAGAGGATGCTTCCATTCCGTTTGATAAGGACCGTCATGGTTTTGTACTAGGCGAGGGAGCTGCTACGCTTATTCTCGAAAGTTACGACCATGCGATTGCTCGTGGTGCTAACATTCTTGGCGAAGTGGTTGGATACGGAACTACTAGTGACGCATACCACATGACTGCTCCGGATCCAGAAGGTAAGGGAGCCGTTAGAGCAATGCAACAGGCCATTGATGAAGCTGGAATTGATGCTAAGGATGTTGATTACATCAATGCCCACGGTACTAGTACTAAGGCCAATGATAGTGCCGAAGCTAAGGCAATTAGCCAAGTGTTCAAGGATAATGACCACGTTAAGGTAAGTAGTACTAAGTCAATGACTGGTCATTTACTGGGTGCTGCCGGTGCAATCGAAGCCGTTGCTTCTATCGCCGCAATTAACAAGAATCAGATGCCAGTTAATATTGGCGTTAAGAATCAAGACGAAGAATGCCCAGTTGACCTTGTAACAGAGGAAAACAAGAATGCCCAAGTTAACGTTGCAATTAGCAACTCTTTCGGCTTTGGAGGGCATAACGCCGTAGTTGCATTTAAGGGAGTGGACTAGGAATGGATGAGAAGGAGATTGAACGATTACTAGATAAATTTGATAAATCATCTTTGCTGGACTTCAAGTTAGTTCAGGATGATTTTCAGTTGAATCTTAGTAAACGGGAACAGGAGGCTCAGATTGTTCAGGCCCCTGTTGCCCAAAACAATCAAGCTGAATCCACCACAGTTTCAAACGAAGCACCAGCTAACGAGGCGGTTTCTACATCAGATACCACTAACCAACCTGTGGTTAATGATAATCTAACTGATATCAAAGCACCGCTAGTTGGGGTTGTCTACTTTGCTGCCAGTCCTGATAAGCCACCTTACAAAAAGGTTGGTGACCACGTTGCTAAAGGTGACGTGGTTTGTGTGATTGAGGCAATGAAGATGATCAATGAAGTTAAGAGTGACGTCGACGGGACCATTAGAGAAGTGCTTCCCGAAGACGGATCGATGGTTGAATTTGACCAACCAATCTTTAGAGTGGAGGAATAGCAATGGATTTAAACGTACAGGATGTTATTCCTCAACGATATCCATTTCAAATGATTGATTACTTTAACGAAGTCGTTCCTGGCAAACGGGCTACGGCAACCAAGTTAGTAACAATCAATGAATGGTTCTTTACTAATCAAACGGGAAAGGATTTGACGATTCCCCGTCCAATCTTGATTGAGTCAATCGCCCAAACTGGCGTTGCGGCAATTTTAAGTATGGATGAGTATAAAGGTAAAAATGTATTTTTCGGTGGAATTAGATCAGCAACTTTTAAGGATGACTTTCGTCCGGGTGATAAGTTGGTTATGTCCGTGGAACTAGTTAAGCTCAAGCTAAACGTTGGGGTTGGTCACGGTGAAATTTCCCGCGACGGTGAGGTTATTACCGAGGCAGATTTAGTATTTGCCATTGAGTAATCCAATTGAGGTGATTTAAATGTTCAAGAAAGTATTAATTGCAAATCGGGGCGAGATTGCGGTTCAAATCATTCGGGCGCTTCATGATATGGATATTACTGCCGTTGCGGTTTACTCAAGTGCTGATAAGGACAGTTTGTTCGTTTCATTAGCTGATGAAGCAATTTGTATCGGTGGTCCGCAACCTAGTGATTCCTACCTAAATATGGCGGAAATCATCAGTGCTGCCAGTTTAACTGGGTGTGAGGCCATTCACCCCGGCTATGGTTTTTTATCTGAAAACGAAGAGTTTGCTGCATTGTGTGAGCAGTGTCATATTAAGTTCATTGGCCCTGATTCAGACATCATTTCTTTGATGGGTGATAAGGCTAATGCTAGGGATGCAATGAAGAAATATGGCGTCCCAGTAATTCCTGGTAGTGAAGGGGTCGTCAATCAAGTTAGTGACGCGAAGCAAATCGCTGATGAGATTGGTTATCCGGTCTTGCTTAAATCTGCAGCTGGTGGTGGTGGTAAGGGAATTCGAGAAATTGATGAACCAAGTCAACTAGAAGCAGCGTTCTTGGCAACTCAGCAGGAAGCTAGAATTTCGTACGGCGATGACAGTATCTATGTTGAAAAACTATTGCGGGATGCTAAGCATATCGAGATGCAGGTGATTGCTGATAACAGTGGTCACGTGGTCTACCTTCCTGAACGGGATTGTTCACTTCAACGAAGTCATCAGAAAGTAATCGAGGAGAGTCCTTCGATTCTAATCTCTGAGTCAGAACGGAAAGAATTGGGGAATATTGTTGCTACAGCTACTTCAAAATTGGGTTATACCAACACGGGAACTTACGAGTTCTTAATGGATAACGACCATCATTTCTACTTTATGGAAATGAATACTCGGTTACAGGTTGAGCACACAGTTACTGAGGAAGTGACTGGCCTCGAACTAATTAAGGCTCAGATTTTGGTTGCTGCTGGTGAAGATTTACCATTTACTCAAGCGGATGCCGCCGTTAAGGGGCATGCACTTGAATGTCGGTTGAATGCTGAAGATCCTTATCACGGGTTTGCTCCTCGGCCTGGCAAAATTAATCACCTATACTTCCCTGTCGGAACGATGGGGGTTCGATTTGATTCAGGAATCATTGCTGGTAGTTTTATTTCGCCATACTATGATTCAATGATTGCCAAGGTTATCGTTCACATGAATGATCGAGATGTCGCAATCACTAAGATGAAGCGAGTTTTAAGTGAACTTGAAATTGGCGGCGTTACAACTAATCAGGATTTCTTGAACGAAATTCTCCAAAGTGATGGATTCAAGGAAGCCTCTTATAACACTAATTACATTGAACAAGTGATTTTGGCAGATCGGAGGGTTTTAGATGGAGCCAAGTAAATTTCATACTCCAAGCACTGATTTGCTGAAAAAGCGAATGAGTGACTTGCCCGATAATCTTTTAAAAGAATGCCCAGTTTGCCATAAAGTGTTTTTTAGCAATAAGATGGGTGATTTGCATACGTGTCCAAATTGTGGCTACGGTTTTCGTATCACAGCAAAACGCCGGGCTTCAATTACGTTTGATAAATTTGAAGAAATCGATGCTGAGATTACGATTCCAGACCGATACCAAGATATTAAGTACCGCCAAAAAATTGCTAAGGCCGAAAAAATCACTGGGATTAAGGAAAGTGTCCTAACTGGACCGGCAACTATCGACGATGTTGATTTTGCTGCTGGAATCATGGATCCATATTTTATTATGGGTAGTTTAGGCACTTCAACCGGAGAAAAGATTTCTCGGTTGTTCAAACGAGCAACGAAGGAATCCTTACCTGTTGTCATGTTTACGGCTTCTGGTGGGGCTAGAATGCAAGAGGGAATTCATTCTCTAATGCAAATGGCAAAGGTATCTTCCGCGGTTAGCGAACACGCTAATGCGGGGCTCCTATATATCGTTGTTTTATGTGACCCTACTACCGGTGGGGTTACGGCAAGTTTCGCCATGGACGGCGATATTATTTTGGCTGAACCGCATGCATTGGTTGGGTTTGCTGGTCGGCGAGTTATTGAACAGACTATCAACCAAAAGCCACCCGTAGATTTTCAGCGGGCGGAAACAGTATTAGAGCACGGTTTCATTGATTCGATCGTTGCTCGTGCCGATATGAAGAAGACTTTGTACCGACTATTAAAGCTTCACCAGTAAAGGGAGATCAACATGGTTAAAAATACAGCATATGAAAAGGTTAAGGCAGCTCGTGATCAAGGAAAAATTCTAACGACTGATTTAGTTCATCAGTTGGTGGATGGCTTTTTTGAGTTGCATGGTGACCGACTTGACGCTGATGATCATGCAGTGATAGCTGGTATTGGTTATCTTAAAAATCAACCAGTCACAGTTGTTGGAATTTCCAAAGGAAACGACACAGAGTCAAATATTGACCGCCATTTTGGTAGTGCCACTCCATTTGGGTACCGAAAGGCTCTTCGGGTTATGCATCAGGCGGAGAAGTTTAACCGTCCTGTTTTAGCTATTATAAATACCCCTGGTGCATTTCCAGACGTTGAGTCGGAATACCATGGCCAAGGATCAGCGGTTGCCCAAAGTATTTTGGAAGGTCTTCAATTAAAAGTCCCTTACATTAGCATTATTATCGGTGAGGGCGGTAGCGGTGGTGCGCTTGCATTAGCTAGCGGTGATGAAGTATATATGTTTGAAGACAGTATTTATTCAGTCTTGTCACCAGAAGGATATGCAAGTATCATGTGGAAGGACTCTAAAAAAGTTCCACAAGCTGCTGAGGAGCTAGGATTAACTCCCCAAAGTCTTCTTAAGGAAGAAATAATCGACGGAATTTTGCCGGAGGTTAAGGATGAAAGTGATGTTGCTAATCTCCGTGAATTCTTAAGTAGTCGATTTAGTGAGCTAAAAAAAATAACCGTAACTGATTTATTAGCAAAGAGACAGTTACGATACGAGAAATTCTAATTCTTAGGAGGATGAATAAATGGCAGGCTTTTTAGATGGTAAAACAATTGTTGTAATGGGCGTTGCTAACAAGCGTAGTATTGCCTGGGGCTGTACTAATGCTTTGATTGAGCAGGGTGCAAACGTTGTTTTGACCTACCAAAATGACAGAATCAAAACTAGTCTTGAACGATTTGTTCCAGAGGGAACCGATTTGATTGAGTGTGATGTTGCTGAGGATGCAAACATCGAAAAGGCATTCAAGGAAATTGGTGATAAATACAATAAAATCGATGGAGTGATTCATGCGATTGCCTTTGCGGACAAAGAGACATTAACCAATGGAGTGATCAACACTGAAAAGGAAGGTTACGACCTTGCTCAAAACATCAGTGCATATTCACTAATTGCGGTTGCTCGTTATGCTCGACCATATCTTAACAACCCAGGTAGTATTTTGACCCTTACATACTTCGGGTCAATTCGGGCAATTCCTAATTACAACATGATGGGAATTGCTAAGGCAGCCCTTGAATCAAGTGTTCGTTACCTTGCTTCTGATTTGGGTGAAGACCAAATTCGGGTTAACGCTATCTCCGCTGGGGCTGTAAAGACCCTTGCAGTTACTGGAATTAAAGGTCATAGTGACTTGCTTAAAATGTCTCAAGGCTTCACGGTTGATAATGTTAGTGTTACGACCGAAGAGATTGGAAACGTTGCGGCTTTCTTAATGAGTGACTTGTCAACAGGGGTTACAGGTGATGTAATCTTCGTCGATAAGGGTGTTCATTTAATGTAATCAGCAATTATAAGATGATAATCAAAAGGATTGTGTCATAATTAATATAGACACAATCTTTTTTTGTAGGTGGAATTGTAAAATGATTGATATTGAACGGATAGAAGAACAGATTGATCAGTCTATTGAAGTTGAATACTTTGACGAAGTTACGTCGACCATGGATGTTGCTCACCAACTGATTTCCGATGGCCGAAGTACCGCCACGGTGATAATTGCTGAAAGTCAAACGGCCGGAAGGGGTAAACGCGCTCGCCCATTTTTTTCGCCCCGAGATAGTGGAATTTATTTAACGATATTATTGCCAGATAATCCAGTTGAACTTTCTAAAATTGGTCTCGTGACAACTGGAACGGCGGTTGCTGTCGTTAAGGCATTAAAGCAGTTTTTTCCTAACACTCAGTTTCAAACTAAATGGGTCAATGACATTTTAGTGGATAATCATAAAGTTGGTGGGATACTAACTGAGAGTACAATTAAACAGGGGGTCCCAAACAACGTTATTGTTGGAATTGGGTTGAATATGACCCCCAATAGTTTTCCCTTAGAGTTACGCTCTAAAGCTGGGTGGATAGCTGATGATTCTAACTTTAATCGGGAATCAATTATTAGTGCAATTGTAAATCAATTCTGGTTGATGATTCGTGGTGACCTTAATCAATACTTACTAGAATATGAGAAAATCAACCAAACAGTAGGTGAGCGGGTCGAGGTTACGCTTGGTAATGACAAAATTATTGGGCAAGCGACTAAAATAGCAGCTGATGCCTCATTGATCATAACTGATGATTTTGGCGTTCAGCATCATATCAATAGTGGTGAAGTTACCAAGGTAATGACGCCAGGAGGCAAATATTTAGGCTGAGAGCCATTTTCTAGGGAGGAATGAACCGAGATGGGGTTAACTAATAAAACGCCTGAGAGGGTTGTAAATAGACTGTTTGACGATATAGCGGATCATTATGATGAAATGAACGATGTGATGACGTTTAAGACGCAACGGAATTGGCGTCGCCAGGCAATGAGACTATTACATATCGAAACCGGTGCGCGGGTGCTTGATGTTTGTTGTGGTACTGCTGATTGGACGATTGCACTGGCTCGAGCTGTTGGACCAACGGGACATGTTACTGGTTTAGATTTTAGTCGGAACATGCTGGCGATTGGTGATAAAAAGGTCACTCAGGCAAAGCAACAAAAACAGGTGTCATTAGTTGAAGGGGATGCCATGCATTTACCCTTTGCAGATAACACATTTGAGGCTGCCACAATTGGATTCGGTTTACGGAATGTCCCCGATGCGAACCAGGTTCTTCGTGAAATGGTCAGGGTCGTTAAACCCGGTGGTCTTGTTGCAAGTCTCGAAACATCAATTCCTGAGAATGTGATTATTAAGATAGGCTGGCGGGCGTACTTTAAGTTGGTGCCATATATTGCCAAGCTGAGAGTTCATAATTTTGATCAGTATAATTATTTACAAACGACAGCAAAACAGTTTGTATCGGCCACTAAGCTGCAACAAATGTTTGAAACAGCTGGGGTGTCAAATGTTGCTATCAAGAGATTTATGTTTGGAGCAGCTGCCCTACATTATGGTAGAACTATAAAAAAATAAAGCAGTGCGAATTTCGCACTGCTTTATTTTTGGTTATTAATGGAATACTAGGTTTAGTAAGAGGACTAAGACTATTCCGACGACGGAGATTATCGTTTCAAGCACCGTCCATGTTAATAATGTTTGCTTAACAGTTAAATCGAAATATTCTCTGAACATCCAGAATCCGGCATCGTTAACGTGTGATGCGGCAAGTGAACCGGCACCGATGGCAAGAACCATCAGGGCAGGATCAACACCTGCTTGAGCCATCAATGGTGATACGATACCAGCTGCGGTTAGTGAGGCAACGGTCGCGGAACCAAGAGCGATTCGAAGCACAACGGCAACTAACCAACCGAGAAGAAGTGGTGAAAGTGATGAGCCAAGGAAAATCTTGGCAACTTCCTTACCAACTCCTCCGTCGATAAGAACTTGCTTGAAGGCACCACCACCACCAATAACTAAGAGTAGCATTGCGATGGACTTAACGGCGTTTTCAAGTGATTCCATAATCTGTGAGGTACTTCTCTTCCGGTTCCATCCCATAGTCCACATTGCGAAGAATAATGAAATCAGCATTGCGATACTTGGTGAACCGATAAATTCGATAATTGAATCAATGGTGCTTGGATTCTTTGGTGTGTGACCACCGTGAACCGCCATCGTGTAGATAGTGGTGATTGCTAATAAGATAACTGGGAATAAGGCAGTTAATACGGATACTCCAAATGAAGGTGATTCTTCAGGTGAGAACTGCTTGATCTCACCGATTGATGAGAGGTTACCTTTCCGGTTAAATGCGTCCGGAGCATACTTCTTAGCAATCTTTGAAAAGATTGGCCCTGCAACGTAAGCTGCAATAATGGCAATAAGAAGACCAAACAACAGAACGTGACCATCATTTGCGCCCAATACTTGAGCAATGGCAACTGGAGCAGGATGTGGTGGCAAGAACCCGTGGGTAACAGAAAGGGCTGCGGCCATTGGAATTCCTAAGAATAGGATTGGAACTCCAGCTTCAACCGCAATAGCAAATACGATTGGCACTAACAGAACCATCCCAACCTCGAAGAACAAGGCAATACCCAGAATAAATGAGGCAACCATTACGGCAATTTGAAGCCGCTGTTTACCAAACCGTTGGATCATGGTTTCAGCGATGATGTAAGCACCACCGGAATCTGAAACCAGCCTTCCCAGCATGGCCCCGAACCCGAAGACCATAGAGAGTTCACCAAGTTGACTTCCGATACCTTCTCCGACAGTGTCAGCGATTGTTCCGAGAGGCATTCCTAACATAATTGCAGTTATAACTGCGGTTAAAACTAATGATACAAAAGTGTTGATCTTAAATTTGATAATCAGAACTAACAAAATAATTATTCCGATTAATAGGGCTATTAATTTCATAGTTTTCCCCTTTCCCCGTATAGGTATAAAAAATATTAAGCGTGACTAGTGTTTGCACCGCTATCATCAGATTGATGACGACGTTGGTAATCAGCAACGTTCTTGTATTCAGGTTGAAGCGAACGACTCAACCGAATATAGATTGGAATCAATTCACGGTATGCTTGGAAGTTCTTTGGATCTGGATGGTGAACATCTGTAGTTCCGACAAACTTAGAAACATCCTCTAAACTATCAATCAAGCCTAAACTGTACATTCCAAGAGTGGCAGCACCGAGAGCGGTACTTTCAAAACTCTCTGGAATGGAAACATCTTGTTCAAAGATATCCGTCAGCATTTGACGCCAAAGGGCTGATCTAGCAAATCCACCACTAGCTTGAATACTTGTGGCTTCACCAACAACTTCTTCTAGTGCCAAACTAACGGTGTACAGGTTGTAAACAATTCCTTCAAGAGCAGCTCTGATCATGTGAGCTCTGGTGTGAGTTCTACTCAAACCAAAGAATGAACCACGAGCGTTAGCGTCCCAAATTGGAGCCCGCTCGCCACCCAAGAATGGGAAGAAAATCAAACCATCTGAACCGGCTGGAATTTTTGCTGCAATTTCAGTTAGTAAATCGTAAGGATCAATCTTCATTTGCTCAGCAGTAACCTTTTCAGGGGCGCAAAGTTGGTCACGGACCCAACGGAAGACAACTCCACCGTTGTTAACTGGACCGCCGACAACCCACATTCCCTTTGAAAGATAGTAGCAGAATACCCGAGCCTTTGGATCAGTGACTGGTTTATCAGTTACAACTCTGACTGCACCCGAAGTTCCAATGGTAACAGCAACGACACCAGGCTTGATGGCGTTAACTCCAAGGTTAGCCAAAGGACCGTCAGAAGCTCCGATAATAAATGGAACATCTTCTGAGATTCCAAGGACCTTAGAGTATTCTTCTTTAAGACCTTTGAGTTGGTAAGTGGTATCAACAAGCTCTGGTAATTGGTCAGGAGTAACGCCGGCAACCTTAAGTGCTTGGTCGTCCCAATCCATGTTGAAAATGTTGAACATTCCAGTTGCGTTGGCGATTGAATAATCTTCCTTTAAAACCCCAAAGAGTTTGTAAAGAACATATTCTTTAATACCAACGAAGTAACTAGCCTGCTTGAACAATTCTGGCTTGTCGTTACGTAACCAAATCAGCTTGGTTAATGGAGTCATTGGGTGAATTGGAGTACCGGTATGTTGGTATATCTCCATTCCTTGGTCACTAGCCTTCAATTCGTCAGCATAGTTAACCGCCCGGTTGTCCCCCCAAGTAATTGCTCGGGTTAGGGGCTTATAATTCTCATCGAGCAAAATCAAACTGTGCATTGCGCATGAGAAGGATACGCCCTTCAGTTCTCCATCATTAAGGTTTGCCTTACGAAGGACTTCTGAAATGCCGTCAGACATAGCAGAGAAGATTTCTTCTGGATCTTCCTCAGCCATATCAGGGGTGTCTTGGTAAAGAGGGTAGCCATTGTTAGAGTAGCCATGAACCTTACCTTTAACATCGAATAGAACGGTTTTGACACTGGTGGTTCCAATGTCAACGCCCAATGTGTAATCCATATAAATAACTTCCTTTCTAAATAGTAAAAAGCGGAATCCTGTCGAAATATACCTAATATTAATGATAGAATAGTCATACGTAATTAAAAAATAGCAGAAATTTTTAGGGTACCGCTTTCAATTTAATCTAGCATGTTAGACAAAATTCGGCAAATAATAGGCCTTGGTTCTCCTTACTTTTTACTATTAAGATTATATGGAAAATAGTTTCACAATGCAACTGTTTTGTTGTAAAATATTTACAAATAGAAAATTTGGGGTGAATGAAATGAGTACACCGGTTCAATTGCTTAAGCAGTACTACGATGACCTGAGCCGTACCAATAAAAAAATAGCTAAGTATGTGATTGCTAATCCACAACAGGCATCCGAAGCTAATATTGAAGAACTAGCGGAAGAGACAGAAACTTCTACTGCATCCGTTTCAAGGTTGGTAAAGACGTTAGGGTATGCTAACTATCGCGAGTTTACTCTGGCGTTGGCGTACACTCAACTTCGCCCACAGAACCTACCAATATTTAAAGATATTGATGCAAATGATACGTTATCAACGATTGCGGATAAGACGTTCAACAGTTCTCAGCGAGCACTTCAAGATACAAGAGCAGGAATTGATGAATCAGAGTTTGCCCGAAGTGTTCTTAGAATTATCAACTGTAATCGATTAGGATTTTTCGGACTTGGTGGTTCGTCTGTAGCCGCACTAGACGGGTACCATAAATTCTTACGGACATCAATTGACACTTTTTACTATCCTGATTTTGACGTTCAACTGATGGAAGCGGTAAAATTAGACTCAGATGACTGTGCAATTGTAATTTCGCATTCTGGGAAGAACCGTCAGACTTTAAAGATTATTGAAACGTTAAAGAAGAATGGAGTGACTGTAATTGGCATTACCAGTTATCGTGATTCTCCGTTAGCAACTCATAGTGATGTCACTTTTATTTCTTCCAGTGATGAAGCAAATTACCGGTCAGAAGGGATGTATTCGTTAATTGCCCAGATGACGATTATTGATACTCTGTTCATGATGGCGACTGTTAGAATGGGACCATCGACCGAAAAGGCAATTCAAAGTGTGCAAGATATTATTCAAAGCACCCGTAACTAAAGCCATCAAAAATTTGAGGACTGAGATGATCAGATGAAACGTGAAGATATCCAGCCAATCTATTCGCAACAGCGAAAATCAAGGCAAAAAACGGCCAAAATTTTGATAGGCTTTTTTGTTTTGGCTTTTTTGATTGCTGGCGGGTGGCTGATTTATCATCAACATCAACAAAAACTACTAAGAATGTACCCAGTCAAGGGAGTTAGTATTACTCAGTCGAATGGATACATTGATTTTGAAGAGTTAAAAAATGATGGGTTTAGTTTTGTTTATCTTAGGGCGTCACAGGGCGCAATGTATTCAGATGATAGTTTTTCCTCAAACTTTCAGCGGAGTCAAGGATCCCAGTTGCCAATTGGGGTTTACCATGTTTTTAGCTTTAGTAGTTCCGTTTCAGATCAATTCAAAAATTTTTCGCGTGAGGTAGGTTACGACACGGGGAGTCTACCAATCGCGGTATCGATTCAGTATTACGGTGATTATAATAAAAGCACCCTAGAAAATGATAGGGTGCGAGATCGAATTATAAAATTTGTTAAGTTGCTAAGGCGCTACTATAAACGGCCAATTATGATTTGGACTAATTCTGAGATTTTGGGGGTACTGAACATTCACGTTTCTCGAAAATATCAAGTTTGGCTGACTGATGGTCGTTTGGGAAGACCAAACGCAGACGCTACTTTCATGTCTGCTGATGATCACTCGCCGGTGAAGATGGGAAATCAAACAACCCTATTGCCAGAAACTGTCTTTAACGGGAGTAAACAAAAATGGCATCGTTATTTGAGTGCAAACACCAATAATTAAGCAATCGATAACTGATAAGTTTGGTCAGTCGATTCGTCATAGAATCTGACGGGCCGGCTTTCGTTTGCTTGGATTTTTAAATGATAGCCAAACGTGTCAACGTATGTGATGTTATCGGCTGATACGTCCTTCACCTTGACCTCAAGATCATGGGTATCAATTTTTACGTTTAGAGTTGTATCAATTTGGATTTCGTGACGGTGATTATTTCTATCTAAGTAACTATATTTGCCAGCATAAAATTCTGGATCAAAGTTAGTCGACTTTGACTCCCGTTTCTTGGGAGTGTGAAAAAAAGTGGCAAGAAATGAAACTCCGAATAAAATGATGGCTTTTATAGTCAAGAAGATACCTCCAACGTTTATTAATTACGACCATTGTAACGAAAGAATGTAACGAAATGACTAACTTAAAATTTCAATGAGATAAAAGAATTGTTACAATTTAATGTAGAAGGTGAGATATATGATAAAACTTGGAACGATTGGAACTAATTGGATTACTGATAAATTTATTGACGCAGCAAAGAATTCTAAAAAGTATGAACTAGCAGCAGTGTACTCTAGGTCTGAAACTAAAGCTGGAGAGTACGCTAAGAAGCATGGGGCTCAAGCCGCTTTTGCAAATATTGATGATTTTTTTGCGAGTGATAAGTTTGATACAGTCTATATTGCATCGCCCAACAGCGCGCATTTTGAACAGGCAAAGCAAGCAATTATTGCCGGTAAGAATGTTATCGTTGAGAAACCAGCCTTTCTAAATCAAAAGGAAATGACTGATATTCAGACGCTACTGGCTGAGCACCCTGATGTGTTGCTTTTCGAAGCTGCAAGAAACGTCCACACCGAAAACTTTAAACTGGTTAAGCAACAAGTGAATAAGATGGCAGTGGTTACTGGAGCTGAATTCACATATTCAAAGTATTCATCTCGATACGACAAGGTTTTGGCAGGCGAAACTCCCAACGTATTTTCGTTGCAGTATGGCGGCGGGGCACTCCAAGACCTAGGGGTTTACACAGTGTATGATGCGGTGGCGTTGTTTGGGGTCCCAGAAGAAGTTGCCTACTTCCCATCGATTATTGCTACTGGTGTTGATGGTAAGGGTACCGCAATTTTGAAGTATCCGGATTTCAACGTTACGCTAAACTTTTCAAAAATTTCCAATTCACAAATGCCATCCGAGGTTTCTGGGTTGAAGGACTTTGTTGAAATGGATGACGCTGGTGAATTAACAACGATTGCCTATTTTGATGGTGATACAAAGGAGACGTTAAGTACTCCGAGTGAAGACAACCCAATGTTAGGTGAAGTACTTGACTTTGCGAGTGTGATTGAACAGCCAGATAGTGATGATAGTAAACGAGATTATACAAAGTGGACTCAAATGAGTATTGACGTAAATAAAGTGATGTATAATTTGCGCCAAGATGCTAAGCTAGTATTCGTCGGTGAAACGGATTAACGAAAAGTGAGGAAATTATATCGTGCTTCCTGAATTTAAAGAACATATGGATAAGCTGGGGTACGAAAAATTATCCCCAATTCAAGAAAAGGTTTATAAGCCCCTTAGTCAAGGACGGAGCGTGGTTGGAATTAGTCCAACTGGATCCGGTAAAACAGTAGCCTTTACACTACCATTGCTTGAACGAATTGATCAAAACGGCGAAGTTTCGTTGTTGATTTTAGAACCTTCAGCGGAGTTAGCCATGCAGGTTTTTAATGTGGTATCCGAGTGGGGAAAATTAATTGGACTCAAGACGCAGTCCGCAATTGGTGGGGCAAACATCTCTCGTCAAATCGACAAACTGAAGGATCATCCTAACATTGTTGTTGGAACAGTTGGTCGAGTTAGTGAGTTGATCAGTATGAGGAAACTTGCAATTGACCGGTTAGACTCAATCGTTATCGACGAAGCAGATGACTTGCTTAGTGATACCACCCTTGAATCAGTTCGCGACATTGTGGATAATGCCCCTGTGAACGTTATTCTTGGTTTCTTCTCAGCTACTAAAAGCGATATTGTTGAACACATTGACCGATGGTTTAATCAAGCAATTGAATTCATCGATACAACTAATATTGACGATACTCGGGGTAACGTCGCCCACCGGTTCCTTGAAGTTTCCAACCATAAAAAACCCGCAATGTTGATTAGGCTAATGGCTGATAAACACTTTTCAGCACTAGTTTTCTTTGACAAGATGGTTACGCTTCAAAAAGCATATAGTACTTTGACTCATCGGGGAATCAAAAACATTTCGAAACTAACTAGTGACCAGAGCAAAATGTCACGACAAAAAGCGGTTAAGGATTTCCGAACAAAGAAATCTCAGCTGTTGTTATCCACTGATGTTTCTGCCCGGGGAATTGATATTATTGATCTTCCTGCTGTCGTTAACTACGAACTTCCATCTGACGAAAGAACGTATATCCACAGAACCGGCCGGACTGGAAGAATGCATCATGATGGGATGATAATAAATCTCGGTGATGATCATGATTTCCGTGATTTAAAAAAATTAGTTGGCGCAGATTACGATCTCAAACCAATTTATTTTGATGGTAATGTTCTCAGTGAGACCAAGCCCAAGGTGAATAAGGCAGAGGTTAAACAAGAGCCGAAAAGCCCAGAGCATAACGATGGTAATAAGTGGAATAGTCAAGAAAAGGCCACTTCTAAAAGTCATCAGTCGGTCGTAGCACCTAAGAAACACGTTAAAAAGAATAAGCATTCTAAGCGTAAGGGGATGCGTAGAAAGCACAATCCTGCCAATTAACCTTTACAACCTACCTGAAAATTGAGATAATTGTAAAGGTTATCTGGCCTCATAGCACAACTGGATAGGGCACCCGCCTCCTAAGCGGTTGATCCCGGTTCGAGTCCGGGTGAGGTCATTGCAAATAAGAAGCTCCAACGATTGGTTATCTGAATGATAATCAATTGTTGGAGCCTTTTTGTTAATCCGCAATTTAAGTTTAGTTAGTTACCACGGCCAGGTTGTTTCCAATGGATTCCTTGGCGATTTGAACCCGCAAAAGAACCCGGAGCTTCTCAATGGGAGTTGTCAACAGGTTATCTAAGAATAGCTCCCGGTGACCGGAACCCATAACTTTAAGACCATTAGTGGCAATAAAGTTTGTTATCTTTTCAAAGGTGTCCTCATCTGGCTGTCCGAACGAAATTAGCTGGACTTCAGCACCTTCTTCTTCACGTGTGAAGTGAATCTGGTCAAGGACATCTGGTGAAAATTCGGACTTGAGCTTGTCCTTAGCTTCCGATAATAATTCTGGAATTGTGAAATTTGGTTGTTTGATCATTAGAGTGAAACTGCCATCAGCATCCCAGTAGCTATTAAGGGGATATGGTTCATAGTCTCTAAACCACTCTAGTTTTGAACTGGTTGAAGCTGCTTCCTTAATCCCATTGGCAAGAGCGTACATTGCAGCAATAACTTCTTTGAAGTGACTATCGCTAAGGTCAAATTTTCCTTTGCCATGGTATGTGATATAGTTTCGCTCATTAAGCTCAACGATTGAGGGGGTTAAGCTAGTTGAATATTCTGCAGTTTCAACTTCTCGGTAGTCAAATTTATCCATAATAATATCCTCCTATGGTCGATATTTGCGATCAACGATCCCTTGACCAATTAGTAGTAGTTGAATTGTGGTGGGGCCAACAAATTTGAAACCCCGTTTTTTCATATCCTTTGCGACAACGGAGCCAATTTGGCTTGGGTCTAGCTCTGGTCGCTTTTTAGGATCGAATGACCAAAAGTATTCAGCAAGGTTACCGAACTCAGGTTCAAGTGAAACGGCCGCCTGCGCGTTGTTCAGTACCGCTCTAATCTTACGGCCGTTTTGAATCATATCGGAATTCGATTCAATTTCCTCCAGTTCAGGATCATCAAACTGAGCCACTTTGTGGTAGTCAAAGTTAGCGAACACCTGCTTAAAAACTGGAATCTTTGATGCCGCAACTTTCCAACTCATTCCTGGTTGAAACACTGCTACGACTAGAAATTCAAATGAAATGATGGGGTCATTATTGACTTTACCAAATAGGCCATGATATTCATCCACACCAATTGAACTCATTTGGGACCACCTCCATGCAGGTAAGATAACATTTTTAGAGGCAAAAGGGGCTAATAATGATTTGCTGGCAAAAATAAAAAGACCAGCATTGCCATTCAAGGCAAACGCCAATCCTTTCGGTGATAAGTTGCCGAACCCGAATTCGGTTCTAATGTAGGAGGCGATTACATAAGTAACTTTGCTACGATTGCTAGCAATGCGATAATCACTACCGAAATAGCTAACAACGTGTATCCAGTTGACTTAGTTGCGTGCCCCATTGAAAATTCTGCTTGTTGCTTTCTCATATCTTGACGTCCCATATTAATTCCCCTTTGATTTCTTGAATACAGCCCATTTGGACCAGAAATAATTAATAACGACAATTACCACATTATCAATTAGTTTTACGAGCATTTCGTTCCCAGATAATAATGTGATTCCTACGTATAGAATAACGTATTCGACACCTAGTGAGCCAATTCTACCTGTAAAAAAGAAGAAAATTTCTTTAATTATGTCTAGCCTGGTGGTGCTTGCGGAGTGGAAGACGTAGGCTTTATTAGTGATGTAAGCAAATAGAACGCTGACAAACCAAGCGATGGTATTATTTACTAACCACCCGATGCTGGTAAAATGATGGATCAACCAAAAAGTCCCCAAATTAACAGCTGTAGTCAATACGCCCCAAAAAAGGTAGGAAATAACTTCCCGGTATCGATCAAATAAATCCGCAATTTTTCTCATAGCAAATATTATCGCTTCTCCTGAATAATGAATTGTGGTCGGTGTTTCGACTCTAGGTAGATCTTGCCAATATACTTACCGACTATTCCAAGGCAGAACAGTTGCACCCCACCAAAAAACAGGATAATTGAAACTAGTGAAGCCCAACCGGCTACGGAACCACCGAAGAATAGGGCACGGACGACAACAAAAATCAAAGCAAGAATCGATAGGAAACACATGAAACTGCCGACAATTGTTGCAAATCTGAGTGGCACATCAGAAAAGTCAACGATTGCCTCCAACGAGTATTCAAACAGTTGGAAAATTGACCAAGAGGTTTCGCCAGCTGCTCGGGGAACCCCTTCGTACTCTAAGTACTTAGTGTTGAATCCAACCCAAGAGAAGATTCCCTTACTGAACCGATTGTACTCATTTAGTTCAAGGACAGCATCAACGTATTTTCTGGTCATTAGCCGGTAATCCCGAACATTTTGCTTAATTTCTACTTTGGCCATTTTGTTAATTACTTTGTAAAACGATGCTGATAGGAAAGCCCTGATTGGGTTTTGCTTTCGTGATTTTTGCACACAACCGACAACGTCATATTCAGAATCTTCGCGGTCCAAGATATCGAGCATTTGAATTAGCAACTCTGGTGGATCTTGTAAATCAACGTCCATGACAGCAATGAAGTCACCGCTTGCGTTTGATAAACCGGCCGCAAAGGCGGATTCCTTACCAAAATTTCGAGAAAATGAGATATAGTGAACCGTGTCGGGATGCTTTTGGTTTAAGTCCCGCATGACGCTAAGCGTATTATCTCGTGAGCCGTCGTTAATAAATAAATATTCAGGTTTATATCTTTCTTCTTGTTCGTTGAGTTTATCAAAAACCTTTTGGGTCGTGGTGTAAAACAATTCGACCGTTGGTTCTTCATTAAAACAGGGAACAATAAGACTGATTGTTTTCAAAATAAGTCCTCCATGTTAAATTGCTATGCCCAGATACCATTCTTCATAATCGGAATGGCCTCGCCGTCTTTAGTGATTCCGTTAATGTTCATGTCTGAGGAACCAACCATAAAGTCAACGTGGACGGTTGAATCATTTAAACCAGCCTTTTGAAGGTCGGCTCGTGACATTGATGTCCCGTTTTTGATGCTGAATGGATAGCCGGCACCAATTGCCAAGTGGTCAGAAGCATTTTCATCAAACAGGGTATTGTAGAAAATAGTCTTGGCAGTGGCAATTGGAGAATCTTCAGGAACAAGGGCAACTTCCCCCAGAGATTTTGAACCGTTATCAGTCTGAATCAAGTGGTTAAGGAGTTCTTCGCCCTCATCGGCAGTAGCATTAGTAATTTGGCCATTTTTAAACGTTAAGGTAAGGCCTTCGATAATTTGGCCATTGTAGCTTAATGGCAGTGTTGAAGAAACGGTTCCGTCAATTCGTTTAAAGTCGGGAGCCGTAAAGACTTCTTCAGTTGGAATGTTAGGAACAAAGAAATTACCGCTACCATCGTGAGACCCAGCACCTTCCCAATGATGATCCTTTGGCAGACCAACAAATAGGTCAGTTTTAGGTGAATGGTAATGAAGAGCATCGAATTGGTAGTTGTTTAACCATTCAGCTCGTTCAGTCAGAAAATTAATGTGGTTTTTCCAAGCGGCAACTGGGTCCGGTTGGTCGACCCGACAAATTGTAAAGATAGCTTGCCATAGTTTTGTTAACGCATCGTCAGTCTCTAAGTCTGGGAAAACGATTTTTGCCCATTCAGGACTAGCGGCAGCGACAACTAACCAACTGATATCGTTGTTCATGGTTGCTTTGGTGACTGGCTGTTTTACCTTTGAATATGTAGTTTGGTACATTTGGAGCCGTTTTGGATCGATTCCAGCAAATGCATCAGGTGCTTGAGAAATCAAAGAAATCCGACTGGCCCGTTTTGCCATTAGTTCTTCAGCAGCCTTTTTCTCAAACTCGTAGTGGGTTTCAAGTCGTTGGTCTGAAGTGTGCTCTAAGAAATCTCGTTGCACTGGAGCGTCACTCCATTTGACGATTACTTCATTTGCCCCTAAGGCGTATGCAGAGGAGCTGATGAGTTCAGCCAGATGAGCGGTATGGACATCCGAATATAAAATAATTGTTTGTCCTGGTTGGACATTAACGCCGACTTTGGTGATTAGTTCAGCATATTTTGTTAGTAAATGTTCAAAATTTTCGATGATGATTTCACCCCTGGCAGTTTATTATTCAATTTCAAATTATACCATAACTGAAAATTGCCAAATTTTACACTGTTATCATTGTTTTCACTTTTGCTATAATGAATCAGAAAGGAAGTCTGAAAATAAATGAGCAAGATAAAAGTAATGTCGATCTTTGGTACCCGCCCAGAGGCGATTAAAATGGCACCAATTATTTTGGCTATGCAAAACCGGCCCAATGAGTTCGAACCAATCACGGTTGTAACGGCTCAGCACCGAGAGATGCTAGATCAAGTTTTAGAGATTTTTAACATTTCACCGCAATACGATCTTAATGTGATGAAGAAAAATCAGTCACTTAGTGAGATTACAACAAAGGTTATTGTTGAACTTGATCCAATAATTGAGAAGGAATCTCCGGACATTATTCTTGTTCATGGTGATACGACTACGACTTTTGCTGCGAGTGTCAGTGCTTTTTACCATAAGACTAAAGTTGGCCACGTTGAAGCGGGATTGCGAACCTTCAATAAATTTTCTCCGTATCCAGAGGAAATGAACCGGCAGTTAACTGATGTTCTGGCTGACTTGTACTTTGCTCCAACGGAAGTTTCAAAGGGGAACTTACTATTAGAAAACCACGCTGAAGATAACATCTATGTGACTGGAAATACAGCCATTGATGCTTTAAAACAAACCGTAAGTGATGACTATCATCATGGGGTTCTTGATGAAGTTAACGCAAATTCAAGGATGATATTACTTACGATGCACCGCCGGGAAAACCAAGGGGAGCCCATGAAGAGAACCTTTACCGCTATTAATGAGTTAGTAAAGGAATATGATGACGTTGAGGTGGTTTATCCCGTTCACCTTAGCCCAGCGGTTCAGACAATTGCTCATGAAGTTTTTGATGGCAATCCTAAGGTTCATTTGATTGAACCGTTAGACGTTCTTGATTTTCACAATATGGCGGCAAAGAGTTTCTTTATCATGACTGATTCTGGTGGGGTTCAAGAAGAAGCCCCTTCACTTGGTAAACCAGTGTTAGTGTTACGGGACACAACTGAAAGGCCTGAAGGAATTGACGCTGGTACCCTTAAGTTAGTAGGTACGGACGGTGATAAAGTTAAGGGCGAAATGAAGCGCTTGTTGAATGATAAGCAGGAGTACCAGCGGATGGCGGATGCCAAAAATCCATACGGGGATGGAAAAGCGTCCGACAGAATTTTAGCAGCAATTAAAGATACAATTTCGGGGGAGTGATGATGATTGGTAGTAAGTAAATTTGAGAAACTGAAGAATTTCGTCAAGATTTTCTTATCTCGTTACAGCGGTGGGAATGTTTCAGATTCAGCCGTAGTACTTGCGTTTTATTCCCTATTATCAATTTTTCCGCTACTATTCATAGCTGGTAGTATGCTAAATTTACTAAATGTAAATGCAGCTGATTTCGAAATGTTGTTGCGGCCAATTCTCCCCGATAGAATCTATCAAACGCTTGAACCAGTGATTGATTCGACGATCCACGGTGGTGGCGGTGGCCAGCTGTCAATTGGTATTATTGTTACTATTTGGTCGGCAAGTCGGGCGATTGCTGCTTTTCAGCGAACTATCAACCAAACATATGGAGTGGCTGAGAATCAGACGGCAGTAACCAACCGAATCTTATCGTTCGTCTGGACTTTATTATTGATTGCCGTAGTTGGCATAATTATCTTATTTGCAATTTTTGGTCAGATGATTTTGGGATGGTTACAACCGATTATCCATGTTCCAAACTGGATTTTGGACTTGATTGGAACTGTAAAGTGGCCATCAACTTTGATAGTGGTTTGGATTGTATTAACGGCACTTTTTTATTTTGTCCCAACTGCTAAGGTGAAACTACGTTACGTCGTATTCGGTGCGTTGTTAGCAACGATTGGACTAATGGTACTTGGTCAGGTATTTACGATTTATTTGAAGTATTTTGCCAAAGGAGTCACTGCTTACAAAGCTATTGGAACGTTTATTGTGCTAATGTTTTGGCTTGATTTCTCAGCGTTGATCCTACTAGTTGGGGGAGTGTTCAATGCAAGCCTGCAAGAGTTCAAACAAGGACCAATCGAAGAGGACAGGGATGCTTTTGCTGAAGTGGTTAGTAGGGCAAAAAAACTTAGACGGTCTGCTAGTCGGAAAGTTAGCAAAAAGAAACGGCCACCACGAAAAAAGAAGCGAAAACGGCGGAAATAACTTAGTGAATAAAAAAACTATCAACCTGTGGTTGATAGTTTTTTATATTACTTACCGGCTTTTGCAAGCAAATCTTCAGCAAGCTTATCGAGTTTCTCGATATCGTCTTCTTCTGGTTCAAGATTAACCTTAACGGGTTCTGATCCTTGAACAGCATTGGCTTTTTTAAAAGCTTCTGCAAACTTATCTACAGCGACATTGTAGTATTCTTCGTAGAATACATCACCTGATCCCGCAACTCCAAAAACTTTACCAGTCAGGTCCAGTTCTTGAAGGTCATCATAAAAATCAAGTCCTTCTTCGGGAAGGGACCCTTCATCGTATGTGTACGGACAAACCACACAAATATCTACGGATTCAAACGCAGATGCGTCAGTTTGGGATATTTCAGTTTCTGTTACCTCGACGCCAAGGTCCTCAAGCTTTTCAGCAATGATGTCAGCGACGTCTTCATTGTTTCCTGTAATTGTTGCGTATACTACGTGGGCAGTTGTCAAAATTATCATCCTCGGTTATAAATTAAGTTAAGTATATCAGAAGAAAATTGGAAAGTGAATTGAAAGGAGAAAAGATGACAGCGACAATAACGAAAATTGAGGCTCAAAAACGAAAAGGGCGGTTCAATGTGTACCTTGATGGTCAGTATTCGTTTCCCGTAAGTGAAGAGGTTCTAATTAAGTTTAGGCTATTCAAGGGGATGGAGTTAGAAGAAAATCAGATAAATAATTTAAAACAAGCTGATCAGGTTTCGAAACTGTACTCTAAGGCAATTGATTTTCTTGCCCATAATTTGCGGACGGAAAAGGAGGTTGTCGATAAACTTTCTACTCTGACTGAAGACGAAGACATGATAAATCAAGTCATTATCAAACTAAAGGATTTGAATTTGGTCAATGATGAGAAGTACGCGGTGAGTTATGTCCGGACAGTTGTTAGGCAGGAAAAGAATGGCCCTGAGTGGATCAATCGCCACCTTAAGCAAAAGGGAATTAATGATCATTTAATCTTAGATGTGCTTGACCGGGAATATCCAGACAGCCTTGCAGTGGAGATTGCCTCTAAGGTTGCTGATAAACAGCTCAGCCGTTCGACTAGGGATTCGGTTAAGATGAAAATCAATAAAACAAACAAACTACTGATGCAGCGGGGGTTCAGTTATGCTCAAGTTCAAGAGGTGATGGCATCGGTTGATCCGGGCGAGGTTGAAAATGATGACGCTGAGTTACTGGTTAAGATGGCCGAGAAGTATTTGAAGCATTATAGCAATCCTGATCAGTATGTTATGGTTAACAAAACCAAGCAGGCTCTGTACCGTAAGGGGTTTAATTTGGATGATATCAGCCGGGTAATTGAGGAGCTGACGGCTGACTAAAAGAATTCGGAAAAAGCAATTAACTCTGATATAATACTAATTGGATTGGAAACAATCGATGTGAGTAGCTTTAGCTGAAAGTGGGTACCACAATGGCACAAAATTCAAAACAACCACGGGAAGGCGACTTCATTGCGATTCAAAGCTATAAACATGATGGAAGTTTGCATCGTATCTGGCGAGATACGATGGTATTAAAATCTAACGATAATTCACTAATTGGGTGCAACAACCGCACCCTAGTTACGGAGGATGATGGCCGCCACTGGGTAACAAGAGAACCTGCATTAGTTTATTTCCATAAAAAGTATTGGTTTAACGTCGTTGCAATGTTACGGGACGATGGCCTTGCTTATTACTGTAATCTTGCTTCTCCCTATGTAATGGATAAGGAAGCATTGAAGTATATCGATTATGATCTCGACGTTAAAGTGTTTCCGGATGGCCGGAGAAAGTTACTTGATGTCGATGAATATAATGATTTTTCAAGACGCTGGAATTACGGGCCGGAAATTGATCATATCTTAAAAACTAACGTTAAGATTATTGTTGATTGGATCAACAATAAGAAGGGGCCGTTCTCTGAAGAGTTTATTGCCATCTGGTATCAAAGATACTTGGAATTGTCTCGTCAAAAAAATGAAGGCCGCAAGGAGTAGCTGGGAGAGGGTCCCGGCTATTTTTGTAAGGTGCTAAAGCTAGCGGTAATCAGTGAGAATTAAATAAAACTCAGTAGGCGAGCAAACGAAGTGCGCGGCTATTGAGTTAATTTAATCAAGCTGATTGCTAGTTTTAGCCTGATATAACATGAAACTTGAGCAAACGTAGTGCGCAGGATAAGTTTTGAAGTTAAGTGAAAAATCTGAGTGAAGAGGCCGATTTAGGTGGACGAAACAAATCATCAACTGATTGCTAGTTTTAGCCTGATATAGCATGAAACTTGAGCAAACGTAGTGCGCAGAATAAGTTTTGAAGTTAAGTGAAAAATCTGAGTGAAGAGGCCGATTTAGGTGGCCGGACTATATTTATTTACTTATAGGACTTGGCCCCCATAGGAAACAAACAACAGCATTAATGCTAAAATAAAAATAATAATGTTAGGTGGGATGCAAATGTTAAATAGATTAAAGAATTCATCACTATTTTTTTGGTCCATTGAAATTTTAATTGTCATGACGATCATCTGGGTTTGTACCAAGGTTAGTTTTATTTTTTCACCAATTGCAATTTTTATATCAACGATTTTTGTTCCGATATTACTAGCCGGGATTTTATTCTATATGCTTAATCCAATTGTTTCTTTGCTGGGAAAAGTGAAACTTGGAAAGTACCGAATCTCGCGTGGCTGGGGTGTTGCAATTGTATTTGTTCTACTGATTGCTGTGATTGTCTTGGTTTTGACAGTTTTTGTACCGCAATTAACTTCCCAATTAGTTACGTTAGGCAATAAATTGCCAAGCGTTATGAATGATGCCCGGGATTTGTTTGACAAGGTGTTCCAAGACGCTAGCTCACAAAAGTTATTATCAAAGATTGATTTCAGTCAATTAGTTGATAAGGTTTCCAAGAACGTCAACCAATATGTAAGCAGCATTGTCTCTGGAATAACAAGCGGACTTGGTTCAATTATTTCCGCTGCAGCGAACATTGTGATCGTTGCAATTACCGTTCCGGTGGTACTGTTTTATATGCTTAAAGATGGTGAAAAATTAGCCCCAAGCATCGAAAAGATGTTACCCGAAAAGCATCGGGGCCAAATTATGGATCTACTTAGCGAAATGAGTCATACGATTTCGAAGTATATTGGCGGTCAAATGATTGAATGTTTGTTTGTCGGTACGTTTACAGCAATTGGATATGCTTTAATCCACTTGCCATACGCGTTGTTGCTGGGATTTATTGCAGGGTTGTGCAATATCATTCCATACATTGGTCCATATATCGGAATTGCTCCAGCCTTGGCAGTGTCATTGTCAACTGGAAACTGGTGGAATGTAATTTTAAACATCCTAATCGTCTTAGTTGTTCAGCAAGTTGATGGTAACCTTGTCTATCCAAACGTCATTGGAAAGGCACTTCAAATCCATCCACTTACGATTATTATTATTCTGTTGGCTGCAGGTAACATTGCTGGTCTGATGGGAATGATTTTGGCGATACCGTTCTATGCTGTCGTGAAGGTTGTCGTTACTCACCTGTACAATATTTTCAAACTTAATCAAGTGGAATAAGTTTTAAAACCGCTTAATAATTATTGACGTAAAGAATGATTATGCTAGTATTTAAGTTGTGTTTATTATTTGAAGATAATCATTTAAGTAGGAGATTTTATGAAAAAAGTAATTACGTATGGAACATTTGACTTGCTCCATAAAGGCCATATTCGCTTGCTCAAGAGAGCTAAAGCACTTGGCGATCATTTAACCGTTTGCCTTTCATCTGATGAATTTAATGCCGAAAAGGGTAAAAAAGCTTATACTTCATACGAAGATCGTAAGTATATTTTGGAATCCATCAAGTATGTTGATGAAGTTATTCCAGAAAAAAATTGGGACCAAAAAGTTCATGATGTAGTTGATCGTAATATCGATATCTTTGTTATGGGTGATGACTGGAAGGGTAAGTTTGACTTTTTAAAGGACTATTGTGAGGTAGTTTACTTACCTAGAACAGAAGGAATTTCAACCACTAAGATTAAAGAAGACCTTGGTCTTGCTGATTCTGAAGAGTGGAAAGCCTAAAGTAAATAAATTTAGTATCCCCAGTTTAATTAACTAGGGATATTTTATTATGGGAGGAAAAAATGAAAGCAGTTTTTTTGTTAACTTCATTAGATGGAATTCGCAAACCAAACTTCAGTAAGCAACTTACCCTTCTCCAAGAGGAAAGTGCTGAGATAGTGATTGTTGTCTGCCAAAATAGATTTGATGATATTTGGAAAGCAGAAAAGGAAATCAAACGGGTAACTGAAGGTAAGGTAGACTTTGAATTAACCACGCTTTACGATATTTACGCTAACGAAAAGGGCGTTAAGCTCAATAGCGATGACCTAGTTGACCTAGATTTAAGTACACTATCTACATATGAAGGCTATCAGGGCCAAAGGGATGCTAAGCGTTATGTTGATGATGCGGGTCAGATTAAAGCCGAGTCATTGTACGATGAAGATGGTGCTTTGATTCATACTGTCTACTTTGATGAAATGGCAAATATTATTCAGGTTAATGATTACACGCGAGATGGTAACTTATTTGGCATCGATAAATATGACGATGATTATTTAACTGAAAGTCTTCTTCTAAATAAGAACGGTGAGCTCATTTTCCGGTTTAGTAATCAACAATCAGAAAAGAAAGTTAATTATCGGCTAAGCTCAACTTCAGTGATTGAAACTCCTACGCAGTTACTGAACGCAACTAGCGATAACGAAAAGAGTTTAATTAAAGACTATGAAGCCAACCTTGTTAAGCGAGTGACTAAGGTAGTTTCGTATATTGATTTTAAACGATATGAAAACATTTCGGCTTTTTACAACCGGATTTTAACGGCAGTTAACACTGAGGAAAACCGGGTTTATATGGATTTGGATGACAGCATCGAAGCATCTAAGTACCTTGCCGGTAAGCAAATATTTAATTACTAAGGGGAAATAAAAAGTGAGAGCAATATTATCAGGCGTTCATCAAAAAAAACAAACGCAGATTCTTGAATTTGAGTTGCTAGATGCTTTTGGTTCATTCGACCACTCATATTTCCTCTTCGTTGAGAAAAATAGTCTTGCGTCGGTAATGCAACCAATTACTAAAGTTGTCAGCAGAAATATTGTTAGGGTTAAAATTGACGCTCAAAACTTTCATTATGAAAATAGTGATCAGACTGAGTTTGAGTGGCAAATCTTCTTCATCAACAATGATGCTGACAATAAGAGCGTTGTTCAAGTTGAAAGTGAGTACCTAAGTGATAGGCACCAATTACAACTTACTAGCTATTACCAATTCAACTCCGATCCTACCGGAATGGCTTTATTTAATATCAGAACTAACCAGTCCGATGAAGACTTTATGATCAATTCTGTCAACTTGATTGATGAAGGGTTAGAAGTGACTGGGTACAATCAAATCAATGGGAAAAAGATTGAGAATCAGCGGGTGATCATTAAGAGCCAAGCAAGTGATTCAAAACTAGAGTTTCCTATCGATAAAAAAATGTTTGCTGGGATGTTCACGGTAACGATTCCGTTGACAGATATCCCAAAAGATTCAACTAGTCAGTTATTCATTAACTATGACTTGGATGGGCAAACGATTGAGCAACGGATGATTGTTGCCAAATCTTTAGTTGGTCAGGCAACGGATGTTAATTTACCTGGGCGAAGAGAAATCATGATCGAGAAGAGTTTTGATAACGGAATCTTGATCAAAGAATTTCCGGCTGCCTCTTTGGTTGAGAAGGTTACTGCTGCTGGTGGCAAGGCTTCAGGAATGGCTGACGTTGTTAAGATGGTCTCTGATAAGTTGAATCTAGCTAGAATGAGGCTCTTATTCAAACGCGGACATTCACCGTACGAGAACACGACAATTGTGTTTGAAAGTTTTGGTGGCCGCCAAGTTAGTGATAGCCCGTATGCTATTTATACTCTGTTTAAAAAGTTGTATCCGGGAATTAAAATGATTTGGTCCATTGACCGTTCTCAAAAGGCATTTTGTAAGGAAAACGGGATTGACTACGTTGTTAGACGAACTAACAAATGGGTCAGAATTATTGAAAAATCACAGTTCTGGATTTCGAATGCCCGCTTCCCAGCCTGGGTAAAGAAACCAAACTACGTCACTTACATTCAGACTTGGCATGGGACCCCGCTGAAAAAGCTTGGCCTTGATATCGAAAATGTTTCGATGCCAGGAACTACGACCGCTAAATATCATAAAAACTTTGTTAAAGAAGCAAACCGTTGGGATGCCTTGGTTTCACCTAACGACTATTCCACCCAGATTTTCCGGTCTGCTTTTGGGTTTAATAATCAAATTTTGAAAATTGGTTATCCAAGAAACGATGAATTAATCAATACAAAGACTGACGAAATTGATGCATTGAAGCAAGAACTTGGAATTCCACTGGATAAAAAAGTGGTAATGTATGCCCCAACATACCGGGATAATCAGTTTGCTCAGAAGGGAAAGTATACCTTTGAGTTACCGTTCAACCTTGACGATTTCAAGAAGTCGTTTGGTGAGGACACGGTCCTGATTTTAAGAATGCATTACTTGATTTCAAATGCGTTGGATATTTCGAATTACTCGGACTTTGTTTATGATTTTTCAAGTCATCCAAACATCTCGGATCTCTACCTTGTATCTGACCTGTTGATTACGGATTATTCATCAGTGTTCTTCGACTACGCGTACCTCAAACGACCAATTCTGTTCTATCCTTATGATTACCATTTGTACAAGGAGGAACTTCGTGGTTTCTACCTCAACTATGAGAGAGACTTGCCAGGAAAAATTGCTCACACCCCTAAGGAGCTGTTAGGCGATATCCACCATGCCTTGCAGCATCCTGACATGGGTGCTAATAAGCAGTTTATGAACTTCTACAACCGCTTCTGTGCCATTAATGATGGGCTAAGTTCGCTGAAGGTTGTAAATTACGTAATGCACCAAATTGAAAAGGGTAATTAGACATGTAAACAAAAGACGAATTCAGTTATCAAGACGGTGACTGGAATCGTCTTTTTTGTTAAAAACAAATGATATTATTGGTGATTTTCATGGGCATCGTTTAGTTACTAACTAAAGTATGTTAATATAAATTAGTGTATTTCGGACCGAAAGGAATTTAAAATGACTGATCAACAATTAAAACAAGAGGATAATAAGCGGCGGACGTTTGCGATTATTTCTCACCCTGATGCTGGTAAGACGACGATTACTGAACAATTGCTATTGTTTGGTGGGGTCGTTCGTGAAGCTGGAACTGTCAAGGCAAGAAAGACAGGTAACTTTGCGAAGTCTGATTGGATGGAGATCGAGCAGAAACGTGGAATTTCAGTTACGAGTTCTGTGATGCAGTTTGACTATAGTGGCAAACGAATCAACATTCTTGATACCCCTGGGCATGAGGACTTTTCTGAAGATACGTACCGGACGTTAATGGCCGTTGATTCTGCCGTCATGGTTATTGATTCTGCTAAGGGAATTGAGCCTCAAACTAAAAAGCTTTTCCAAATCTGTAAGATGCGGGGAATTCCAATTTTCACTTTTATGAATAAGTTAGATCGTGATGGTCGGGAACCAATGGATTTAATCGATGAACTTGAAGAAGTTTTGGGGATTGAAGCATACCCAATGAACTGGCCAATTGGAATGGGCAAGACGTTAACTGGAATTTTCGACCGGTATAATCATCGAGTTGAGCTTTACAAACATGATGATCCGTCGGAAATGGTTGAACTAGATGACGAAAACAATCCAGTTAACAACAATGAGTTAGCTGAGGATGATCAGTTTAGTGACGCTAAGGATAGCATTGACTTGCTTGATATGGCTGGAAATCAGTTTGATGAAGATAAGATAAAGACTGGTGATCAAACGCCAGTATTCTTTGGCTCCGCCTTGGTAAACTTTGGAGTCAAGACTTTTCTCGATGCCTATCTCAACTTTGCTCCCGCTCCAAGTCCTCATAAGACTGAGGAAGGCGATATGATAGAACCAACTGATGATGAATTCTCAGGATTTGTATTTAAGATTCAAGCAAATATGAACCCAAATCACCGTGATAGAATCGCGTTCGTGAGAATTTGTTCCGGCAAGTTTGAAAAGGGAATGGATGTGAACTTATTTAGAACGCAAAAGAAGCTCCGCCTTTCTAACGTTACTGAGTTTATGGCCAATACCCGGGAAAATGTTCAGACCGCCGTTGCCGGAGACATTATCGGTCTTTACGATACTGGAAACTTCCAGATTGGTGATACGATTTATACTGGTAAGAAATCGATTCAGTACGAAAAGTTACCTCAATTTACGCCTGAACTGTTTGTGCGAGTTTCCGCTAAAAACGTGATGAAACAAAAGTCATTCCACAAGGGAATCAATCAACTAGTCCAAGAAGGAGCGGTTCAGCTCTACCAGTCATACTCAACTAATGACTATATTCTTGGGGCGGTTGGGCAACTTCAATTTGAAGTGTTCCAATTCAGAATGCAAAATGAGTACAACTCGGAAGTTGCTATGGAACCGATGGGAAAGAAGACAGCTCGCTGGATCAATCCTGATCAGCTTGATGAAAGAATGTCCTCGTCCCGAAATCTGTTAGTTAAGGATCGCAATGGTGATCCCCTGTTCTTATTTGAAAATGATTTTGCCCTTCGCTGGTTTAAAGACAAGTATCCTGATGTTGAACTAACCGCGAAGTTATAAAAATAAACTGAAAGAAGTGCCATTCCATTATGAGTTACAAGAGTTTATCTGCATGTACGAGTGTTTTAGTTGGTAAAAATGCATCAATCGATGGTTCAACGATGATTGCCAGAAATGACGATACGTTTTTACCATTAACGCCACAGAGATTTTACGTTCACGATGCTGTTTCTGGTCAAAATAAGACTTGGATTTCAAACCAAAACGGTTTTACTGCGGACATGCCAGCAGATGGTTACCGCTATTTAGCTACTCCTAACGTTGATGTTGACAAGGAAGGGGTATATGCGGAAAGTGGTTTTAACGAAAAGAACGTTGCGATGAGTGCCACTGAAAGTGTTTATGGTAACGAACGGGCACTTTCAATTGATCCTTTAGTTGAAAATGGGCTTGCTGAAGATTCACTTCAATCAATGGTGTTGCCATTCATTAACTCTGCCCGAGAAGGGGTATCGTATCTTGGCCAATTGATCAAGAAGTACGGTTCACCTGAAGGAAACGGCGTCCTGTTCTCAGATAACGACGAAGTTTGGTATATGGAAATTGTAACTGGTCATCATTGGGTCGCTCAACGAATCCCTGATGACGCTTACGCGATTGCTGCAAACCAAGTAGCTATTCAACAGGTTGACTTTAACGATCCTGATAACTTTATGTATTCAGACGGGATTCAAGAGTTTGTTGAAGAGAATCATCTGAACACTGATAAGCAAGGATTCAATTTCCGCCATATTTTTGGGACTGATAACGAAAAGGACCGCCACTATAACACTCCTCGAGTATGGTTCGGTCAAAAGTATCTCAACCCTGAGATTGAGCAGTCACCTATCTCGTCAGACTTGCCATTTATCTGCCGGACTTCAAAGAAAATTTCAGTTGAAGATATCGAATATATTTTAGGCTCTCATTACAATGAAACTGAATACGATCCATTTTCAAAGGGGAACGAGAGTACTAAAACCTTGTTCAGACCAATTTCAATGAACCGGACTCAAAACTCACACGTTCTGCAAATCAGAAACGATGTTCCAGCTGAAAAGTCCGCAATTATGTGGTTGTGTTTCGGGGTCCCAGCCTTTAGTCCTTATGTGCCATTCTTTGGTAACGTTACTGATACCGATCCTAGTTACGCCAATACTCCCCTTAGATGTGATGATGAGAGTGCTTACTGGATGTATCGGAAGCTATCTGTATTGGTTGAAGCTCACTACTCTGAATTTATTCAGGATGACGTTGACTTCTTGACGGCAAGCAAGGAAAAGTTGCGTCGTCATGTTGACCAAGCACTAAAGGAATCAAAATCATTAAGTGGCCAAGAACTAACTGATTACCTGACTGAGCAAAATCATCAAGTAGTTAAGATGATGAGAATAGATACTGAGCAGTTTATGCACGACCTATTCGAAAAGGGATTAACTCTTTCAAAACTGACATTTAACATGGATAAAAATCTATAAAACTTGATACTAAAAAGAGCCTGGGACATAACTAGGTAAATCGAAAAAAGTAGCGATAAATTTCATTTTCTTGAAATTTATCGCTACATTTTTGCTTTCATCCAAATTCTTGCTACACGCAGTAGCCATCAGGACTGAGGCCCATTATTCATGACCCTCAGTTACTGTTGGCCTTCCGGGGGTGAGACGACGAAAGCAACTTCGCGTGCTTTCTGTCCCACCGCCTTTATTAGGTTAAAACTACGTATCTTGCGGGGACCACAGAATGGTCCTCCAATTCGTACCATTTTATTTGTTGATCATCGGTTAGGGTCGACTGAATTTTGACCTCGCTACCGTTATCTAGTTTATTAAGGGATTTTCCGTAAGGCTTATCGTAAGTGCTAACGGATTTTCCTTCGAGAAAGTCAATATAGCCGGATAACATTGAAAGGGATTCATTGACCTTTGTTTGGTGCTTGATTTCACGGTCTGCGGGTGGGTCACTTAACTCTACCTTGTCACCGGAAATCCACTGAGTGCCACCAACGTTATACCAAGTTTGGTGGTCGTCTAACTCAATCTTTAGAAAAACCTTGACGATGATTGAGCGAGGAAGTTGGGTCGTTAATGGCTTTCCGTTGGGCTCATCAAACACATCGTGTGCGGCATTTAATTTTATATAGTAATCGATAGGTTGTACTGTCGACCAGTCGGCTTTACGGTAATAGAAATCAACATCGGACGTAGTCTGGGAAAAGTAACCGTATTTTTTACCGATACTGTTAATCGGCCGATAGTTGTTGATCTTAGGAGGCTCAATTTGATAAGTTTGTCCCAACTTACCAGTAACTAATTTTACAGGAATCAACATCTGTGAAGTATCGATGTCAATACTGTAAACCTTGACAGGAGCCGCCATTTTGAGATTGAAGTGAAAAACCGCCTTTTGGTCAAAATCAGCAAAACTATTGGTAAAATTGTCAATTGTGTGAAGGTAATAGTTATCAAAGTGGGGAATTTTAAACTGAAACAGTTTGCCACTCTCACCCATGAATATGTCGGGTTCAGCAAGTTGATTCCCATTTTCGTCCAGGTAGAAGAAGGAAACTGAAGTTGTTTTGTGGGACTGGTGGATGATTGTTGAATGATCTGCAGCTGGGGTAGAGCTCTCGGTAAGGACTTCTTCTTGTACCGGCTCAGGCTCATTAGGGGCGATGGTAGATTGCTTTCGCTGCCGAGGAAGGTGACGATTTCGGTTAAGGGGGTGGTTGGCTCGTGAAAACCGGGTAACCTTATTTATTTTTTTGGTAAGCCAGTTCATGAAAGCCATTCCATTTCCCTCCAATTCAGTAACTATAATTATATCATACCAAACTTGTGACATTGGAAAGGTAAAGGCTTTTTAAAGAAGAGGGTAAAATTAATTTATCGCCGCCTTCACCGGATTGACAAAACATAGCTAGGCAAAATAAAAAGCGCAATAATAATGGTTCTACAATATCTGTTGTTGGTGATAGATTTTTCTATCACTGATAGCAGATTTTTTTGTATATTCTAAAGGTACACAAAAACGGAGACCTTCCGTTTTAAACCACCCTACTAAAAGCGTTCAAAG
>NZ_CATNVB010000009.1 GCF_951230165.1 Lentilactobacillus sp. Marseille-Q4993
GCGTTCGACTTGCATGTATTAGGCACGCCGCCAGCGTTCGTCCTGAGCCAGGATCAAACTCTCATTTTAAAAATGATAAGCTTGTTAGCTCATGATTATTTGTTTTATTGATTATTTCACGAATTGATTTCGCAAATGTTTGTCTCCAACCATAAATGATCGGAGGACCCTACACATTTGTTTATCGAAAATTTTGTTCAGTTTTCAAAGATCTACTCGGCTACCAATCAGCGTCGCAACGCCTTTTGACAACTATTACAATATATCATGTGGAGCATTTCATGTCAACGACTTTTTTGAAATTAATTAACTCGGTTATCCGAATCACATCAACTCATTTAGCTGTCGTTCACTTGCTCGCTAATCAAAACTGCAAGAACTAATATACCGTGATATCAAGACTTTGTCAACAAAAAAAGCAAACCAATTTTGGTTTGCTTCAAATCATCTTATAAATCTACTTAACTCTAGCTAAGAAATAACGCTTCTTACCACGTCTAACAATGACAAACTTACCATCAAATGCAGCTGATGGATCAACCTCCGCATCAGTGTCAGTAACCTTCTCACCATTGATTCTGATGGCTCCATTACTTACATCTTCTCTTGCTTGCCGTCTCGAAGGTTCGATACTAGTAACATCAACAAGCCATTCAACGATGTTTCTCTTTTCGTTAGTAACGTCAACGCTTGGCATGTTCTTAAAACCTTGTTCAATTTCAGAAGCCGATAGATTAGCTACCTCTCCCGAGAAAAGTGCTTTAGTAATGTTTTCAGCTTCTTCAACGGCTTTTTCACCATGAACAAACTTAGTTACTTCTTGGGCAAGCCTTCTTTGAGCTTCACGTTTTTCTGGAGCTGTCTTCACTTTTTCTTCTAAGTCAGCGATTTCTTCCTTATCCAAGAAAGTAAAGTACTTCAAATAACGGACAACATCCCTGTCATCCTGATTGATCCAAAATTGGTAAAACTCATATGGGCTAGTCTTATCAGCATCTAACCATACAGCTCCACCCGCAGTCTTACCAAACTTAGTACCGTCCGACTTCAACATCAAAGGAATCGTAATTCCGTAAGCTTTGGCATCTGCACCTTCCACCTTATGAATAAGATCAGTTCCTGAGGTAATATTTCCCCACTGATCTGCTCCACCTAATTGAACCTGAACATCATTGTTCTGGAATAGATGAAGGAAATCGATTGATTGAAGAATTTGGTATGTAAATTCTGTAAATGAAATTCCTACCTCAAGTCGACTTGCAACGATTTCCTTATTAAGCATTGTATTAACGTTAAAGAGCTTACCGTAGTCTCGTAGAAAGTCGAGTAACGACATTTTTGATAACCAATCATAGTTATTTACGATGGCAAACTTACCATCTTGGCCAAATAGTCGCTTTAATTGGGCAGTCAAGGCTTCTTCATTATGATGAACCTGGTCCATTGTTTGTAATACTCGTTCTGACTTCTTACCACTTGGATCACCAATAGAGCCTGTTCCTCCACCAATAACAATCACTGGCTTATGGCCAGCCAACTGAAATCTCTTCAAAATCATGAATGGAATCAGATGACCAATATGCATACTGTCACCGGTTGGGTCAATTCCAACGTAAATTCCAACTGACTTCTCATTCACCAAATCATTCAACCCATCATGATCAGTTTCCTGATTGATAGCTCCACGCCACTTTAAATCATCTAAAATGTTCATTCTGCAAATTCCTCCTAAAATAAAAAATCCCCGACTAAAAATAGTCAGGGACGAATTTTCCGCGTTACCACCCAAGTTACCAGCAATTGCTGATCTCTCTTCATTGATAACGAAATGACTCGATATATAACGCTCCACAATTGTAATTTCATTCGTAAGTCGCTTACCTCTCACTATCCGATAAGTCTCTGACTTCTCAAACCAACGAACTACTTCGATTGCTTCGTCACTCATTCATAGATACATGAATAAGCTAATCATAATTTAGGAACCCCTCATTGTCAATACAGAAAAAAGCTTACTTAACATACATTTGATAGTAGAGATCAGGTTCAGAACGATAGTTGTTAAACTCGCCATTCGACATCTGTTTAGTATGACTCAAAGACCACCTAGCCAAATCTCGGTCAAATCTTGTAATAGATGTAGAATAATTTCCACCCATTATAGTTGTTTTTTTTTACATTTCACGCATCCACTGGACCGGATACAGGTACAAGTCCTTAGTTCCAAAGGTATGCCCTAATTCATGAATCATCACCGCACGTCTTTTAGAAGAATTGTAGCGATTCATCCACGTTGACTGTAAAGCAATCACCCCGCTATTGACTTCAGTCATCCCCGCAGCATTACCACTAATTCGGTTGGTTTTGGTGATCACTAACCTTGAATCATTCTTAAAATTAGTTTGAACAAACATCCTCTTTCCAAGTGCCCCGTTCCATTTCTTCACTGCAAACTCAATGTCGCTATCCATAGATTTAGCAGAAGAATCGACGTAGTACTTGATTTTACCGTTGTAACTTAAATTCTTACTAACAATCATAGCTTTATCGAACTTCACAAGCATTGCGTTGCCGCTGTGTTCAATCAAGAAGACACCTAACAAACCAACCAAAAACGCAAAAGTGGTCACCATAAGGCGTTTCAGCATCGTAATCACCCCTGTAGAAATTGCATGCCCCGTCTTTATTTGCATAAAATATAACACGACTATTTTTCACAAGTAAAATCTTACGCAAATTTTGGTTACAATTTGTTCTCACAAAATTCAAAAAGCCAGATAATTGCCTTCATATAGGAATACCCCTACAATTAACGTCAAAAGGGGGAATTAACCATGTTAGATATCAAATATAACGACGGTCATTCAGACCACACCATTTCCTACAAATCACCGCAAGACTTTGTTGCCAACCAACAGCTTGAGGTCCCTGACTTAGAAGATTATTATGAAATAAAATCGGCAACAGTTGATGGAAAGACAGTAGACTTGACTGATTCAACCATTTCAGGACTGTACAACCTACTTGAAGAAGAATATCACTAAAAATAGATCCCCGGTCTACCAAACATCTGGTAGCCGGGGATTTTTTTACTCTTCTTTTGATTCAGGAACGATTTCAAATGATGCTTTACCGTTTTGTAAAACGCCATACACTCGTTCCTTCTTACTATCATCCTTATAGCCAAAATCTAACACACTTCGGTCACCTTCGATTTTGACACCGATAAACTGTTGCACCAAGAAGTCCCTAATAACTGGGGCCTCCTGATCAATCTTTTCAGCCTTTTCAACAGCTGCTTGCAAGGTAAATCCGCGACTAAGAAACCTCTGAATATGAAATATTCTTATTAACGTATGCATTGAGTACTGCCGAGACGTTCCCTTCCGCTTTTGCAGAGCACTAATATACTTCTGCTCCTCCCAGTACCTAAGCTGGCGCGATGATACCCCCGTTATCTTTGATACTTGGCCAATCCCAAAAATCAATGCCTCAGTATCGATAAATGGTTTTTTATCAAAATCCACTTTCTAATCACCAGTTTTCCTTTACAAAATATCACGCTTAACAAATTTAACTACATAAATATAAATAAATCGGTTACATTTGTCAAATTAATTGACAATGTTTTTTTAGAGGTCTATTATTCATAAGACTTTGTTTTTTAGAGAAAGGAAGATTTTTTTGAGCGACAACATTCAAATGGATGCGAACGGCAAGCCATATAACCGGATTTTAATGGTAGCAACCATGATTGCCGGTACATTTATTATGATTCTCAGTAGTACGATGTTGGCTACCGCGTTTCCAGCTTTAATGAAGGCATTCGATGTCAATACATCAACCGTTCAATGGTTGACGACCGGTTTTTTACTGGTAAACGGGGTAATGATTCCCATCTCAGCGTGGTTGATCAACAGATTTAGTACCCGTGTTCTTTACATGTCAGCAATGACTATCTTTTTACTTGGAACCACCCTAGCATTTGTGGCCACTAACTTCGCCACTATTTTTATTGGTAGATTGGTTCAAGCAATTGCCGTTGGAATTTCCATGCCACTTTCCCAAACGGTTAACTTATCGATATTCCCACCAGAAAAACGGGGAGCTGTCATGGGAACTCTTGGCTTGGCCATTGGTCTTGCTCCCGCAATTGGCCCCACCCTATCAGGTTTTATCGTTGATAACTATTCTTGGAGAACTTTGTTTGGAATGTTGATTCCGCTAGTTCTTTTGGTAATCATCATTTCATTCTTCACCGTTCGGAAGGTTCTGGAAACTTCAAAACCATCACTTGATTTTTCTTCAGCTATTTTATCTACCATTGGTTTTGGATTACTCCTTTATGGATTCTCTGAAGTCGGTGACAAAGGTTGGGGCGACCCAGTTGTTCTGGTTTCAATTCTTGTAGGCCTCGTCGTAATCGGATTCTTTACGCTTCGTCAATTGAAAATGGACAATCCATTTCTTAATATCCGCGTCTTTGCAAATAAAGATTTCTTTATTTCCGCCATTCTATCAGCTGACGTCAATATTGCAATGATTGGTATCGAAATGGTTTTCCCAATCTACCTTCAAACAATTAGAGGCGAATCTGCATTTGAATCTGGGTTAACATTGCTCCCAGGAGCCTTAATGATGGGGATAATGAGTCCAATTACTGGTCGGATTTTTGACCGAATCGGTGCCAAACGGTTAGCAATGGCCGGATTATCACTGGTAACCATTGGAACAATTCCATTTATCTTTTTAACCACTAGTACTCCAACAATCTTCCTTACTGTTTCATACGCTATTAGAATGGCTGGGGTTGCCATGACGATGATGCCAGTTACTACTGCCGGGATGAATGCTCTTTCGTTCAAGGAAATCAGTCACGGAACTGCAGTTAACAACACCCTTCGCCAGGTAGCTGGTTCAGTTGGTACAGCTGTTCTAATTAGTGTCTTAAGTAACGTTACTTCAAACGAAATGCCTGCTAAGCACGTTCTTCATGAAGCACCTCTGCTCTATAAGGATCAAGCTCAAAACGCTGTCCTTGGTGGCTACAGTGCTGCTTTCGTTGTTGCAACTGGTTTTGCAATCGTTGGTTTAATAGTGACATTCTTCCTTAAAAAGACTCAAACTTTTGGAGGTGAAAAATAATGGCTTTACTACTAACGGTAATCTTCGCCATCCTCTTCATCTCGACTTTTGTCCTAATGAGAGGTAGCGTGCTAAGATACCTTCTCGTTGCTATTTCCCTTGTGGGACTAGTTGGTAACATTGCTCTCATAACCGCCGGCGATACCCACCACTTCGGAATGATCGCCAAAAAGCAAACAACAATTAAGCGAATTGATCCTGCTGTTGCCATTAAACAGGTCGGTCTCAATGTTGCTATCAAAAAGTCGCTTGGTAATGAAGGTGAAAGCGTCGTGGTCTACAAAAACCAAGGGGCCAAAAAGACTTCTCACACCCAAGTAGACTCAAAAACTAGTAATAAGTTTCAAAAATCAAGGGAGAAGAATTCTCAGTTGATGACGGTCACAAATCATTACCAATATAAGAACAACTTCTTTAAAATTATGTACGCTGGTCTTGACTTAACTGGCGACTATAAATCCAGAGTCAATTACTTTGAGCTAACTGATGACTGGGTCGTCTATTCCCCAGCTCAACTAAAGGACTTGAAGGTCAGCATGGCTAAATCACAAAAATCCGCTGGGGCCAAGCTTGCTGTAGCAATCAAACAACAGATGACTGCTGCCATGAAGCAAAACCCCAATATGTCAGCTACCCAGAAAAAGGAACTTGAAGCTAAAATCAAATCAGCAGCTGCTGACAAGGCTAAAGATTCCATTCGCAAGCAACTAATCAAAATGTCGCTTCATTAGACCGAATAGTCTGATATAATATCTGCGAAAGGATGATTTAAATGGGATTTAGCCCAGCTTTAGTATTTGCTGATATCTGTTTAATTATTTCAATTGGGATTGCAGTTCTAATCCAAAAAATTCAGCCCGTAGCAAACGTAAGAATTGGTTTACTGATTCTCGCTGCGATATTCTTAATAATTTCAATTTCGGTTAATGTAGCAAACGCCGTTAAGAAAAGAAAAGATAAACTAAATCATAAGTAAAAAAGCTGGTCACAAATTTGTGACCAGCCTTTTTTTATTCGAATAGCTTTATCAACGCTTGAGTTCCAAGTTTACCGTTACCTTCATCAATCATTTTCTGATATAGATTTCTTGCCACTTCCGTACCTGGCAGTTTCAATCCCATTTCATCAGCTGACTCTAAGGCAATTCGTAAATCTTTAACAAAATGTTCAATCATAAATCCTGGCTCAAAATCTTCCTTGAGAATCTGGGGAGCATAGTTAGCCATACTCCAGTTTTCAGCTGCGCCACCATTTATCGTTGCAATAATTTTATCCAGGTCGATTCCTGCATGCTTTGCGTATTCCAACGATTCAACCATCCCCGTCATCGTGCCAGCAACCATGATTTGATTAGCCATTTTAGCTGACTGCCCAGCACCTGCATTACCAAAGTGGGTTATTGCACTCCCCATTGCGTCAAACAATGATTTCGCTTTAGCAACTGCCTCGTCAGATCCACCAACCATAATCGTGAGGGTCCCATTCTTAGCGCCAACATCACCACCAGAAACAGGGGCATCAATCGGTAAAGCGTTCCTTACCGTGGCAACGGAAGCAATTTTCTGAGCCAGTTTTGGTGAGCTAGTTGTCATGTCAATCAACAATTGTCCAGGCTTAGCATTCGCAACAATTTTACCTTCGCCAAGGTATAACTCTTCCACATCCCTAGGAAATCCGACGATCGTGATGACTGCATCCACTTGAAGCGTCAATTCAGGTACTGATTCAACCCATACCGCTCCGGCATCAATTGCCTGACTCGCGTGAGCTTTAGTTCTGTTATACACCAGCACTTCGTTTCCCGCTTTCAGCAAATTCTTTATCATTCCTGTACCCATAACCCCGGTACCGATAAACCCAACTTTCATTACTTTCCTCCTAAAAACTTCGCCTACTGGATAGCCAATCAGCGTGGTTCAAATACCAATCCACCGTTCTGGATAAACCATCACTAAGTTTGGTTGTTGGCGTAACATTCAACCGAGAAACTACCTTTTGATTACTAATCCGATACTGATAATCATGACCAGGTCGATCAGCTACAAACTCAACTTTACTATTAGTATCAATTTTTTGTTTGACTAGCGTAAGAACTTTATTGACCAACTGTATATTCGTTGGTGACTCAGTTCCAGCAATATTATAAATTTCACCCGACTGACCACTTCTTAACACCGCATCAATTGCCTTACAGTTGTCCATAACCGCAAGCCAGTTACGCTTGTTCGATCCGTCCCCATACACCGGGATTGATTGCCCCCCGATTGCATTTTTAATTATCTTGGGAATTAGCTTTTCTGGATGCTGCCGTGACCCATAGTTATTAGCGGACCTAGTAATTCTAACATCGTATCCATATGTAATGAACAATGACCTAACTAACAAGTCGGCCGCAGCTTTACTGGCCGAGTATGGTGAACTCGGATTAAGGGGATCTTTTTCCAAAAACGCCTGATTAGGGGCTGCACTTCCATATACTTCATCCGTAGAAATTTGGATAAACTTACTAACCCCCGCTTTCATTGCCTGGGTTGCCAAGTTCATCGTCCCGTCAATATTTGTCCTCACAAACGGGGCATCCCGTTTGATTGAATTATCAACGTGCGTTTCTGCCGCAAAATTAACCACAGCTTCCGGTCTACTTTCAGCAAGCAAAGTCGAAAGGTCATCACATATATCCGCCTTAACAAACTGGTACCGTTCCCCATACTCCTGTCTCTGGCTAGCAATAATTTCTTCATTTGCCGCGTAGGTTAGTTTATCAACATTTACAATCTCTACATCCAAATAATTTTTCAGCTCAAAATCAATAAAGTGAGAGCCAATAAACCCGGCTCCGCCCGTCACCATTATTTTCAATCTGCATCATTTCCAATCACTTTATGATTACAGAGATTGCACTTCGTCGCTCTGCACAATCAACTCTGCTCATTTCTATGGTATTAAATGATGCAGTTCCTGTCGAGTTCACCGGAACATTTTGTGTTTCATACATAAATAGTGCGATCCCTAATCCACACACAATTCCAACCAATATTAACCCCTTTACCCAATTCGCAAACATAATATCTCCCAAAATCATTAATCATTTGGATAAATTATATCTTATGATTATCATAAAGGCAATCTTTGCATAATAAAACAACCCGACCAAAAAATCGTCGAGTTGTTTATTAATCTCAATTATTCAGCATCGTATGCTTCTTGGAATAACTTAACCAATTCTTCCTTTGTACCCTTACGAGGGTTTGAAAAGGCGTTCCCATCCTTCAAAGCATTTTCAGCCATCATTTCAAAGTCTTCTGGCTTTGCCCCAATTGCCTTGATACTTCTTGGAATATTAACATCATCAGCTAACTGTCTCATTGCCTTGATTGCTAATTCAGCAGCATCCCTAGTTGATAAACCATCGGTGTTTTCCCCCATGATCTTAGCAAGTTCAGCAAACCGTTCAGGAGCGGCAATGATATTGTATTTTTCAACGATTGGAAGCAACATTGCACAACAAACCCCGTGAGGAGCATCGTACTGACCTCCGAGTTGGTGAGCCATGGCATGCACGTACCCAAGGTCAGCGTTGTTAAATGCCATTCCCCCAAGCATTTCAGCTTCAACCATCTTAGTTCTGGCTTCAACGTTATGGCCGTTTGCAACGGCTTCACGTAAGCTTTCTTCAACAAGTTTGATAGCTTCAATACATTGACCGTCCGTAATTTCATTCCGGTTAGTTGATACGTATGGTTCAATTGCTTGAACAAAAGTATCCATTCCAGTTGCAGCAGTCAAAGATGCAGGAACATCCAACATTAACATTGGGTCATTGAATGATACGAGAGGAACATTCCGCCATGACACAACAACGAACTTAAGCTTTGTTTCTTCATTAGTGATAACGCAGTGACGGGTCAACTCGGATGCCGTTCCAGCAGTCGTGTTTACAGCCATCAATGGTGGTAATGGATTATCAAGAGTCTCAATTCCGGCCAAACTGGTAATATCATCACCGTTTGTCAAAATAATTCCAGTTCCCTTACCAGCATCATGAGCAGAACCACCACCAACAGTGATAATGCTGTCACAGTTATTATCTAAATATACTTGCTTTGCTTCTTCAATATTGCGAACCTTTGGATTTGGTTCAACCCCATCATAGATTGCATATTGAACTCCTGCTTCATCAAGTGATGCAAGGGTTTGAGCAACTGGCCCATTTTCCATTCCCCGTAGAAACTTGTCAGTTACGATCAGTGGCTTGTTCATGTTGAGCATCTTAGCACGATCACCAATCTTCTTGATAACTCCCTTACCGAAAAAGTTAACACTTGGCATCAAAAAATCGAAATTTTCCTTCATTGGAAATTCCTCCCATAAAATATAAACTTTATTTAACGTCATTATAGTACTACCCTATCTATAATTTGTAAACCGTTTCACAATTATTAATGTTATCGTTTTCAAACGTTAAAATCTGCATATGTAAGTAGTAACGCCATACACCAATATGGTAAACATTCCAGGATATGCGACTTTATTAAGTCCATTTGTGAACTTGATATCAGATTTTTCCACTTAAATTACCCTATTGACTATTTCAAATTCAAGATATAAAATAACGACAATTAGAAAATGTTAAATGTTGATGAGAAGAGTAATCACTAGATTCTAATATAGAGAGCTCCGGCGGGTGAAATGGAGATAGATTGACGGTGATGAAAATGAACTCGGAGTTTGGACACGAGTCGCAAGGCAGGTGTCCCGGTTGCTACCGTTAATAAGCCGGGTATTCCAATCGGAGTACTTTTAAGTCTGACCACAGCGGCCAGAGAACCCAGGTGGCACCGTGAACGACCTTCACCCTGAGCAAGCAATTGCTTAGGATGGAGGCCGTTTTTATTTTTAAATAAATTTGGAGGAATCTAATATGACAAACAAAATCGATACTATTTTAGCTCAAGCAGGGAACCGCGATAATAATGATCAAAACAACTCGATTTCAACCCCACTATATTTTGGTTCAAACTTTAGGCACGACAGTTTAGAGGAAGTGGAGACTTCTGACCCAACCAAACGTTACTCATACTCAAGATTAGCAACGCCCACAAGAAGTGTCCTACAAAAGGCACTTGCGGAATTAGAAGGTGGTGTTGATAGTTTTGCGGTCAGTTCTGGAATGGCAGCGATTCAGCTAGTATTCTCACTGTTCAAAAGCGGTGATCACATCATCACTTCGGATGACCTCTATGGTGGTTCATTCAGATACTTTGACTATCTCAGCAGTCACTACGGCATCAAATTCAGCAAATGGGACGGGAAAGACGTTGACGAACTTAAGCACTTGGTCACAAAAGACACCAAAGCTATCTGGTTAGAGACCCCTTCAAACCCAACAATGAAAATCATCGATATCGCAGAAGTATCTAATTTATTGCATTCAATCGATAACTCCATCCTCGTTTGTGTTGATAACACGTTTTTAACCCCCATCTATCAACGACCACTAACCCTTGGAGCTGATATCGTTGTTCACAGCGCCACAAAATATCTTTCCGGCCATAACGACCTGCTTGGTGGCGTTGTTGTCGCAAAGGATAAGGCAGTTGATGATGACTTACTATTCAACTTCAATACTACTGGTGTTACCCTCGATCCATTTGATTCGTGGCTTCTTCTTAGAAGTCTCAAGACCTTGTCAGTCCGGATGGAACGTCACACTAAAAACGCCCGCTATTTATGTGCGTGTTTGAAGAAATTCGACAGTGTTCAAAAAGTATTGTATCCAGGAGTTGGTGGGATGATCAGCTTCTATGTAAACGACGATAAGGTTGCCCAATTGCTAGATAATCTCAAAGTTATTTCATTTGCGGAAAGCTTAGGTGGAATTGAAAGTCTCGTCACCCTTCCAGCCAAACAGACTCATAGCGACATGACCAAAGAGGCTCGATTAAAACTCGGAATCACTGATAACCTAATTAGATTATCAGTCGGGCTTGAAGATCCCCGTGACCTGGTTGAAGACATTCGCCAGGCATTAGGTGATGCCCCAATTAAATTAGAAGAAAGCGAAAAGCAAACATCAACTATTAACTGATGTCAAAATTAAATTTGAATACAAAAAAGCCAGCGATTATATTTCGCTGGCTTCTTTCTTAAACGCATCAACTAGTTGAGTTCGTCCTTAACAGCTGATGCCTTAAGATAATTTCCATTATTCAAAAAGCATCACCTCCTTTTTTGATTACGATTAAGATAACGCCTTTTGATTTAAAATGCAAGGGATTTGTTACCCCAATGCATTGTACGTTAGTTTATGCTTGTATTTATTGGTCGTAAAGACTTGATACGACCCAACTCCGTATGACCGGACAAGGGTCTTTTTATACTTACCTTTAATCAACGTCTTTGTAGCCTTAAATTGACCCAGACTTTTTTTAGTACTACTTGACTTATTCAAGAGATACCATGAACCCCACTTGGAAACAGCCAACTTACGGTAACCCTTGTAACTTGGTTTGTACTTTTTATCATTAAACGTAACTGTGTGCGTGGTAATTTTAATTTTATCAAACTTGTTATTACCGGCATACCGGTACCATGTACCACGAATCGCTTTGGGAGTGGTGGTCTTACTGCTTGCAGCATGTGCAGAAACATTGCCCAGTGATCCAAAGAATCCGAGGGTCAACATCGCGACCCCAATTGCTTTTAGTATTTGCTTCATAATAATCACTCCTTGCAAGAAGTGTATCATCGCAACCTGTAACATACCATTTCCAAAAGCATACAATTAGTTTACATAATTAAGACAGTAGTTACACCCCCTAAACCATTCTAGTGATTAATCAGTTGCATAACAACTACAATAACTGCCCCCATAAAATTCATAAAATCAAACAAAAAGTGAGTCATGATACTTTGCCAGATGTTTTTTGAAAAATAGTAAACCAGTCCAAAAAAGGCGCCAACAAACATGTATGGAATCATTTGAACAATGACCCCATTAAAGTTATTCCAGTGAACTAACCCAAACGCAATCGACTGAACGAAAAACATTATTATCATCGCCCATGAACGACCCTTAAATTGGTAGAAGAGCACATGGCGAAAAATAATTTCTTCAGTAAATGGAGCCATTAAAGATGTCAAACTACCAAATAGCATCATCAAACTACTGTTGATTGAAAGTAGTTCAAGAGATCCACCACCGGCAACCAATCCTAATTTGTTAATTCCGACCCTAACATAATTTAAAATCAGCATAATTACAATAACACCAACTATTGCTAATAGCCCATTCCTAATCCAATGTCTGCGCCAAACTTTCCAATCCTTTGCCAATACATCACGGTAGAGATAAATGGCAAGTAAAAATCCAGCTGTAAAAATTAGGACGGTCATGACCTGACGACCAACCATGCTCTTAACTATGTTTTCCGCTAAAAAATTACTAAGAAACAACTCCATGAATGGAATTAAAACCGCAATTATCGTTTTTCCCCAGTTAATTGTGGTCTTTTTTGTATAAAACTGCATGCGGACCTCCTGCAAATTAAATTCCTTATCGACAAGAATACCATACAGGTAAGTACTATGGGGTGATAAATGGTGTTAATTAACAAAGCTCCACCCCAAATTAATTTGAGGCGGAGCTATCAATAAACATTCAAATATTCATATAAATAGAAAGAAACATCGCTAAAGTACCTGCCATTACGAAAAAGTGCCAAATCAGATGGGCACCAGATAGTTTGGGAATACTGTATATCAATGCTCCAAGGGTAAAAATCACCCCACCCGCTACTAACAGAAAGAAGCCGCTTGGTGACAAGCTGATATAGAGGTCTTTACCAAGTAGTAAACAAAGCCACCCCATGACAACATAAATCGTGGTTTCAATTTTTTGGTGTTTTCCATGTGCGAATATGTGGAATAGAATTCCGATAATGCTTAGCAACCACACTGCACCTAAAAGGAGATAACCTGCTTTGTTATGGATAAACACAATACAGTATGGAGTGTAAGTACCAGCAATCAAAATAAAAATATTAGTGTGATCTAGAATCTGAAATACTCGACCCGCTCTTGTAAACACAAAGCAATGAAATAAAGTCGATGCTAAATACAGAACTAGAACTGCGGCACAGTACACGACGATACTAGCAATCGAAATCGGTCTTAGCCCTTCGTTAACGGCTTTATCAATCAGCATAACACTTAAAAATATCGCCACAATAAAGGACACCCCATGGGTAATTGCGTTGAAAACTTCATATGTAATTGTCTTTGCATTCTTCGGAATCTTATTTAACATACCGATTACCTCCTTTTTATCTACAATAACCACATCCCGTGCAGATGTCAAGATTATCTAGACTCAAAGTCTAGATAAGGTGGAATTAACTTTCAAATTATGGCATACTAATCTTAGACACAATTAAAGGAGTTCCTAATGACAGTTATTTCATCTAACTTACCCCTATTTAAAGAATTACCAACGATTGATTTATACATCGACCAAACCGTCGGATTAGTTAACCAGTATACGGAAAATTTAACGGACCAACCACTTACAAAATCGATGATTAATAGTTACGTTAAAAAGAAGATTATTTCCAAGCCTGTTACAAAAAAATACGATCAAAATCAACTGGCAATGATCATCATTGTTAGTTTGCTAAAACCCTTTCTGAGTTTGACCGCCATTAGCCAATTTTTAAGCACTTCAAGAATTGATTTGTTTTATGACAAACTAGTAACGACCATCAACCAGCAAATTAGCGAGTCAGTTGGCTTTCCTGCTAATGAGGAACTACCAACATTATTGGCAGAACTAGTGGTTACAAGGCGTAAAGTCGATAATTTCATTAAGGAGTAAAATGTCACGCCAGTTTTACAGAGTGTGTCACTAACTACACAATTCAGTTACAGTTCTGCAAAACCATTGAATCCCCCTGTTATTCCGTGCTAAATTGGTCACAGACATTTTTAGGAGGAGTACTGAGAATATGAAATGTAAACAATTATTCAAGGGATTAATTACGATTGCAATGGGTGCCATGGTATTCACATCATTTGGTCCTGCTGCTACCCAGGCCCACGCTGCCAAAGTCAACGTGAGTCATGCATCTGCTGCGGCAGTAATGAACGTAAATAAGAGCAAGGTTGCTTGGTCAAAAAAGGGAAACACGTTACGGCCAATCGCCTCAATTTCTAAATTGATGACGTTATACCTAGTACGTCAAAAGCTTGACGATACTTCAGCAACTTGGAATTCAAAGGTAAATACTAGTTATCATGGTTTAAAAACAATGGGTAAATCTTCTGTCTACGGTGGTTTTAAGTTTAACAAAAACTCATACACTGTCCGTCAGCTATATTTAGCCGCTTTGATTGAATCATCAAATAACGCAGCGATTGCCTTAGGTCAATGGGTTGCTGGTGGATCAACCCCATCTGCAAACAAGAAGTTTATCAAAATGATGAACACTCAAGCAAAGAAATGGAACTTTACCAGAGCTAAGTTCGTTTCCGCTAACGGAATGGAAAACAACGAGCTCGCTAAGTATGGTTACGGGGTTTCAGGTTCATATGCTAACCTAATGTCAGCTAATTACGTTGCTCATATGGCAACTAATTTGATCAATGAATACCCTGATATTACTGAAGACTCAAGTATCAAGAGTATGAAGATTGATGGCCAAACTCTTTACAACTACAACAACTTGTTGCCAGGTAGAAAGTACTACCAAGCATCATTGAATGTTGATGGTTTGAAGACGGGGTACACCACACCTGCTGGTTACTGTTTCGTTGGTACTGCTAAGAAGAGTGGCCACGACAGAATCGTGTCAGTTGTGTTGAACGACGTTAACGAATTTACAGAAACTAGATCTCTTATGAACTACGCTTATAGCAAGGGCTGGGCATAGAGAAGAGAGTGTGAACCCTTTCGGGAGTCACCGAGTACTATTGAAATAAGGGCAGTTACAAGTGATTTTACTTGTAGCTGCCCTTATTCTAATAGCTTAAACATTTAGTTCATCAATTTAATTGAATCACGGATATTACTGACTATTTGCTTAACAGAATCTTGAGAAACTGAATAATCATGTTGGCTTAGCCAGTTAGTAAGCCAAGCAATACTATCTGAATCCTTTTCATTTTTATTAAAAATAAAATGTTGTAAAATCAAACTATTTTCATCCTGGCTTAACCCGACTACCCACTGAAATGGTAGTTTAAAGTCAGGATTGTTCATTTTAATTTCTTCAACGATATCAACCATGACACTGTTAATTTGGAATAAAACTGCTTGTAGTGCGTCCTGGCTTTTTTTGTCTGATAGCTGAATATCCTGCCAATTATTTGGCATATATTGATCCTCCTTGTTATTCGTTATACACCAATGACAATATGAATTAACCATTCGAAGAATATAATCATTTGGCATTTCATAAATATTTTCGTTTAGCCACTTAGAAAGCCAATCTGTATTTTTTTGAATACTATTTTGATAGTTCTCTTTAAAATAATTCACAATTGAATTGTGTTCATTCTCCGTCAAGCCTAAGTTTTCAATATAAAATGAAGGTCGATTGTACCGGGGATTATTTACCCGGATCTCATCAACGAAGCTGTCTAGAGTTAGGTTAATCTGAAAAAACGCTGCTTGCAATTTTTCTTCAGATTGCTTATTAGGAAGTACGATGTCAAGATAACTATAGGGCATTACACACACTCCTCTTGCTTATTCCCCTAAATCAATGTAAAGCTCATGTTTCTTTCCAAGTACATTAAAAAGATTGCGACTTTTAATCATACTATAATTTTTATCTTTAACAGGTCAAGAGTCATTGATGTTACATAGGATATACATAAACCGTGAGTTTTGATTACTTTCTTATCAAACATACAAAAAGTATCTCTACCATTTTCCTATCAAAAAGACGGACTCACAATCGAGTCCGCCTTTTTTATACCTCTTTAATCACAAACAACCGACTTGAAAAATCAGCTGATTCTCTAACTTTTTTATCTGGATCCAAAATCTGGCTCACAAAGTAACCTGCATTCATCAATTCATCCCCGAAATAGGTTTCTTCGTCATCGTTAACCCGATACTCCTTATCTGGGTCCAGTCCCGCAAATTTAATTCTCAAATAATTTGCCTGAGGTTGGTTTAACACCTGATATCTAGCAGCAATCGCTTCACTTTGGTCATCACTTACCACCATCCAGGCAGCCACATTTTTGCTACCTTCAAATGGGTTGCTAAGACGGTAGAATTTCCCAAACTGAAATAGTTTTCTGTATTGTTTATAGAACTTTATCTGTTCTTCAACTTTAGCCCGATCCCGCTTATTTAGTTTGGTAATATCTAACTCGTAGCCAAAATCACCAAAGTAAGCAACATTTGCTCTCGTATCTAAAGAAGTTATTCTCCCAGTCTGGTCGTTAGGGACCGCTGATACATGCGCTCCCATCATTGACTGCGAATAACCATATGAAGTCCCATACTGAATTAGCATCCGTTCGTATGCATCTGTGTCATCACTAGTCCATGCTTGAGGAGCATAGTACATCATTCCAAGATCAAACCGGCCTCCACCGGAAGCACAAGATTCGAACATTACGTCAGGAAAGCTCTGAGTCAACCTGTCGTACAAATCATAAACCCCCAGAATGTAGCGATGTGGCATTTCTGGCTGTTGACCATATGGCAAGGCATAGCTGAACATTTCCGTGATGTACCGGTTCATATCCCATTTTACGTAGTCCAGTTTGGTTTCTTTAATTACAGCACTAATTTTATCGTATAGATAATCAACAACTTCGGAATAGCTCATATCAAGTACGAATTGATTTCGCCCCGGTGTACTTGGCCTCCCTACCGCATTAATCATCCAATTCGAATGCTCTTTATATAATTCACTTTCAATCGAAATCATCTCTGGTTCAAACCAAAGGCCAAATTTAAGCCCCATGTCGTGAATCTGATCAGCAAAGTGCCCCAACCCCTTTGGGAACTTCCGTTTATCGGTAAACCAATCACCTAACGATGTCGTATCATCATCCCGTTTGCCAAACCAACCATCATCAAGAACGAACATTTCAATTCCAAGTTTCTTAGCATCCTTGGCAATCGTCATCAACTTATCTTCATTAAAGTCAAAGTAAGTTGCTTCCCAATTATTAATTAGAATTGGTCGTTCCTGCTTAGCAAACCGCTGGTTAACCAAATGTTTGCTGTAAAATGTCGCTAGGTTCTGGGATAACTGATTGAACCCCTGGTCGGAGTATGCAAGCACCGCTTCAGGAGTTTGAAATGGACTGCTGTGGGTTAATCCCCACCTAAATTCATTTGGGTTAATTCCGATCAGTACCCGGGTCGTTGCAAACTGGTCGACCTCAACTTGATCCAAAAAGTTTCCTGAATAAACTAAATTAAAGCCGATTGCTTCGCCACTGTTTTCATTCGTGTGTGGCCTAGCCAGCATTACAAAGGGATTTTCCTGGTGGCTACTTGCTGTTCGTAGACTACCAACGCTTTGAACGCCTGACCTCAATGGCGTACGTTCCATGTGGCGTTCCCTTGCCCACGCCCCAGAAAAATGCACAAAGTCATAATCATTATCTGGTAGATCAAGCTGAGCACTAAAGGCATGGTTGATTTCCATAAGACTGTTCCCATTATTGATAAACTTAGCACTTCTAACAATTACATCATCATCAGGGAAAACAGCGTATGAAAGATGTATCTCAAGGTTTGCACTGAAATCAACCAGCTTTATTATCAGCGTTTCTGCAGACTCTTTGTCACCAAACGTAGCCGGCATATCTTCAAACCGGAACTTACCTCTAGTTAACTTATAGCCTGCATACCTGAAATCTGAAATTCTATTCCCATCAGGGGAAGTAATTTGAAATGCTGGAAACCTGAAATCCCCACGACCAAAATCGGCATACTCCCGTTTGATATGGTCGGGCTGAAACTCCGGATGCTCCAAATTGTATGCCACCGTTGCATCCCGTCGTTCCATCGTCATCAAATTGGCATAGCTGTCCCGCACATGAATTCGTTTGCCATAATAAACTTGGCCGATATCACCGTTACCCAACACCTGAAATACATAGCTTGAGTTCTTAGTTTGTAAATGAAACACATTGGTATCTTCATTAACGTGCACTGTCATTATCCCTACCCCCGTTATTTTAAATAATCAACAATTGATCGTTTGAATAGTGGAAACATCTTCAGATAAGTATCTAAATGTAAATATTCATTAACTTGGTGAGCAGATGTATTTCCTGGACCTAGAATCACAACCTCCATATCCGGATTGATCCTAGTAAACTCAGACGCGTCCGTTCCCAGTGAAACCCCAATTGTTGGTAGATTTTGAGCCTGTTGTAAAGTCGTGGCCGCATTTTTCTGCAAAATTTGGACCATTTTACCCTTATCATCACTGATTACAGGTCGTTCACTATAATCAACAGTCAGCTCCAAATTAACGTCTGGATGCTGGTTTAACTCAGCAACTAAATCCCTCAATCGGATGATCAACTCTTCATTTGGTAACTCCGGAATCGTTCTCACTTTAACCCGCTCATAGGCTAAATCCGGAATGCTATTCACCTGTTCACCGCCATGGAAAATGTCAGGAGCGTAGACCGTTTCGCCAAGGGTGGAATTGCGTTCAGTTAGTCCCTGATAAAAATCCTTCTCAGCGACATAATACTTAATCAAAGTGTCCACAGCGTTAACTCCAAGTTTAGGCATCGAGCTGTGGGCAGCTTTTCCATGGGCAGTTACCGTGTATGTCATCCACCCTTTGTGAGCCGTTACAATAAAGTGTTGTTCATCATCCTCAGGTAACCCTTCGACTGATTTTTTGAGTTTGAAAAATGAATTAGAATCAATAAATGCACCGCCATTGAAATACCTATCGATTTCTGAAACAGGGACCCCCGTAGGCTCAGCAATCATCATGACATCAAGGTCAGACACGTAACCCTCATCAGCAATATACGCTGCTCCTTCGGCAGTCAGTTCCTCCGAAATCGTGGCAATGAAACGAATCGTTCCCGTTTTAACCATATCTTCTTCATGGAGCTCAATGAAGGTGATTGCAAACTGGGCTAAACCAGCCTTCATATCACTAGCTCCTAATCCCGTGAGCACATTGCCTTCAGTTTCTGCCTCAAATGGATTTGATCTCCACTTTGACTCATCTCCAACCGCAACCGTGTCTTCATGACCTGCCAGTCCAACGATTGGATGATGACCAGTCCCAATTTCAGCAACAACGTTACTCCGACCAGGCTTTTGCTCAATTCGAACTGCTCTAATTCCGTGAGCCCTAAATAGGTTGATAAGGTAATCAGCAACGGCGCCTTCGTTACCGTTGGCACTGTTGATATTTATTAAATCTTTGACTATTTGAATTTTTTCGGTGTCTTTCAAACTGGCACTCCCATTCGTAAGTAATTGTGTGAATCCGCTTTACTTGTTATTATACCTGTTTTCTGTAAAAAGCTTAATTAATTGGCTAGGGACAAAAGGAGGTGGGACAGAAAGCATACGAAGATGCTTTCGTCGTCCCACCCCCGCACAACCAACAGTAACTGAGGGCCATGAATAATGGCCCTCAGTCCTGATGGTTACTGCGTGTAGCAATGATTTGGATGAAAGCAAAAAAGTAACGATAAATTTCAAGAAAATGAAATTTATCGCTATTTTTTTCGATTTACCTAGTTATGTCCCAATCTCTAAATAACTAGAATAATTTTATTGAGCTGTCAATCCACCATCAACCACGAACTCTGATCCGGTTGAGTAACTTGAATCGTCTGATGCTAGGTAAAGAACCATCTTAGAAACTTCCTCAGGTTCCGCAACTCTTTGTAGTGGAATTGCCTTCGCAAATTGTTTAATTACTTCTTCGTTGTCTCCTTGATGAATCATTGGCGTCGAAATTACTCCTGGGTGAACTGAGTTAACCCGAATTCCATAATGGGATAATTCAAGAGCAGCCGCTTTCGTCATTCCACGAACTGCGAATTTAGTGTCAGTGTAACCAAGTGCCCCACCAACTAAACCATTGATTGATGAAACATTGACAATACTACCACCGCCGTTGTCCTTCATCTTAGCACCAACTGCCTTCATTCCAAGAAAGACACTTAATTGATTGATTTTGAAGATCTTCATATAGTCATCAACTGAAACGTCAAACATTGACTTGCTGAATGTGATTCCGGCGTTATTGACCAAAATATCGATTTTACCAAACTTATCAATAGCCGTATCAACAACCGTTTTCCAGTCTTCCTCACTAGCAACGTCCTGCTTGACAAACACGGCATTATCACCAAGTTTTGCAGCTGTTTCCTGACCCTTTTCGGCGTTGATGTCAGTTAAGACAACCTTGGCCCCCTCATCAACGAACAATTCGGCGTGACTTGCTCCCATTCCTTGAGATGCACCAGTAATAATCGCAACTTTTCCGTCTAATTTTCCCATGAGAAAATCCCCCTTTTTTGAAATTGCTTACACCTCAATTATAGATAAAAAACGGCAGACCAAAAATATTTAGTCTCCCGTTACGGATTTATTATTTAGCACCAATGGAGGATGCTTTAGTAGCTTTCTTTGACTTGAAATACCTGTGGATTACCATGAGTAAACTAATTCCTGAAATAACGATTGCCAACCAGAACACGTTTCGGAATGCGGTCATGAACTCCCCGCCCAATTGTGGGGTAATGTGAACTACCCCTGGAAGCTGAACAAATAGTAGCGAGGAACTAAAACTAATTCCAATCGTCATCCCCAATGTTCTAGCAAAGGAGTTGAATGAACCGGCAATTCCGGACAAACTCTTGTCAACAAGTCCCATCGTTAATGCGTTATTCGGTGATAAGAATAGCGCCATTCCAATACCGTTTAACACAATTGGCAAAATGATCAGCGGTAAATTCATTGTTGCAGGGTACAGAATATATCCAATCTGAGAAAAGGTTAGTACCGCCAGTCCAAATACAGTCAGTAGTTCTCGGTTCATTCTGTCAGCTAAAATCCCAGCAAACGGACTTGTGATCAACATCGTCACTGACTGCAACATGGTTATCAATCCACTTTCAAGTGGTGTTAACAGGCCATAACTTTGTAAGTAGAACGGTAACAGTATATTAGAAACTGCATTAACCACCATTACCAACAGCAACGCCGAGATTGAAGTCATATAAGCCCGGTTTCTCAACAGTTCGGGGGCAATCCATGGGGTCTTTGACTTATCGTCCTGAATAAATGAGTACACAGTGATTATTGTTCCAACTACTAAAAAGCCGAAACCTAACGGAATGTTCTTTCCTCCCTGGAAGAAACTACCACTCAGAAAGAAAATCACCATTCCAACTGTAAACAGGCTTTGACCAGTCCAGTTTGCACCATGAACAACCTTTTTGATTGACCCCACAGTTTGTTTCGGCGAAGGTAAAATTTTAAATCCTAACACCAAAGCTAAAATTGAGATTGGAATATTGATCCAGAAAATCCATCGCCAAGTGGCCACCGACATGATAAATCCACCAAACGCTGGCCCTGAAATCGCGCCCACCGAGATAAACATTGAAATGTAGGAAAGGGCCTCAGCTCTCCGTTTATCAGGAAAATAATCGTTCACGATTCCCATTGAGTTTGCCATGATCATCGCTGAGCCGACAGCTTGAACGATTCTTCCAAGAATCATCATCCAAAAGTTAACGGCGAATCCCGTAATCGTTGACCCAATCAAGAATGCTATCCCACCATGTAAAAAAATATAGTTTTTAGATATCAAATCCCCTAAATGGCCAAACATCACCAGTAAAATTGCTGTGGTAATCAATCCAGACTGCACGACCCAAGTGGCCATCCCACTTGATACGCCCAAACTAACTGCAATCTTAGGTAACGCCAAGTTTGTACTCGAACCGGCTAGACTAGTAAGCAATGAGAATAGCCCCAAAACTGCGATTACTGGATAATTCTTCTTCCCCTCCATAACCGTACTACCCCCTGTTTAATTTTTCGTAATCATCATGCAACCTTTATAACATAACTTACAAAAAATTAGTACTATCTCGCCTTGGCTTTTAAACCCTATTTATTAATATCAACTAGGGCCCACTTTGGCTGGTCACCTTGTAAAACCCGGTCGATTTCACTAGCCGCTCCAACCGCCATTCTAGTCATGCTTTCAACGGTATTTGAGGCAACGTGTGGGGTAAGTACTACGTTAGGTAGCTCAAATAATTCTGAATCTCTTGGTAGGGGTTCAGGCTCGGTCACATCTAGGCCGGCTCCTGCAATCTCACCAGCCTTCAGGGCAGTGATGAGGGCGTCCTGATCAACTAGGGCCCCACGGCCTAAATTGATTAGGACGGCTGAGTCTTTCATCTGCTTAAATTCAGCGGCTCCAATCCCGTGAATGGTCTCATCAGTTACTGCCATATGCAAGCTTAAAACATCGGATTCCTTGATAATCGTATCCCTGTCCACAAATTTTGCGTATGGAGTATCCTTCTTTGTTCGGCTATAAGCAAGAACATTCATCCCCAAGCCACTAGCCTTCTTAGCAACTAGGCTACCAATTCGACCAAATCCCATTATTCCAAGGGTTTTGCCTTCAAGATCGAACCCAATTGCTTGACTACGTCCCGTTCCATTTCTGTAACTCAATGATAGTTGAGTTATGTTCTTCGAAACATCTAACATCATTGCTAAGGTTGATTCCGCAACCGTTCCAGCATTTGCGTTAGGAGTGATTGTTGTCCAGATTCCTTTAGACGCAGCGTAATCGTAATCAATATTGTCATATCCAACCCCGTGACGCGCTAAAATCTTTAGGTTTGGCATGGCATCAATCGTTGAGTTGTCGATTGGTTCCGTATACAGAATGATTCCATCAACGTCTTTCGCCTTAGCCAAAATATCCTGCTGGTCACTTTTAGTAGTAATAACCTCATAACCCCGCTCAATTAGATATTCACTACCAGCAGCAATCATTCCCTCTGGCACTGCAACTTTTTTTGCCATTATTAATATCCACCCTTCTAATTAATATGCTTTCCATAGATATCCAAACTATATTTTTTGGCGTCCATTTCAACTACATCAGGCAAATGACCCCATAATTTGTAATCAAATTTCTCAAACAACTTCTTACTTGGCTGATTGTGACTAAAAATCAGAGAAACAACCGTATTGATGTCATAATCTTTTGCGTGCTCGTCAACGTACTTCAATGCAGCCGATCCCAGGCCCTGACCTTGAAATTTTTGGTCAAGATAAATACTAACTTCCGCTGTCCGACGATACCCCTGTCTTTCGTAATAATCATTAAGACTAATCCACCCTGCAGGTTCATCATCCACTTTGATCAACAGAATTGGTCGAGTTTGGGGATTATGGCTGTCAAACCACGGTTGCCGCTGTTCCACCGTAACTTTATCGACATCTGCCGTTGCCATCCTAGTAGGAACTGATTCGTTATATACATCCGTGATGAATGGTAAGTCATCGATAGTAGCCGGAATTATTTTTATCATTCTACTTTCACCTCAATGGTAAGTATACCAAAAAGACGGCTCTTAAATTGTGATTAATCACAACTCAGAGCCATCTATTCCTACTAAAAAATCAGTCTGGAATTTCGATAAAGTATTTACCAAAATCGGGTACTTCAACTTGGGTAATCTTTGTCTGGTATAAATCCATCAGCTTATTTCTGGTCATTAATTGATTTTTTGGACCAACAGCCACGATTTTACCAGCCGCCATCATCAAAATATTATCACTAATTTTAAATGCCTGATTGATATCATGTAATACTAAAATCACCGTTAGTTTTTCCGTTCGGTTCAACTGCTTGATAAAAGTCATCAATCTCTTTTGATAGCGAATATCCAAGTACGTGGTTGGTTCGTCCAAAAATAAATAATCTGGTTCCTGGGCGATAGCAGCTGCTAGCCAGACCCGTTGTTGTTGACCACCCGATAAACTACCAACTGATTTGTCCCGATACTTTGTCAGACTAGTAATTTCTAGAAACGGGTCAATCTCCTCGTCATCAATCACAGAAAGCGTACTATGATAAGGAATTCGTCCGGTTTTCACAGCTTCCGATACCGTCAAGTCATCATAAACCATATTCTGTTGAGCAACAACGGCAATCTTCTGAGCCCGTTGCCTAGCCGTCAATTCATCAATTGGCGTGTCATTGATTTCAACTTTACCAGCAGTTGGTTTAATTTGGCCAGTTAACAATTTAAGCAGAGTGGATTTGCCGGCCCCGTTTGGTCCAATTATCGAAGTTATTTTGCCAACCTGGATTTCAGCGGTGGCATTTGCTATGAACGGCTTTCCGGCTTGATAACTATAATCAACGTTGGTTAATTTCATTCAACTTCCCCCTCTGAATCAGCCAAATTAGAAAGATGCCACCAGCAACCGTCATAATCGTTGCGGCTGAAATCTCGCTGGGTAGGACAACTAAGCGTCCAACCGTGTCAACCAATAGTAGCAACCACGCACCACTTAACATTGAGAATGGTACTAAAGTCTGATAATCCCGACCAACTAAGCTGCGGCCTAGGTTTGGCACAATAATCCCGATAAACGGAATCGTGCCAACCACACTTGCTACTCCACTTGTTAATAAAATAATAACTGTAAGTAACGTGACTCTGATTGTGATTACTGACAAACCAATAGTAGCTAATTTATCGTCTGACAGTTTTAGATAGTTTGCCCATGGTGATAAGATCACTGCCATAAGCAGACTTATCAACCCAACTACCATCACGAGCCAAGCTTCATTCCAAGTCACGCCATTAAAAGAACTAGAACTGCCTGAAGTACCATTAGAAAATAATTGCGTAATTCCGACAAAAACTATGTTGAGAGCAACCCCAACAATAATCAATCGATACGGTGTTCTTAAGTTATCCTTTGTCATCAGTAATAGTAAGGCAACAATTCCACCAATAATGGCAAAAATAATTTTCCCAACAGCAAGCCCTGGTAGGATAAACGCACCTAACAAGATTGCTAGTTCGGCGCCACTAGCTACTCCCAGGATTGAGGGATCAGCTAACCGATTTCTAAAAACTGATTGACTTAGCGCACCAGCAACTGCCAGCATCCCGCCACTGATTAAAGTAACGATAATTCTTGGCACCCGAACGGCCATAATTACATTCATTTCTGTTGATGAGCCACCGGATATGCCACTTATCAACTGCTTAAAACTGATTGTCTGGGCACCTAAAATAAGTGAAATTGCAATCGTTATAACGAGTAAAACTAAAATTCCTACGTAACTCAATCTTTCCCGTTTCTTCATCTAATCACCATCCACTTGAAGCCAACTGGAAACAAGTTGCAGTGCCTTAGCCACATTCATATTTGCAGTAGCGTCAAAATTTGGTTCCTGAAGGTCATGAACTCTCCTAGCCTTTACCGCTGGTGTCGCTTTCCAAATCGGATTTTGTTTAAACTCAGTCTGAAATTGCTTGGTAACCATAGCTGGCATTGCATGCTCTAACCGCAAAATAACCTGTGGCCGTTTTTTAGCGATCATTTCATCACTTGGCTGAATATACTCTTGAGTTTTTGACTCAAAAACGTTCTTCCCGCCGGCAATTTGAACTAGATTACCAACATATGATTTATTAGTAGCTATCATATACCCAGCCCCGGGCAGTCCCATCAACACAAGTACTCGAGGCTGAACTTTTCGCTGGTCTGCTTTTTGCTTTGCCTTGGCAATCGCAGCATCGATCGACTTATTCGCGTCATTGGCTTCTGACTTTCGGTCGTAACGATTTCCCATTAAGGTAATTGTCTGTTGAAGTTTTGAAACCGATGATAGATTGAGGAAGTATGGCTTAATATGCTGTTGCTTAAATGACTTTCCAAATTGATCCTTTAAAACATCGACTGAGTATACTGCCGTTGGCTTTAGAGATGCGATCTTTTCAGCGCTTGGACTCATTGGACTCCCAATTTTAGTTACCTTTGCGTAACGACTAGGTATTTTATTTTCAGTTGTAGGTACCCCAACCAGTGGTAGCTTCAGCCGATTAGCAATTTGAGTGATTGCAAACGTCGTGGCAACGATTCGCGGTCGTTTTGCTGACGATTTACTTGAATTTTGGATAGCAAATACGCCGCCAAAAACACCAATAATGGCAATGACGGCGATACTTACTATCGCAATTTTTCGCGATTCCATATTTTAATTACCTCTTATGACGATAGAATAAATAGCCCCCAAGCCCCACTAGGATTACCCCAGCTGCGGCACTACTAATAATCAAGGGTTTAGTCCCCGATTTCTTTTTTTCTTTGCTTGGCTTTACTCGATCATTCTTCTTAGTAGGTGATTTCTTTGAAACTTTCTTTTGAGTAGTAGCTTTTTTATCCTTTGGTGAGTTACTTTTATTCTTTTTTTCCTTAGGTTGATCACTTTGTGTTGAGTGATGTTTGGCTGGCTTAGATTGTTTATCAGCATTATTATTGCTTTTTGCTGGCTGACTCTGCTTTTTAGCCACCCTCTTCTTCTGCTTAGTCACCTTTGGCGTCGGCTTGGACTGGTTTGCCACCTTACGCTTATGCGTAGTCACTTTCACCACCGGACTCTTTCTAGCATGTGCGGTCTCAGTTTTTGGTTTAGCGATTGATGGCAATTCATTTGCTTTAAATTTAAACGAGATAAAGTGATGCGCCTTATAAACCTTTGGGACGTCAATCGCTAATTTAGCGTTAACCCTCCGCCTTAAGTTAGCCGTGTAAAACGAGAAAAACAAATGCGAATTACCAGCCTTATCCTTTACCTTCTTTATTTTAGCTGGTTGACCACCCGCCACGCTCAGCACCTTAACTGGAAACGAACTAAGGTTTTTGGCGGTCTTAATGTCCATCACCACTCTGTACTTACCACCAGCCACAGTCACTTTTGCCGGATGAACAAAGTACCCACTCGCCATCGAAGTCTGATTGGTTCCGTACTTTAACGCTTGATAATCAACACTCTTGGCACTTGCAGTAACAACCCCAAATAACAGAAAGGCCAGCAACCAAAGAATTCCTCCACCTAATTGGCTAATTCTTTTCATTGTCGTTCCCCCTCAATCAACTCTAATAATTAAGCTACTCTAGCAAACTTAAATCTCACGCCAAATGTTTGGCTAATGTTCATGTATGGGACTTTCACGTGAATCTTACCATTAACAACTTTTCTAGAAACCTTGTTAAGTGACTTAACTGTAAATCCATATCTGACAGTGTAGTTGCTCTTGGTTGATCCATATTTGACTGCTTTAGCTCTACCACCGTTAATTGAAACTGGGATTACAGCTCTCGATCCTAATTTTAGATTCTTCTTGTAACTTACGTATAAGAATACGTTATAGTGATTGCCACTCTTCTTCACATTAGCAACGTGGGTAAAGTATTTGTTAGCTTCTGATTTTTTATTGTTAGTAGCTTGCAAAACAGTATACTTTACTCTCTTGGTAGCACTAGTTGTTTTAAAATCTGCAAGATTAGTTACCGTAGCTACATGATTTTTCTTTGTTGCTTTCTTAGTCCGTTTCTTTGCTACTTTTTTGGTTGATTTCTTTGAAGTTTTTTTTGTGGCCTTCTTGGTAGCCTTTTTTGTAGTCTTCTTGACCGTCTTCTTAGTAACTTTTTTAACAACCTTCTTGGCAGCAGGTTTTGTTTCCTCAGCCTTTACAGTTGGTGTTGCTGGAGTTGAAACAGGTTGACTTTCATTCTTAGCCTGGTTAAGTTCCGCATTTAGCAACATTGTATTATTGATTCCATTCAACCAGCCCCGACTATTTTCAAAAATTTGGGCGATAGTTGGAGTAGTTTGATCTGTCGTAGTTGTTGTAGCAGCTGAGTTACCGCTGACCGTTGTAATCGTTGTTCCTTGGCCTGCTGTACTCTGACTACCTGCTGAATTTGTATTTTCTGAAGGTGTTGATGGCGTAGCATCCTTAATCTTTACTGCACCTGCAAAGTCCAATTTGAGATCAGCCTTTTGGTTCATGCTTCCCATTGGAGTTACTAAACTAAACCCAACTGGAACTACGGTTTGCTCACTGCTTAGCGTAAAGCCAAGTTTAGCCGTAGTTTTCGATACGGGAGCCTCTGTAACGGCATTCCCATTCACCGTCATCCCCTTGATGTAACTAGCTCCGTTTGTGGTCAACGTAACCAAATATGTACCTGAACTAACGGTTACATCTGCAGTTGGTGAGAAAAATTGATTAGCCGCAGATACTGTATTCTCACCCGATTTTTGTAGCTGGACTGGTACGGTATATTCTCCGTCAGCCAAAGATGCCTCACTAGCATTTGCCCCCGCAATCCCTAGTAAGCACACAATAGCAGTAGTTATAATTGCTAATAAACCCTTGAACTTTCTTTTATTCATGATGATCCCTCCCAATGAAATATTCCAATAATAGATTGTTCACTATTTATTTTATCATTAATGATTGAAAATGGTTTCATGAGCATCATTTTTTTACACGAAGTCAAAATAAAAAAGCCAGATGTAAAATCTGACTTCCTTTTGACTAATTTTCGCGTTTCTTAAACCAAATCGTCATCATCCCTGATGCCATTACTAACATTACAATTCCAACCAAACTAAGCTGCTTATTCTGCTTATCACCAGTTTGTGGCAACATGCTTTGCTTTGTGACTGGAGTAGCAGCATTAACAGTTGGTTCAGCATTACTCATATTCATTGTTTTTGATTCTGGCTGAACATAACTTGGCTTAACTGCCATTGCAGTTGTAATTGCTGGAACTGCAGAATCTCTGTACTGCTTAGTCAAAACAGTTGGAGTATCCTCAGTAGCTTTCTTGTCAGTTACGGATTCACTCGGAACGTTTGGCTTACTTGTTTCCGGTTCATTTGGAATGTTTGGCTTCTCAGTCTCTGGGTCACCAGGTACGTTTGGTTTCTCCGTATTTGGTTCATTTGGAATGTTTGGCTTCTCAGTTTCTGGGTCACCGGGTACGTTTGGCTTCTCCGTATTTGGTTCATTTGGAATGTTTGGCTTTTCAGTCTCTGGATCGTTTGGTTTCTTAGGATCTTCGGTTGGTGGGGTAACAGGCTCTTTGTCCTTATCACCCTCAGCTCCTCCTCCAGAAGTAGTTTTATTAGTCTTCAAGCCTGAATAGGTTGTGGTATGACCATCTTCAATGCCATACTCAGTAGACTTCATTGACACCTGATAGTTATCAAAAAAGGCAAGTTCATCTAATTTTTGCCCTACAACATAGCTATCAAAGTCTGTTGCTTCAACTTCAAAATAAATAACAGCATTTACAATGCCACCCTTTTGAGCTTCTGGGCTTGTTTTTGCGTACAGCGCTTCGTTAAGATTAATCGTAAACTCCCCACCATTCTGATTATTAACAGAATTTAAGGTGAATGAAGCACCATTATTGTCTTTATAAACCTGTTTGCCATCTTTATCTTTGTAGTTGATTGTTACCGAATCTGGCAAAAATTTATACTTTCCCTTGAATTTATCAGTAATACTAATTCCAGTTCTAGTTTTTTCACCATTTTTATTTACGGAAATGTAGAATCCAACTCGGCCCGTGTACTGGTTAGTGTTAGGGTCTTTTATCTGACCCGCAACGCTTTTCCATAGGTAACTATTTCCGCTGCTTTCACCCCCACCACTGCTGATTGGGTATTCAAAAGTGACATCAATATTTTGTTGCCCGGTCTTTGTGTCAAAGGCTAAAGTAGTTGGAAACTTGCTTTGTTCTTTATCCTTACCTTCAGTCACAATCTTTTTATTGACATCAGCGGCAATATAAAAATAGCCCTTAACGTTTTGCTTATCCTTCACAGCATCTTGGAACGTAATTTCAATTTGATTATTTTTAATAACCCCGATTGCATACGTTTCTTTACTGTTAGAATCAGCCATTATAATGTTGCCATTATTAACAGCTTCAAGCTCTTTAGGCAAGTCGATCGTATACTTATCGCCAGGATTTGCAGTTCCTACATCCCAGTCATAGTGGACGTAAAAACTATCTCGGCCATCGACTGCCTTTCCCTTAATACTATCAGCTTTATCATCTGTCGAAGAAACAACAACATTCGTGATAATGTTGCTTGCATCTTTTTTGGTATTCGATGCACCCTTCTGCTGATCATCCTTAGTTGCTTGAATATTTTGACTACCACCATCATTCTCAGCCACATACTCAGAATTGTAATAAGTAGGATCAGTTCGACTTTGCACATCATTATTCGTAGTTTCGCCTACTTGGGCGTTCGTAGCTGTTGCCTTCGGTTGAACTACGTTAGGTTGACTTTGAGCATCGCTTTGATTAGCAACAGTATCCTCAGTCACTGGTTCGGTGACCGATGTCTGGTGATCAGTCTGTGCTGTACTAGTTGTAGCTGGCACCGTGGTATCAGTACTAGGCGCAGTTTGCTGTTCAGTTACTGCTTGCTCAGCTTCCCCATCATTGGATTGCTTTTGTGGTTCACTCACAGTCACTGAATTACTTGTTGTATCAGTAGAACTTGGGCCCGCTCTCGTTGACACCACTGCAGGCGTGTCAGTCCCCGTGACAGCAGGAGTATCAGCCCTTGCCGATAAACTAATGAATGACAGCACGCCGACAATCACTGTCAAACAGACCAGAATTATTCTCTGGAGCTTTTCTCTCATACCCATCCCCCCTTGGATAGTATTCTGTACTTACTCGACTACACCCCAATTGTAATAAATTGATAAATTAATAACAAACTATATGATGCAAATTTTATTTATCAAAACATCACTATATACCTATTACTTTTCTTCTGTTTAAATCCTTTAAGCGCTTCTTGAATATCACTAAAGTGGACAACTTCAACGTTAATTTCATCACTGACGTTCCACTCATTGGCCAGTTTTGACCATACCTCCCGCCTTTGATCCATCCCTGCAAAGACCGAATCTACTCCAAGCAAACTAACTCCTCTGAGGATAAACGGGAATACCGTTGTTTCTAGCTTGACTCCTGCTGCATTTCCACAGGTCGCAACCGCTCCACCATAACTAATGTGAGGAAGGATTTTTGCTAATACCGATCCACCAACCGAGTCAACAACATAATCAAACTCCTGCTCCCCCAGTGGCTTCGTCTCTGCTTCATACCGGCCACTACCAACCCAGTTGATTCTAACGTCATTATCAATTTTGTTGAAATTTCTAACCAACCCGGCCACGTTTCCGAATCCAAGCTTCTTCAAAATTCTGACAGCAACACTTCCAACGCCTCCCGTTGCTCCGGTGACCAAAACCCGATGGCTAGGCTTCATTCCATTTGCCAACAACTTTTGGATGCACAAAGCAGCTGTAAACCCAGCCGTTCCAAAGGTCATTGCCTGCCTGGATGTCATGTCAGCTGGCATTTTAACTAGCCATTCCGCGGGCACCCGTGCGTATTCCGCAAAACCACCGGTATGACTCATTCCCACTTTATATCCCGTGAGTAGAACATCATCCCCAGGTTTAAATGCACTATCCCCTGATTCAACCACTTGGCCACTAAAATCGATTCCCGGAATCATTGGATAGGTCCGAATTACCCCGCCATTCGTTTGAACCCCTAGCATATCTTTGTAGTTAATCGAAGAGTAGTTAATCTTAACAATAACGTTGCCAGCTGAAAGTTCATCAATGGATACGCTTTCAATTTTTGGCTCAACCTTACCATCAACTTCATTAACTACTAGTGCCTTGAATTGATTCATAACTAAATCCCCACTTTCTTTTTTACTGTTCTATTATACCTAAAAATATCAAAACAAAAAAAGCCCGAATAAATTCGGACTTTCTTTATGTGTGTCAATAATTATTATTTAGATTATAGAATCTGACAAAACTCGATTGTTTCTTCGTTTGGTCCAAGGATATTAAAGAACTTAATTCCGTTGTCCCAGAAACTAGGAATTGATTGAATTTCATCGTTAACCATGTTGAGGCCCATTTCCTTCGCTTCAGCGAATGCTTTTTCAACATCCGTTGTGTTCATAGAGATATGGTTGATTGCCCCAGTTTTTTTAGTGACTGGATCGCCTTCCCATGTTTCAATAGTCAAATTGCCAAAGCGCATAAATGCACAACGGTTTTCACCATTCAAGAATAAGCCTGCTTGTTCAAATCCTAAAGACTTGTAAAATTCAATTGTTTTTTCAATGTTATCAGTTGGAATACCAACGTGTTGGATTCCTGTAATATGATCGTTTAAACTCATTTTAATAACCTCACTTAATTTCTTTTCCAACATCAAGTTTTTGGTGTTTTAATTTTGAGAATACATGAATATCAGCCCAACCAGTAATTGCTCCTTGGAATAAGAAAGCAAAGATGGTTCCAAGACCAAAGTTCGTAAATTGACGCGTGATGATGATTGCAATAATCGCCATCAATGTAGGTGGAATGTATGATGCCCACATCGCCCAAGCTGCTCTACCCTTAAAGTACTTAAAGCGAAGAATTTGCATCAAATCATCAGCTGGATGAAGCACAAAGTTAACTCGTTGGTAAATTGAGATGGCTGTACCAATCAAAGCTACTCCGAAGAAGTTAAGAAGAACATAGAATGCTACCATCCATGGTCCCTTTGCATCTGGAAGACCGCTAAAGATTGGGTACTTACCAAGGAAGAAATCCTCAAAAATTTGAATCATTGCGGAGAAGGGAACCATGAAGATCAAGTTTCCCAAAATCCGTTTGACATCAAACTTACCAACCAACACTGCGTTCAATACTGAGATCAACATTCCTAAAATCAAGAATGCCCAGAATAAATTCCAGTGTAAGGCAACCCCTAGATTAGCTTCAGCAGCTGTCCAGTAAGCCGACCCTAAAAATGATGGGTGGATTTTCGTACTCGTAACCAAAGTCAACACGTTACCAGCTGAGTTGATAATCAAGGAAATAACAAAGTAAAATGTTGCCTTTGACGCTGAAAGTGATTTTTCTTCTTTCATGTCTAAACCTTGCGAATTATCTGCCATTACCAGTCACCTTATTTCTCGTCGCTAACCTTAACAACGGCCTTACTTACGTTTTGAATCCGACCTTCAACGAAGTCTTCAACTTGGTCCAAAGTAAGTTCGTGGCTGATAAGATCTTCAACGTTCAACTTACCACTTGAAAGCATTGCAAGAGAATCCTTGAATGAGTAAGGGTTAATGAATGAACCTTGGATAGTTAATTGCTTTTGGAATACTTCGTAAGTGTTCATAGTGAAAGTTTGGCTAGGCTTACCAACACCGAACATCAATACTTGAGCACCCTTCTTGGTTGCGTTAATTGCTTGTTCTTGAGTTTGAGGCATACCAACGGCTTCGATAACAACATCGTAATCAGCTGGGATAGCTTCTTCTTTAGTGTAGTAAGTGTTAGTTGCGCCAAACATTTCTTTGTTTCTAGCTAATTTTTCTTTGTTGATTCCGGCAAGGTCAACTTGGTGAACACCGTATGCTTGCAAGATTTGAACAAACAATTGACCCATGAAACCATCACCGATAACCAAAGCTTTTTGGTATGGAGTCAACTTCAACAATTTGATACCATGAACGGCACATGAAATTGGTTCAACAGTTGCAGCAGCCTTTAATGAAACGTTGTCAGGAACTTGGTATACAACTGAAGCTGGGGCAGTGAATTGCTTTTCAAGACCACCATCTCTAGTAACACCAACAGCTGATAAGTTGTCACATAATTCTGGACGGTCAGTTAAACAAAATTCACATTGGCCACAGTAGATGTTAGGGTCAACTGAAACGCGATCGCCTGGCTTAACGTTAGTAACTTCAGAACCAACTTCAGCAACAACCCCTGAGTTTTCGTGACCAAGGACGATTGGAGGAACAGCATCAGCTGAACCTGGTAGTCCTGCATAAAGGGCGTGGTCAGTTCCACAAATACCAGCGTATGCTGTGTTGATCAATACTTCGTTTGGCTTTAATTCTGGTGCCTTAACGTCTTCAAGTTCTAAACTCTTTGTTCCAGTTAATACTAGTGCTTCCATTATAAAATGCCTCCATAAAATTAGCTTAATTTGAGAATAAGTGAGCAATCCCGTGTAAAAATCAACTCATTTATTTAACGGAATTAAGATTAACATCTACGCAAACGTTTGTCAAAGATTACGACAATCGTTTGCGTAACCATGATAATCACTAATTAAAGCCTACGCACCGCCTTTTAAAGCTTCAGCCAAAGAAATTTGACTATGAAAAAGCTTTACATCAACTTTGTGAAAAAAGTCATGAATTCACCTATATTAACCTGTTTTCAACTTCCACAAACTATTATTTTATCTTTTTTGAAAAATATTTTTAAAGCAAAAAATAGTATTAAGTTAATTGAGGCACCAATCCAATTTGGCCCACCTCAGCACTTAATACTATTTGATTATTTATTTTATGTTCACCGCTGGTAGTTTATGAATCTTTTCAGCTACTGCTTCTTTAGTTTTAACTTCGTTTGTGTGCCCATGATTCGTAACGATCCACTTCTTCTTGAAGAACGTTAATACTGCCCAGACATTGATTATCTGATAGTAAATCTGAAATACATAAGCCCTAAAAATAAGTAAACCGGTTTTTAGCATTCCATTATCTCTCTTCAAAATGTAGACTGACTCAATAACAATTAGATTTAACGCCATCAAGCAGTTTAATATCAAAATCACCATCAATTGCTGCTCCGTGAACCACGTAAACGCCATTTCTAGCTTAATTACGTGATTAGTTATGAATGTGATTAGGTTCATGATGATTAATACGTTGATTTGTAAAGCCTTGGAGAGAGTACTGATTCTGCAAAACACGTGAAAATTTTTAATGGTTGGAGCCGTCAGGATATTGAGCAACGCCAACCCAAAGAACCTCAAAAAGCATTCAAACGATCCCCGTGACCACCGAGTTAGTCCCCTAGTAGCTTGCTTCAATTCAGAATAGTTTTCATTTTCTACATACGCATCAGCAACATACTTAATGTCACCGCCGTGGGAGAGAATCAGTAGCTCTTCATACTCATCTTCAACTAGCGTTTTGAATCGAAAGCCATCATTCATCAAAACAACATCCATTCGAGTGGCAAAGCCCGTTCCTAATAGTGATGCAGCCCCTGACTTACTTTCAGGGAGTTGTTGAAAATGGTGAGCTCTCATGAACGAAAGATTAAGGCCATCGTTGATTATTCCTTGCCCTTTTTTTGACTTCAACGCACCTTGCATTGCCTCAGGGTTATTCAGTTCAATTGCATAGTCATTAAACCGCTGGAGAAAATTAGGAGAAACCCGATTATCACTATCAATAACGACCAAATAGTCATAGTCCCTTACGTTCTCAATATTATTGATTCCAAAATCAAGGGTACTCGATTTACCAATTCCCCAACGGATAAAATCAGGATACATTTCCGAGGTTATCACTTTTGCCCCTTCAGTCGCCGCAATTTGAGCAGTTCTGTCTGAGCAGCGATCTGCAATCACATACACATCGTAAAGTTCTTTTGGATACTTTTGGGCTAGCAGATCTTTGACGGGAATATCAATAACAGCTTCTTCATTATGGGCTGGGATAACTACCAAAAACTTGCGAGTTGGAGTTCTTCGCCTAACTGTTTCCGACTTTCCAAAGTACGTCTTTAGAGAAATTAAGTTGTAATAAACCATATATAAAAAGATATAACAGGTTAAAATCGTAGATACAAGTTTGATAAAAAACATATTTGCTTCCTTAGCATAAACTTGCGCGCAAATATAACTATATCCACTACTCCCCCTAAGCACAATGACACTTCAAGTCAAAGTGTTGGTTATATATTTTTTATCATTTAGTTGCATCTTTCTAATTTTAGAATCGGTGAACCTAACCATTTACATATAACAAAAGTGAAATATAATACAAACCAGATATTGCTGAATTGGCAACGCTATTTCGGAGTAATTGTGTTCCTAAAATAATGCCCAAACAAAAAAGCGGCCAGCTTTCACTGGTCGCTAAAATTAGAAATATTAGTCTTATTTAATCATTGAGTTTCGATAGATATCTTTAACTGCATCTTCATCCAGTTTGACGTAAGCATCTTTAGTTAAGTTACCTGTCTTAACGGCACTCTTTGCCATCTCGTCAAAGTGAACTTCGTCCTCAATGCCAACCTCTGGTAGTGTCATTTCAAATCCTAGAGAAGTGATCCATTCTCTAGTTGATTGCAATGCAAAACCAGCCGCTGTAGTATCATCATCTTCTTGAATATTCCAAACGTTTCTGGCAAATCGGGCAAACAACGGAATTGTCGTTTGGTCCCGCAAGCAGTAATGCATCCATCTTGGGGTTAAGATTCCAAGGCCAACCCCATGGGTAATATCATAAAACGCCGACAATTCATGTTCTAGTGGGTGAACAGTCCAGTCATTAACGTTACCCTCGCCAACGATACCATTGAGAGCCATTGTGGCTGTCCACATAAGGTTAGCTCTAGCATCATAATTTTCGGGTTCCTTGATTGCAACTGGTGCCCACTTGATTACGGATTTCATTAAGCCTTCAATCATGCCCTTAGTTGCATCGTTATTTTCAGCTCGGTCAAAATACTGTTCACACAGATGACTAAAGATATCCATTGAACCAGCAGCCGTTTGCCTAGCTGGAACGGTGTAAGTCAGGGTTGGGTCAAGGAACGAAACTGCTGGTGAGTTAGGTCCGCCAACACCAAATTTCTGGTGAGTTTCTGGATTAGTAATAACTGAACCAACGTTCATTTCTGATTCAGTTGCTGATAGCGTCAAAATATCAATCAGTGGTAACTGATCAATTTCAAAGCGCTTTTGGCCATCCAATACTAGATCCCATGGATCACCATCGTAGTAACGGGCCGAGCCAATTACTTTACTAGCATCAATAACAGAACCACCACCAACTGCTAAAATAACGTCAATGTCATTTTCCTTAGCAAGCCGTTGGCCTTCCCTAACTGATTCAATCTTTGGGTTAGGTTCAACCCCTGGGAGTTCAACGATATTCTTGCCTGCCAACAACTTCAAAACCCGATCATACAAACCAGATTTCTTAATTGATTGTCCGCCATAAACAAATAATACGTTATTACCAAACTTTGAAACTGCATCATTTAATTCGTTATCAATGTGGTCCGTGCCAAATCTGATGTCAGTTGCGTTGTGAAATCTAAAGTTTTCCATGATGTTCCTCCTCATATGCGTAAAGACATTGTACACCATATCACATTTAAGACCTATATAAGCGAGAAAAAAACTGAGAATTGCTTCTCAGTTTTTTCCACTAATAGCCAACAAACCCAGCATGGTACTCTTGACCGCCAACTAAGTAGTTGTCAATTGCTGTGTACTTATTGTCAGTATCTGGGCCTAGTTTTCTAATCGCCAATTTATACTGTTCATCCCCAGAATCACCGATTTTTTCATCTGAAATTCCGGCTAAATGATTAGCATAATACAACACAATCGTGTTTCCTTCCCGCACTGCCTTAGTTATCTTTTGACTAGCAGTTGGTAAGCTAGGTTTTTTATAAGTTATTCCATCAGTTGTAACGTTATCATACGTTTCAACATACCCATCAGTTGTAGTTCTTAACATCGTCATCTTTGAAGACCAAATGACATCACTACTACCACTAATAAGTTGGTTTTTCCAAATACTATAAGACTTAGAAACACCACCAGTATTATTATCAACCACATAGTCTGGTTGAGATAACGCTGTCAAGTACGAAGGTGCTGTTCTCTTAAGAACATCAGTGGATAGCACGTTAGACACAGTTTGAATTGCATCAGAAACTCCCAGTTGATCCCGCAACTCATGACTTGCCGTCTGTAAGTTTAGTTGATAATAGACTTTTTGGTTTTGAATCCAACTTTGCCCACCCAAGATAGTTCCCTTTGGGATGGTAACCGTTGTCTTCTTATTACTACTCTTACTCAAAACTTTATATTGGGTATCTTCGTTTAACTTATAAAAGCCAATCCTGTACTGACCGACATAATTTGGACCATAACCCTTAGTTAGATAACTTCTGGCAACATAGCCATCCCACGAATGATCTCTAACCCCAGGAGCCACCATCTTGTAGTAGACGCCCTTCTTGCTACCGTTTTGCATAATTACACTTTCAGAACGATACCACTGCGTGCCAGGATGATTCTTCAAGTTCAGAATCTTCTTAGTGTGGGTCTTATTCCACATGTACGCGTTGCCCTTACCCGCATAGTAAAACGGTGTCTTAGTAGCGTACTTCTTTGTCTTGACGATCTTATAAGCCGCAGCGTGAACAGTAGTTGCTTGACTGACAACAGCGCCACCGCCAATGGCAAACGCTGCAACCGTCATTACCTTAATCAAAAATTTATTCATGATAACCCCTCAATGCTTAATTATTTACGCCTATATTATAATCCCTAACCAGTAACTTAGTGACATAGCTAGGCCCCCAATTACCAAAATCTTAACAGAACAGATAAAGGTTTCGGTTTTTACCTGCTTAGCAGCAAACAACATCGCTTGTTTGTAAACTAACGGAATCGAAAGCAGTGCCAATAAGGTAGTCCAAGGAGCAATCTTCAGAACCACCGCCGCAACAATTGCCACGTAAGCAAGTACGTTAAGGCCTAAAAATAGGTTGACGGAGTTCTTACGCCCGAGATACCACACAATTGTATGCCGATCATTTTTAATATCTTCATCAAGGTCACACGTATTGTTGTCTAGCATGATATTAGCAATCCAGAGTGTGTTTGGTAATGGCACTAAGAATACTTTGCCAACACTAGCCCAATCCCAAGCAAACACTGAATATGTATTGATATAAACAACGATTAATGTAATTACAAATCCCATCGTCACGCCAGAAAAGAACTCACCAAACGGGGTATCCGCAATTGGCTTTGGCCCCATCGTGTATAAAAAGCCAACTGCAAAGCAAAACATACCCATCCACAACAGTGGCAGTCCCGTTCGATAAACCAAATAAAGACCTATCAATCCAGCAACTCCAACAAACGAAATCAAAATTGACAGTACGACTGGTTTGGATAGTCCAGCCCGTCCCACAATGTTCGTTTCATTTCGGTACTCATCGACGTCCTTCGCCTGCAAGAAGTGATTAAAGTTATCAAGCACGTTGACCGACGCATCAAACAATAGCATTGCTACAAAAAACAGCACGGCACTAACCGGATCAATGGTGTGATAGTTATACCAAGTAAATAACGTTCCGATAATAAACGGAATGATACTAGCAGTTAACGACTTAACCTCAATCAATTCTAAAAAAACACTCTTTGACAATTTTATCCCCACTAACTTTTTTAATTTAATTACTATTTTACTGTTTTTTTCCAGTAATTAAAACCATCCCCAGCTATCTCTCGTCTCAAACCCTAACTCACCATCTTGACAAATGCGAACACATGTTCGACAATAATGGTAAATTATTCTGGAGGTGAGAACATGGATTATTCGCACGAACCCAACGGGGTGTTCTTTTTGATCGATAACAAATCATTTTACGCTAGCGTTGAAGCCACAATGCGGGGATTTAACCCCCTCACCGTTCCCTTAGTTGTCATGAGTGAGCAGGCTAACACAAATGGTGGTCTGATTCTAGCCACTTCACCAATGGCTAAAAAGCTGTTCGGCCTCAAGGCCAATGTTTCCCGGCAGCGAAACCTCCCCCAAGACCCACGGCTAGTGGTTGTCCCTCCCAGAATGAATCTGTACATTGAACGTAATTTAGAAATTAACGATATCTTTAGGCGCTTTGTGGCCGACGAGGACCTCGTTCCCTATTCAATCGATGAATCGATATTAGACATGACCCACTCTTGGAGACTGTTTGGTAATAGCCCCATTGAGGTTGCCAAACTAATTCAAAAAACCGTCCACGATGAGCTCGGTCTTTATCTCACCGTTGGTATTGGTGATAATCCAGTTCAATCTAAACTCGCTCTAGATATCTACGCCAAGCATACCCCAGACTTTATCGGGGAAATTCACTACAGTACCGTTCCGGAAAAAATTTGGTCAATTGAAAATCTAACTGATGTTTGGGGTATCGGTAATCGAACTGCCAAACGGCTAAATAACCTCAAAATATATACTATGAAAGACCTGGCTGCCGCTTCCCCATTTTTACTAAAGGAGAAGTTGGGAATCATTGGCACCCAACTTTATGCAACGGCCTGGGGAATTGACCGGACTAACCTTCATAAACGAATCAAACCCAGAGAAGCCAGTATCGGTAACTCTCAAGTTCTTCCTCGCGACTACCGCAGTCAGGAAGAAATCGAAACGGTCATCAAGGAGATTGGCGAACAGGTTGCTTCTCGACTTAGACATCACCATAAAGTCGCTGGCGTTCTTTCGCTAGGAATCGGCTTTTCGTATGCTGCCAGCGAAGAAGACGGCCGGGGTGGCTTCGGCCATTCCCTAAAGATTGATCCCACTAATGATAATCGAGAAATCGTTGCTCACCTTATCAAGATGTTTGAAGATAACTGGCAAGGCCAAACCATCAGAAATATCGCCGTTTATACTAGCAAACTCAGTTCAATGAGTGGCCGCCAACTCAATATTTTCATGGATCCCCGTCAGCAAATCAAAAAGCAGGAGTCTGACCGAGTCGTTGATCAGATTCGGGATAAGTTTGGCTTCAAGTCCCTTGTGTACGCCCGAAGTACGACTAAGGGTGGCACAGCAATCAACCGGGCGTCACTAGTTGGTGGTCATAACGGAGGTAACGCTTATGAATAGAGACGTTAAAATTCTGTTAGAGCGAATTCAACCACTATTTAAGCGCATGAGTCAGACTAGGTACTGGATCAGAGTCGTTAACGATCAGTTTGATGAACAATACAACTTCTTTTTCCACTCCCAACATCGAGGCATGAGAGAAAAGTCGGTTCCCCTTCATTCAATCAAAAATTACCGACTTGAATACCTCGAAAAAGTAATCAGCCTGTTCAAAGAAAATCTCAACCTATCGATATACTACGCCGGTTTTAAAGGCCTACGCTGGCCATCAACCAACAAACGGATTCAATGGAAGTGATTCACAATGACTGCTAATGAACCTAATGATGATTTAGCCCAACTCTTCTTCGACCATTACTACCACGACCGAGGTATGCTCAAGTGGCAGGGTTACTACCTCTCTGACCATACCAGTGCACTAAACCACCAGAAAGAGGTTCGTAGCCACATCGTTTCTCACCAAGTAGCTGAGCAAATGGAAATGGCCGATATTGAAACCACTATTAATACTTCAATCACCAAACACATTCCCGTCTCAATTCAAAGTAACATCAAGGACGATAACGGTACCTTTCCCATGCCCATTACCGGCGAAATAATTGGCTACCACAACTCCCGCCTATATATATCTACGCAGGAATCAATCGAAATTTCCGACATTCGCCATATTAATTTAACAAAATAGTTGCTGCTTTCTTTAAAATCAGCTGAAGTCCTTTATAATTAAAGAAAGATTACAAAGTTAGGAGCAAAATAATGCTATTTTTATCAATCAACACAGCGTTTGTAATTATTTCACTGATCTTTCTCCACTTTGACCGCCGCAACTTCTTTGCTGGTGTGTTTCTAATAGTTGGTATTATAGACCTGCTACTATCAGGGTTTGTTTACTTTATTGGCCAAGCATCATCCTCATCTCCTCAAGCCCAGTCAACCATCATTTTGTTCGTCTTACTTGGGCTGTTGGGAATTTTGATGACCGTTGGAATTTCCATGATTCTAAACACCCACATCATGCAAAAACGCGAGGGTAAGAGTATGACCGCAAAACTATCTCTATTCTTTGGGGTCAACGCCCTAATTATTTTGGGCCTTGCATACATTTTTCTTGCCTACTCGGAAAACTTTCCAATAATCATCAATGCTGGGATTTTCTTTGTGCTGATAACCGATATTTTATTTTCCACAATTTTCATTAGCTACCTGTTTTACTCGTTTTTATATCAGGTTATGCCAATCAAATACGTTGCTAACTACATTATTACTTTGGGAGCCGGAGTTCGTTCTGAAAAAATATCACCATTACTTCAAAGTCGACTTGATCGGGCCATCGAGTATCTAAATGATATCAAACCAGCTCAGGCCAAGATGGTCGTCAGCGGTGGTCAAGGCCCCGACGAACCGGTGTCAGAAGCATTTGCCATGGGAAAATACCTTCGTTCTCAAAGTATTCCTAAAGAAATCATTATTGAAGAAGATAAGTCAACAAACACTTACCAAAATATGCTATTCTCAAAAAAACTGATTATGGAAGATTGGGAAAAACAAGGCAACCAGGGAACCCCTAAAGTCGTCTTTTCAACTAATAACTATCACGTCTTACGTGGAGCTATTTACGCTCGCCGAGCAGGGTTAAACGCAGATGGCATTGGAGCACCAACCTCGTTTTACTTTTTACCGAGTGCTTTACTAAGGGAGTTCATCGCGTTACTAGTTATTTACCGCTGGTTTACCGTTGGCCTCGTCCTATTCAGTTTACTAATCTCAATCGCAATTCTTGTTTAAGGGAGAAACAATAATGCAAAAATCTAAATTTGGCGTAAGTACCATTATTCTAATTCTTATCTTTTTGGGCATTTTTGGTGGGGCTTACTTCTACTACAATCAGAACTATGGTGGCGATCAATACTACACCAAGATAACAAATAATGGTAAGAAGATGGAGCGTGATAGTGGCTCAGTTTACTATCACTACAATCTCCCTTCTTATAATAAAGACGGTCAAAAGAACAACATTAAGTTCAATAGTTATGATTTGGACCGGCCACTAAAGAAGAACGCCTATCTAAAGATCAAATATAACCAACATCGCAAGGAAGTTTTGTCCTGGGAAAAAGTTGACGCTAATAAGGTGCCAACGGCTGCTAAGGATAAACTTGACTAATCGTTTGTAAAAGCCTGGGACATAACTAGGTAAATCGAAAAAAAGTAGCGATAAATTTCATTTTCTTGAAATTTATCGCTATTTTTTTGCTTTCATCCAAATTATTGCTACACGCAGTAGCCAACGGTAACTGAGGCCCATTATTCATGACCCTCAGTTACCGTTGGCCTTCCGGGGGTGAAACGACGAAAGCAACTTCGCATGCTTTCTGTTCCATCGCCTTTTATTCACCTAATTAAATAATACAAACCGCTGATTCCAATAAAAATGAAGACGGCTTTTTGAATCATGTTGATATTCATATTTCTGGTAACTCGGTTAGCAATCATCGTCCCAATTATTCCACCAACAATTCCAATCAAAATAAACTTAATATCCGCTACCGTTAAAATTCCGTCATAGAATCGGACACTAGTTACGTATACTTGATCAATCAAAAAGAACGTCTGAATGCTAGCAAGATACTCTTCTTTGGTAGCCGCTAACGACAAGAAGTACATTGCCATCAAGGGGCCACCAATCCCGAATAATCCGTTGAAGAATTCCCGAGATTACCATAAAGGCAATCGCGACATAAATTGGATAATGCTGTTTAGCAGTCATCTTTTTAAAGAATAGAAAATAAACAGATAGTCCAATCAATAGCAGGCCAAGTAGCATTTTTAGAATCTTAACATCTAACACACCACCCAGTTTTAAAGAAAAGAACGCCACGCCAGCATAAACAATAAAGGGCCCTATCAGGCGGCTAACTTTAACGTGCTTTCGGTAGCGCACTGCCAACATCAAGTTAGAGACCGACATAATCAAGGATGCAACCCCGGCACTCTGAGGAATTGGCAGAATACTTGGCAAAAACACCATTAACACAATTGCGGACCCAAAACCAGTAATTCCCTGAACTAGGCCAGCTAACACAGCTGGTAAGAAAATAAACCAAAGAATCGTCACTTAATCAACTCCAAACTAAACCATTATTACTATTATAGTGGACTTCGGAGAAAAGAAAATAGCGACAACAAAAAAGGTACCTGTTTTCAATCAAAGTTGAAAACCGATACCCAATAAGTAGTTGGAACCAAAATTCCAACGGTAATATTAACGTCCCCCGTTAACATTCTATTCTTACCCCCATGCTTCTATTCCCCAACAAAAGCATGATGCATTCTATGTTAAACCGTTCCCCCTCAACCCATCCCCATGGGTTGATCAGCTGCGTTGCTTCAACTGATGTATATAGAATACCAAGTGCAATTGCTTATGTAACCAATAAGTTAAATCTTCTTGATTATTTCAAACTCACTTCATTATTTCTTCACAATTTATCATGATAAATAATATTTTTGAACATTTATTAGATAAATGTCGCAATAGGCAGACATAGTTGCCCACACTTTCGTCATCATCGTAATATTCCATACACAATTTGCCCAAATATTACAAGTTTTTTGTCCCACCTAGTTTACATTTTACGCAACCAATCCCCGCCCAATGCCTTTTATCCTACATTACAAACTATTTTTAACCGTCACTTTTTTAATATATTGTGGTAATTGTCCTGATAACTTGAGTAGGTAAGATATGCCCCATAGTTTGAAAAAGAAAATATGAGGTGTAATTTTGAAATTCAAAAAAAGTTTATTATCATTAGCATTTGCAGGCGCAGTTCTCGGTGGATCAGCACTAACAGCTACTTCAGCTAGTGCCGACACTTACACTAACGCCCAACAAACTCAAGCCGCTAGTTACTATGCCAACAATGGCTACAACAATTACAATAACTACGCAACTTACCAACAATCAGCAACTACCAATGGTTACACAACCACCCCAACAACTCAGACCACAACGACAACCACTACTACCCAATCTGCAAATAACACTACTTCAAGTAGCAGTACTTCAGATTCAAAGGCTCAAGCAGTTGTTAGTTTGGCTAAGAAATTAGCTGGCCAAAACATCCCTTACGTATGGGGTGGCGAATCACTCAGCGGTATGGACTGTTCAGGTCTTACCGACTACGTTTACCAAAAAGCCGCTAATATCAAACTCGGCCACTACACCGTTACCCAAGAAAGCCACGTAACCAAGAAGGCCGTTTCAGCTGCTAAGCCTGGCGACCTGCTATTCTGGGGAGCCCAAGGCGCAACTCACCACGTTGCTATCTACATCGGTAACAACCAATTCGTTGCTGCTCCACAACCAGGTCAAAATGTTGATATCGAAACCATCAACAGTGCGTTCATGCCTAGCTTTGCTGGTCACGTTAACGGATAACAATTAGACAAGTTCAAAATTAATAAAGACCCGTCAACGATTATCAAATCGCTGGCGGATTTTTTTCTTTTCCCAGGCCAAGATAGCGGTACAATTATTATTAAACAAACAGGAGATGACATTTTATGCTTTGGATTCACTTAATAACTTGGGTACTGCTATTGATTGTCGTACTAATTGATCTGTTTGGATCATCCCAACGCCCAATTGTTTGGCAGATGATTGCTCGGGTTCTTTACCTGGTAGCAATTGGGAGCGGAATATTCTTACTCATTGAAACCTTCAAATACAACCCATCAATGAGCATTATCAAAATCATCGTTGCCCTTGGTTCAATTGCCCTAATTGAAATTGCGTTTGCCAAGCAAAACAAAAAGCAACTCACTACTGGATTGGTCTGGGACGCAATTATTGGCCTGGTTGTCGTTGGCGTTCTTGGCTTGTGGTTAGCTCAGGGAAGACCATTTATCTAACAAAAAACATCTCAAATTCAGAAATATCTGAATTTTGAGATGTTTTTTTAGTTAAATGTTACTTTATAGCCATCACATACTCTTTGTTGGCAGTCACGTAGTTACCATTCGTAAGTTGGAATCTCGTGACGTTACCATCATGGGTGATCTTTTTGACCTTTAAAGTCGTCCCCTTCTTTTCATAGGCTAACTTTTTAGTCAAATTGTCTTTATCATACTGGTAAATCCCATGAGCATTGATAACCTTAATTTGCTTAGACGATGGCAATGTCGAATAAAACAGTGGTTCAACAAAGTCCTGTCTTGTAGTGATGTAACCACTCTTGTCATTTCTGGTATCAATAACGTGGTACTTCAATCTACCCTCAGTTGACCGTTTATAGCCGGTAACTAACAGGGTATCTCTGTATGGCCGAGTAGCCTTACTGATTTTCTCTACTTTTTGACTCTCAGTAAAGGTTGCGTGCTGATACATATACATTGATTTCTTAGCGTAAACCAAAATCTCAGTCACTGGCTGCTTTTGTTCTTTGACCTTAACTGGAGCTTTGCTTGCTGGCACTCCAGCATAAGGTGGTTTGACGTTGATTAGAGCGGACCAGTTACCGCTAGAAACAAGTCCACTGGCATCAGATTTAGGCTGAGTTACACTCTCATCACTATGACTCAACATCTTAAATTGATTATTTTGTTCAAACAGTTTAGCCATTGTAATCAGCGTTTCATCCTGACCCTTTGCCGCTTCTAGTTGAACTCCCAGTGGCATATTAGCGCCACTTACGTAGGTTGGTAAACTAATTGCTGGGTCGCCACTAATATTGGCAAGTTGAGTAAATGGCGTCTTGCTTAAACCATGTAGCCAAGCATCGTAGATCAACTTCATCTGGCCATTAAAATCAAGACTGTCCATTTGCTTAATTTTTTCAGCGTATGCTGGTAACACAATTGGATCATCGTTTTTTGGTGCAGTCGTTGCCGTTGTTGGTGTTAAGTAAATTGGGTATTGCTTGTGAAACTCAGCCATTTTGGACTGCATATCCGCAAAATCGGCCTTTGTTTGATTCATTAAAGTTGAATAAGCAGTCGAATCATTCTTTGCCTTTACGCTAGCTCGATATAGAGCGTAGGTAATCGGATTAACATCATTAAATTGTAAATCTCGGCCAAGCTTTTGTTTAGCCTGATACTCCGCAAATGATCCTTCGCTAAGTGAGTTGGCAAAGTATCCCTGCATCAATTTAACGCCATCAACTGGAGCATCAACCTGCTTAACATTAAATCCTTGGGACTTTAAGAAAGCAACGGTATTTTCAACAGCCTTAACCGCATCATCACTGACTGGCGTTCCAACCGGTGACTTAGTCGAATATGCAATCGTCAAAGATTTCAAATTAGCTGGGGCAGGAGTTGCCTCAATATTAGTTCCTTTAAAGGTATCAAAGAATGTCTGTAGGTCTGCCGTTGATTTAGTTTCAGCTAAGTTAACTACTCCTGGGGCACTCTTACCATCAGTTTTGATGATTCCTTGAGTTGGCTTTAATCCAATTAAACCAGTCCATGATGCAGGAATTCTGATCGAACCACCGGCATCGTTAGCTGTTGCGATTGGCGTAATCCCATCAGCAACACTCGCAGCTGACCCACCAGAAGAACCACCTGGATTATAGTCAGTATTCCACGGGTTACTTGCATTACCATACGCAATCGAACTCGTCACATTAAATAATCCCATTTCCGGAAAGTTTGTCTGGCCAATTGGAATAAAGCCATCACTTCTCACCTGTTGAACAAACCGACTATCAATTTTAGATACCACATCCTTATTGAAAGCAAGTCCATTTGAATTCTCACCACCAGCAATTGTGTGAGTCAATCCCTTTATCAGGATTGGAACTCCATAAAACGGTTGGCCAGTATCCTTTAATTCCCTAGCTTCCTTCAAAGCATCTGCCTCACGGGTTGTGATAACCGCATTAAGTGTCGGATTATCAGCTTTAAGTTTGTTATAAGCAAGCTTAACCAGTTGTTCACTAGTGACTCTTCCAGACCGAACCATTTGGGCTAATTCAGTCGCACTACTATTCTCATAGGTTGTCATACTAATGCCGGTCTGATCAGTTGTCGCAGTGACCGGCGATTGAGCTAATGAACTGCTTGTCAAACCATCGTTCGCAGTTGCCACAGTTCCCGACGCTACCAGCAATATTCCGGCGGCCGTAACCGTTTTCAACAAATTATGTATTACGCCATTAATTTTTCTCAAACTTTTCATCTCCCCATATAAGATTAATTATAACTGAGCAAACTAAAAAAAGCACTGCAAATTTCACAATCTGCAATGCCTCTTCATAATCTAGCTTATCCCAACAAGAATTTGGCCATGCTTTTCTTAACTGGTTGGTTATTAATATGGATCATTCGGTGCTGGGCATTATACCCCATAAACCGTTTTTGATGATAAGCAATCGGCAGCCCTTTAACCAAATACCGAATACTCTGAGCAGAAACGGTGGTAACCACCCCATCAGATCTAGTTCCGTTGCCTAAATCACCATACATATTTAAAATCTTAAGTCCTCGCGGTAGATTCTTTCGGAACTTCAGTAAGTGTTTGAACTCCGGATGAATAATCATCGGCCGGCCCTTCCGACCAAACCGGTTGATGTGATACCCATCATTGAAGAGGTAACGAGCATTACCAGTAGCCATCGACATTGGGCCATTGAACCTTAGCACCCCGTTGAAAGCCCCAGAAATCGTTACCAGTCGGTCAATCTTGGCATGCTTTTCAAACTTAGGGTGGGTCTCCAAAAAGTTAACCCAAGTGTATGCCCCCATCGAATGGCCAACGGCGGAATATCTTGTGAACTTATATGTTTTTGCTAACTTGTTCATCGCTTGGTTGAGCTGACGGGTAAATACGTAATCCCCCGCCCGATTATTTTTCATGATAATAGCAATCGTATTATGAGTCGTTGCTGACTGCTTATAATTCCCGGTGATTTTGATCCGGTTCCCCGCATCAACGTACACTTTGAGTCCCTTCCGCACATGCTTGTGTTTAGCGAGACTATTGATTAAATACTTTTCTGACCAGTACTTCCCATTAAACCCGTGAAGAAAAACAATCGGTTCATTTTTCGCAGTTGTCGGCACTGCCTTTACCGGCTTATGAACCGTGTACATAACGGGTTTGATTGGCTTGTTAACACTCTGAGCCTGACTAGAAATCTCACCGCCACCAAAACAGACAGCAGTAAAAAAAGCCAGTCCGAGTATTTGCGCCCAGCTGGTCAGTAACTTTTTCCTTGTAGACAATGTTTTATCCCCCAATGAATAAAATTATGACAATGTCCATTATAGCATAGTGATTATGTCGGTAATTCAAAACCTCAGGCTTAAAACAATCCCGCTTACTGGAACCTTTTTAATCGAGTAAAGGACACTCTCCATAGGAAATCTAAAAACTTCACCATCATCAGTTTGACAATAAAATTGGCTATATTCATCGTTATCGAAAATCTCTTGAAACCGTGCTTCCCTAGTTTCGTCTTCGAAGAACAACTTTAATTGTTCGTTCTCCTCAGCGGTGAGTCTAACATTTTGACTATGAATCTCGTTAGTTCTAGCGGGATCCAATCGCAAAACACTCTGGGTATCACTACTCAACCCATCAAACTGTTTTTCCTTCCCAGTATCATCAATGAAGACGATGCTCCGAATAATTTTTTTCATACGTTTCCCCCGTGTTTTCCCCAAAACATCTTCCAGTCTATTAAATCACAGATAACTAAATCGAACTAATAAGTAGTCTGATAAATAATAATTAGTATCCCCCGCAAACGATTGTCAATTCGCTCATTTTATTTTAATTTTTAGCAATTAGCTGTTTACATATTTTCTAAATAAGCTATACTAAACAACGGTTTTTGTCGACTGTTGGTTCTAATCAACATTTAATAATCACTTAAAAATAACGTGGAGATGAACAAAATGGTATCGTCCTTAGTAAGTGCCCTGCTACCAATCGTAGTTACCCTGCTTCTTGGATATTACGCAGCTAGCAAAAAAGATTTTTCTGGAAAACAGGCTGGGTGGATCAATAAACTAGTCCTTAATTACACTCTGCCCCTAAGTTTGTTTGGTGGTGTGTTGAGCACCAATCGAGATGAAATTTTTAGTCGGCTAGACGTTGCTGTGTGGACTTTTGCTGGTATGGCTGGTGGGTTTATCATTGTCTACCTGATTGCAAAGTATGGTTTTCACCAAACAAAATCCCTAGCAACCCTCCACGCTCTAACAATTGCTGGGCCTGCCGTTCCGTTTATCGGGCCAACGATTTTAGGGACTCTGTTCCCTCATGACAGTGCGTTGCTTGTCACTATTGGTGGTCTAGTAATGAACATCGTTCAGATTCCAATTGCGGTAATGCTCCTTTCGTCAGACAGCGCAGATTCAGATGTAAGTGGATTTCAGATTATGAAGGACGCATTCAAGAAACCGGTAGCCTGGGCACCAGTCCTTGCCTTTGCACTATCAATGCTTGGAGTTCAGATCGCACCGCAATGGCAACGGGTCTTCTCAGTGCTTGGTAACGCAACTGGTGGATTAGCCCTGTTTGCATCAGGAGTGATTTTGTACTCAGAACGGCCAAGCTTTTCAAAGGCAGTCTGGGTCAATGCTCTGTCAAAGAACATTCTCCTACCGCTGATTATTTTTGGTTTCATGATCCTCTTCAAGTCGCCAAAAGTAACGATGGATATGGCATTGATGACGTTGGGGATTCCGACCGCTGCAATCTCGACCATCTTTGCAAACCAGTACCACGTGGCGGAACGGGAGATGGCATCAACTTTATCATTGAGTACGTTTATGTCGGTAATCTCGTTGGGATTGATGATGTTAGCGAGAGGAATATAGGTGAATTGAAATAAGGCAACGATTCTTTGGGGGAGTCGTTGTCTTTTTCTTTATACTCAAGCTTAATTCAACACTCTATTTTCAAATGTTTGTATACTTTACATAAAAACAACTTGGAGGTGTCCCACCATGAAAGCCTTATCCATCAGAGCCGACTACGCCAACGAAATCTTCATGGGTGATAAAGTCGAAGAATACCGTTCCTGGAAGACTGATTACCGTGGTCCATTGCTAGTTTGCACTACCCAACGCAAAATCAAAGGTACCATTCCTGGCCATGCCTTTGTCATCGTAAATCTGTATGATATCGAGAAACTCGGGGATCGCGATTATGCCTGGCAAATCGAAGTTGAAGATTTCATTGAACCTTTCCCGGTCAAGGGCAAATTACACCTGTACGATGTTGATGATTCTCTGATTCACATTCATAAAGAATTACGACCGGAGAATAAACCAAATCAGGCAACGTTTGATAAATACTTCGATAAATATATTCAACCGCTAATTTACTAATTGTGGTTAAGGCATTAAAAAAGCTTCAGTGATAATCTTCATTAATTTGAAATTATCCCTGAAGCTATTATTTTATTAACTTTTCCACCAAAAATTCTCAGTCGGCACATAAAAGATTCCATACCTGGTGACCTTTACTTCAAGGTTCGTGTATCGCTTATTATCAAAACTGTTTTCGCTCAAAACGAACAGTTCCTTGATTGCTGGTTTCTCAGGAAAATAAATCGCATAATCCCGACTTTTATTCGTATAGCCACTTTGATTAAAAGTTCTTAAATCAGTGATAATCGCATCCGCTGAAGGATAGTACCCAAACAAGTACAGCCGGGCGCTACTGGTTGGTGATAATAAACAAAAAAGTGTTCCTAGAAAGGCCAAGATTGCCACCGTGCTTATTCCTTTCGGCCGCTTTTCTCTGAGAATGACGCACCCAAGCATCCACCCCGTCAGTAATAACAAGGCCGGAATAAACAAAGTCCGATAGGGAAAAATTCGAAACAGTTTAAAGGAAAACACCGTCAGTAGTGCAATCAAGGCTGCCAGACCCAGGTCGTTTTTTGACTTATCCTTCATATATCTCAGTAAGAAATATGTTCCCACAATAATCGGGATAAACCAAACAATCAGAGATGGTATCAGCCACCAACCCTTATAACCATAGTATGTCTGCATGATAAAGTGCCTAACGCTCCAAAAACAAATAAGCAACGCCGTTATACCAATTTTGATTAAACGTTCATAACTTGATCTCATGTTAATTTTCCCTTCTGGGTTAATTCATCAAGTTAATTATAGAACAACGGGTAAATATGACCAAGACCAATGCTATTTACTTAGCCTTTGTGATTCTTGCTAAACAAATCAGCCACATCATTACCCCAAACAAGACACCAGCAATGACGTAAAAGGCTATCCGCTTAAGTGAAAAAATCTCAGGTAAAATAGGCTCTTTCATGCCCCAAGAAGTCAAAACGGTAAACCCATACATAAGGACAGGAAATTCAAAACCGGCTAATAGTCCGCGTCTGGCTGCCTGCCTCTTGGCATCCTTAATCTTATCCGCTGGTACTTCATTTTCTGTAAGGTTTAGTTTGGCCACTTTGAATAAAATATACATAAAGACACCATAAAGCAAAAAGCCCAAATTCATAAATATCAAGGCAAAGAAGGTCGCCTCAGGAAACCGCGTATAAAAGATCAAAGCCGCAAAGCTACTCAGAAACATATATATAATCAAGATCATAAAGCAGTTATTCCCAATTTGATTAATCTCTGCTCGCCGATACTCATCAAGTGGTCCTGAAATTCCGTAAAAACGTTTAATTATTTTATCCATGATTGTTTCCTTAGTCATCATTCTCATCCACCTTCCAAAATAGTGTGTTTAAATCAGTTCCAAGCGTAACTGCCAGGTCAACGCAAAGTTTCAACGTTGGGTTGTACTTATCATTTTCAATCAAATTCACTGTTTGTCTAGCAACCCCAATCTTCTCTGCAAGTTCAAATTGGGACAGTTTTTGTCGCTTTCGATACTCACGAACTCGATTCATCCCTTTCGCTCCTTCTGTCATCTATATATGACATATAATACTCATATTATTTACTTTGTCAAATATACATGACATTATTCAAACTGATTAAAAAGTGTATAATTGTTGTTAGAATAACTAATCTATCTATATTAATGGGGTAATTTATATGACTGATTCGCTTATAAATTTATTTAAAACTGATCCAAAAATTAAAACAATAATTAATCATTTTAATGAATTTGCCAGCCAAATCGCTTACTTTGACACTAAACTCACATTCAACCAAGTACTGAGAATGTTCATGGAGTATGAGGCTGTGGTCAACGATAACGACACCATCAACAAACTCCAAGATGAGAATTATAGTCACTTCACCACACTTTCGTTCGTCCTTGCTGATGATTTGGTTATCAAACAACTACACAAAAACTTCAAGCGGATAACGAGTACTAACTTTAGCGAAGTCCTCCCAATTTTGGCTAAGGGTAGCCCTAATACATCAAACGTTGTCAGTATTCTAACTTTAGAAAACGATGACAAATTGATGCAGGAAATTAAGATGCACTTCTACCTTCACCTAGATGTTGGCTTTATTGGAGCAATTTTAAGTGGCGATGACGAAGATCACTCGAACACCATTTACTATAAGGGCCCAGCAGTGTTGTTGCAGAAACCCAAGGCATCCATGGACCGGTCTAGTCTGGAACCAACCATTGACGGAACGATTACAGTAAGTGACCGTGGTGTTTATTTCGTCGGTGACAATCCAACTACCCATCGCCAACGCACTAAAGAATATAGTTTCGAACCAATTAAAAATGTTGAACGGGAAAAGAATGTTATTTACCTTTCAAACAAACAACATGAGTTTGCCATTACTGGGACAACAGAAACTGTTCGATCACTATACCGACTCGCTAAAGTACTTGCTCCTAACGTCGACGATGAGGGTGACTCAGCAGAATCAATGCCTGCCAACTTTGCTCTCAACGATTACGGTACGATTATCAATATGCCTGAAGAAATTATTAGTGGCAAAATTGGCTATAATGATTTGCGGCGCCAAATGACCGAATTGTTTGATAATCACATTACCCCCGTTAGTGGCTGGAATTCATTGGATCAATCCGGATTTATCGTTAAGGATATTGAAGGATCAAATTACTTCCGTGACCTAATTCTCAATCACCAAGATGAGTGGTTTAAGAAACTAGTTGAGTACGAAAAAATCGCCACCCTACTCTCGTTATCGGTAACCGATATGAGCCAAATCATCCGGCCAATTATCATTGATCCTAATTACGAGAATCCAATTCCTTTGATTACCGATGCTTCATCGATTGCTGTTCAGGCTGATGAGTTCAAACAAATGACACCAGCTCTTAAAAAGAACGTATTCCCTACCCTAGCTGACAGTATTGAACCAGCTGGTAAAAATATTCTTGATAAAGTGGTTATCATTCCACTTAAGAATAATCTTTACGTTGCATTCAAAGACGAGAAAACTGCTAAGGCTGAATCAACTAAGATTTCAACCAATAAATCTGACTTTGAAGCATATGAGCAGGGACTTCTCGCAATCAAAAAGTATTATGAAAATGCCGCTAACAATGAGCTAAATATCTATCTAATCCCAGCTACCATCACTATTCCAATCTTGATATCAATTGAACAAGATCAAGCAGAAGAACATGGGACCAGATTTGAAGATAATTCAATGATCAAATTTGAACGAGTTGAGGAACATCCAGTTGCTCCAAATCAATTCAATAACGTGGTTGCTCCAGATAAATTCGAACAGCTAAAAACGTTAAAATCGTTGTTGGACGCGGGTGTAATTGACCGGAATGAATTTGAAAAGCAGAAGAAAGACTTGCTGAAATAGAAAAGTGAGGGGTCGCAAATTGCGACCCTTACTTTTTTATATCTTGTTTTCTTAACGCTGCGTTAAGCCACCTAAAGAATAAAATAACCATAAATAGCAAAAGCCAACAAAAAGCAGTCGTTTCCGCAATAGCGAAAGCAACGACTGGCTTACGACTAATCGATTCAAAAATTGGAACCATTCCGTTCAAAATCGGTCGGTGCATAATGAGCTCAAAAGGAATTAAGAAAACGTCAAAAATTATTCCGATAATGATAAATCCGAGAGCATCACGGGCAGATTTTTTAATCAAAGATTAGTCTCGCTTTCCTAAAGTATTTTAATCCTACCACGAAATCATTTATTTTAAATCGGTTCTGTAACGCCTTTGTTACGGCATTTTTTATTCAACTAGAATTACTTTCATTGAAAAATTTGAATTCTAGCCTTGACATTGGCACAGATTCTGATAAATTAATAGTCAATCAATAATTAAAACAAAATAACAAACATGAAGTTATGATTAGAAAAGTAACTGACTTGCATTCATAAAGAGAGCTCCGCTGGTGAGAAGGAGTTGGATCAGGCAGTGAAAACACATCTATGAACTTGCAGGTCCTGGACTGTTTGGCCTGATCGGCTACGCATTATTTAGACTGTATGAAAGACGGAAAACAATTGCAATTCAAAGTGTATCAACAACTAGATAAATAGAAAAAACCGGTGATAACTCCAATTCGAAATTATCACCGGTTTTGTTTACTATTTAATTTCAGCTTCATCCAACAACCCATATTTCTGCTTGAATCTCATTATTATTCGGTACCAGGACTTATAGAATAAGGCAATGAAGAATACGTTTGAAAGGGCGTGGGCAAGGTCAAAATAGGCGCTAGCCACAAACGCAGCAATAAACGTCTTCATGTTTAATGGTTGAACGTAGGCCAGTGCATACCATAGATCCATGATCCAACCGAAAATGAACCCCCAGGCAAACCCAAATACACAAAGGACTTTCACATTTTGCGACCACTTATACTTGCCAATAATTCCTGCGGTCACCCCCATCATCCCCCAGCAAAACATCTGCCACGGGGTCCATGGCCCTTGACCCAAGAAAAGGTTTGAAACAATTGCGGCCGTTGAACCAATAATAAATCCTGAGTCTTTCCCCAGTGCCAACGCCGACACAATAATGATAAAACTTGTCGGTTGGACACTAGGTAAAGGCGCGAACGGTACACGAGCCACTGCCGCCACCGTTGCCAACACAGCCAGGAAAACAATCTCCCTAGCCCGCAACTGGTTAACTTCAAAGTCCCAGTAAAAAGGTAACATGCTGGCAATCAAACAGGCAAAGCTAAACGCCAAGTAGTGATCACCCTTAAATACCAGTATCGAAGCCAAGGCCACAACCATGATAATAATTGCTAAGATCAGGCCACCATGAGCCTGAATTGATTTCAGTTTCATCGGCTGACCTCTTCCCTATTGATGATATTTGGCAATTGGTTTCTCAACAGTCGGTTAACCACCGTTGTGTAGAAGAAGTTTCCCGCAAAGAACTTGTGGGGTTCGTCTTCCGAAACAATTTCACCATCGAATATCAATGCACATTTATCAGCAAACCGCGCACTAAATTCCATGTCGTGACTAACCATGATGATCGACAATTGCTTATCTAGTTGAAGCTGTTTGATCAACTTACCTAACCGCAAGCGTCGCAATGGGTCTAACCCCTTGGTTGGTTCGTCCAACAATAGAATTCGGGGGCTCGACATTAAAATCAGACCGAGAGCAACTAATTGCTGCTCACCCCCACTAACGTCGTGTGGGTTTTGCTTTCGGAGTTTAGCAAGGTCAAGCTCTGCCATCATCCCCTCAGCCGCTTCATTGGGAGTATCAAGTTTTAGCTGCTCAGCCCGATTAAAGAACTCCTCTTCAATTGAATCGTAAGTAAAGTAATCCGCTGGATTCTGTGACAGATAGCCAATTTCGTTGTACAAATCTGCCTGTTTCCAGGACCGGAGCTTTTTACCTAGGACCTTGATGCTACCCCGTCTGGGAGTCAAAATTCCCATGATCACTTTCAGTAGCGTGGTTTTCCCAGTTCCGTTCTTACCGATAATTGCCAACCACTCGTTCTTATGAACGGTCAGGTTCAAGTTATCCAGAACGTACAACCCGTTTTTGGTGTACTCAAACGAAGTTCGGGCCACCTTAACCGTCTCTTCACCTGGAGTGGCTTGTGGTGCTGCTTGATTCCCAACTAAATCAATTTGCTGGTTCTGCAGAATTTGTTTGCCCTTATCGACCGTCAACGGCAACTTGGAAATGGCATTACTATCTGTCAGCCCCGTCTTCAAAAAGACAAACGGAACGTCAGGGATAAAGTTAGTCAACTTATCACTAGCCCACATTGCTTTAAGGCCACCCGTAACGTCACCTTCATACTGCATGGTTCCTTCGTCTATCAACCATAGTTTGTTGGACAATGGAATCACGTCTTCCAACCGATGCTCACTGATCAGTACGGCAATTCCTAACTCATCGTGCACCCGTTTTAATAACGAAATAAATTCCTTGGTAGCGATTGGGTCCAGCTGAGCAGTTGGTTCATCTAGCAGCAACACTTGGGGCCTCAAAATCAGCACGGCTGCCAGGTTGACCATCTGCTTTTGACCACCAGATAAATTATGAACGGACTCGTATAAAATATCCTGCAAATTAAGAAAGTTAACCAGCTCAGCGATTCGTTTTTGAATTTCATCAGGAGCTAACCCGATATTCTCCAATGAAAAGGCCAGTTCCTGAATTACGTTATCCATCACCAGCTGATCGTCAGGGCTTTGAAAAACCATGCCGATTTTCTGGGCACTAACCCGAGCATCCAATTCATCAATTGGCTCACCTTGGTACAGCACCCTACCCTCACGTTTTCCAACTGGCCAAAGTTCCGATTTTAACTGCCGGAGCAAAGTCGTTTTCCCACTTCCGGAGCTCCCAGCAAGTGTGATGAAATCACCATTTTCAATTGTTAAATCAATATTATTTAAACTTTTCTTGTCAGCTAAGGAATATTGAAAGCTTAGCCCTTCAGTTTTGATAATTTCCACCATACCCACTCCCAAGCTTCAAGAATTATTGGAAAACTGTAAATCAGAATTACTAATCCAAGCACACCAATTCCACTCGCACTCAACCCAACTTTTCCTAAAGTTGGATAAATCGCCAGCCGGCCAACACCCTTGGTCGCAGAGTAAAAACAAATCCCACTACCAACGAGTAATAACCCTAAGGAAACAAAATCTCGGAGGGTAAATCGATACCGTTCATAGCTAGTCCGTTTACCACTTGCGTAGCCCCGAGCTGTCATCGAATCAGCGGTTTGCAATGCATTGTAGAAGGAGTTGACTAACAGCACCTCTAACAACCTCATCCCCGATTTGGCTCGATGCTTGACGCTACCACTGGTCATTTGAATCCCCCGTGTCGCTTGAATCGTCACGATATTTTTAAACCGTTGAATAAAGAGCGGAACAAACCTGATGGTTATCAGGGTAAGTAACGTCAACCGTGGTGATATTCGGGAGAATAAATACATAAATTTCTGACTGGTAAAACTTTTGTTATAGGAAACAAACACCACCATCACGATTGCTAGTGACAAGGCCATCAACGCCCCATACACCACTGCTTCAACCGTGATTATCGTTCCACCAATAGTCATAATAATATGCGTTCCGTGATTATTGATAATTGGGTTCATTATCATGATAAACGCCATCATGAACAGACTTCCTTGCAAAACGGCCACTAGTTGCTTGCCATTTTTTGAAACCACGTTTAACAGAATGACGATCAATAACTCACACCCCAAAAAGATTGGGTGAATAAAAGTCATTGAAAACGCAATCGTCAAAATATAGTAAGTAAACATTACCCACGGATTCAGTTGTTCAAAGACTAACCGCGACTTTAACCCATTGGAGCGTTGCGGTCTTGTCCCATATTTTCTGTGTACATCCATTCAACTGTATCTCCAGTCTTAACAGAATAGGTTCCGCAAGATACATCAGGAAAGGTTCCGTTAACTCTGTAGAGCCAGCCACTCATGGAACCAAGTTGCATTTCCCGATATCCTGCGATCATTGAAACGTAGACGGTACTACCACTACCAGTATAATCGATTTTTACCCCGTTTTGATTAAAAAGCCGTTGGGAGACTGTAAATGCAGTATCTCCCTTATTTGCCTTTACGTATCCAGAAGTCAATAGTTTGTTGCCTTTACTAATTGGGCCATAGACATCTACTTTGACGCTATCCTTGGCTGGATCAACAGGAGTACTAGTTGAATCACTGTTTGAATTAGTGGTTGCCTGACTCGAACTGCTGCTGGTATTGGTGTTTGTTGATACTGACTGACTACCATTAGTAACGGAAATCAACCCACCAGCGTTAAGAATAACTGGACTTACAGGTTGTTGAACTGGTTGAGAACTTACAGTGGGAGCTGGTTTGCTCTCTTGGGGTTTACTTGTTTGACTTGCTGGTTTCTTTTTAGCAGGCTTTTTTGATTGGCTCTTACTTTTCTTAGGTTTGTTAGTCTTCTTTGACTTGCTAGACTTCTTCGCTTTTTTTGAAGTTTTCTTCGATTTCTTACTAGTCTTTTTCTTTGAAGTCTTCTTGCTCTTTTTAGCTTTGGTTTGCTTACCATGTTCCGTTGCGTGGCTCTTGGCAGCTTTGCTTGTTCTAACGTTACTATTTGCTGATGCCGTCTGACTAATTGTTTCGTCAACACTAAACACTAGCCCTAACGCAATCACTAAACAGCTAAAAATCTTCCAAAATTTACTTCGCTTCATTATGAATTCCTCCTAAAACTTGTAGATAGAACCCTTACCTGCCCGATAGTATTGGTACTGTTCTAACGAGTAAACCGATTGTTGAGTAGCCATATACAAGGCTCCTTTATTACTATTCAATAGCCATCTGAATTGACCAGATTTCTTTTGAAACTGGATTAGTCGGGAAACAGGGTTAGCTCCATGATTCCCATGATATTCCTTAGCAACATTGATTTTATTAGCTGCTAGTCCTGCTAACACCATTGCGTTTGAGTTTGAATTTTCCTGTTTTGTAAATGACCCCTTAATCAAAAAGCCACCGGTATTCTTCAAAAATGCAGTGCGCTTAAGCATTGAATTTGCCTTGGAAACGGCTCCCTTGACCCCTTTGTACGTTGGGTGCATTGCGAGAGCTTGTAAGGCCATCCCTGTAATATCAGCATCACTCTTACTGGTTCCAAACGACCAGCCACCAGCTGAATTTTGGGATTTAACAATTTGGCCAACCAGCTTTTTAACCGTGGCATTACTCTTCTTACCATAATTTTTGGTACTTAAAGCAATCACCCCATAGATCTGGCCGTTAATTCCACTCTTTGGAGCAGTTTTGATTACTCCATTAACCAAATTCTTACCCTGAAACTTAGTTGGATTTGCACCAACGGCAACCGTTCCAATCAAAGCCTTTTCATAGTCAGTTGCTGCATAATGGCCATCAAGCTCTTTAAAGTCGCTTTTAATGTTTCGATATAACAGTTGTCGCCAAGCCTTTGTCATTTTCTTCGGCGATCTCCGAATCGCTAAGGCGTCCCAGCTATCAAGTTGACTCTTCTTAGTGTGATACTTAATAAAGTTAACGCCACGGTTGACCGCAGTATTATAACTGATTGCATGGGCATGCGTTGGTGTGAAGCTAACCCCCACTGCAATGCCCAGTCCAGCCATCATTGTAATTAGTAATTGTTTTTTCATAATTTTCTCCTATTTCCAGCTTGGCGCATGTCGGTCACGTCCTAGATTTTCGGTGTAAAGCCACTGAATATTGGCACCGTTTTTGACCTTGTAAATCCCACATGATTTATCAGGAAACTTGCCGTTTACTCGGTACAACCAGCCACTTTCATTTCCCTTATCAAATTCAAACAGGCCATTGATTCCACGAACATAAACCGTGCTATTAGCTCCCTTATATGAAAGTGGAATATGCTTGTCGGCACAAACCCGCTTGAGAACATCACTGACCATATCACCCGAGTGAATTTTCACTTTTTCGGAAACGATTTTCTTATTCCCCTCACTGATTGGTCCGTAAATACTGAGGGTGGCAGTCTTACCACTACTTCTACTAATGAGCTTATGAGTGACGACTGGTGACTTTACCGCTGAGGCTTTTCTCTTGGTTACCTTTTTGGGCGCTGTCTTTGATTTGCTGGGCTTAGTAGCATTGTGCTTTCCAGTAGTTTGATTTTCTGCCTGCTTAGTTGCGCTTGGAGAATCGGCTTGGCCTTCGCTACCTGTCCCAGCGTTATCTTGCTTATCGCTCTGTTTACTTTGAGTGGCAGTCCGATTTGTCTTTTTAGCGTTTGCTAACTTTTTGGTAGGGTTCTTTCGCTTCTTTGCCTGCTCTTTTTGACTTGTTGAGTCAGCCTGTTTCTCATGGCTTGCCTTATGGGCCGGGGCACTCGTTGTTTGGTCTGAATTACCATCAGCTGAATTGTTCAACGTCGCCATTGCTCCAAACAGCATTCCAACCACAATCAACAAGCTAGCGATTAACCCAAAAATTTTTTTCTTCGACAACCTAACTCCTCCTTCCTAAAAAATCCCCAATGTTAGTTGGACCAACACCAGGGACTTTGTTAGACCAGATTATTACCCAATCTCACTGACAAGTTTCTTATTTGCGGTAATGTAACCACCGTTTTTAAGGACAAACCGAGTGGTATCACCAAGTTTAACTACTTTTGATACCTTAACCTTAGCTCCTTTTTTGTGGTGCTTTTGGAAGTGAGTTAAGTTCTTTGAGGCGTATTGATTAACCCCTTTAGGATTAATCACTTTGATTTGAGTTGCTTTCTTTGTGTAATATGCATTAACAATGACGTTACTGTCGTTCAATACATATCCTTGATCACCAGATACTGTATTTTTCAGTTGATATACCAAATCATTGTTAGAATTCTTAAACATTCCAATTACTTTAAACATTGGGCTCTTGTTACGACTAGCTTTTGCGTAGCTAACAGTCATGTTGGTTAGGTTAGCTTCACTAAACAAGTTAACTTCTTTGATACCCAAAACATATTTCATTGAAGTAGTTACGGGAGTTGGTTCTGTCACCTTAGTTGGTTGGTTATTTGAGTTATCTTGGCTAGGAGTTGTTGATGAATCAGTTGAACTTGGAAGTACACTGATCAACATCCCCCCAAGCAAACCATTACTAGTGATTGGTGAAGGCGTTGGATTAACAACTTGATTGTTATTGCCGTTGTTATCATTGTTGTTTGAAGGTTCTTCCGTGTGCTTAGCAACGGCTGCCTTGATTGCGGCTACCCCTTCAGTTTCACTTTTAGCAATCTCAGCTTCCTTGGTGGCTTCGTTAACTTCAACTGTGTACTTTGAAAGCAATTGGTTCACTAATTCATTTGTAGCTGTCTTATCTTCATCACTCATCTTGGAATCAGCTATAACCTCAGCTTGTCTAGCCTTAGCAGCATCAACAAGGGTTGAAATTGCGGTTAGCTTTGCAGTCTGTACGGCATCTGTTTCGTCTGTTTTCTTAGGAGTGGCTTTCTTGATGGCATCAAGACCTTCATTTTTAATCTTTGCCACGTCTTCAGCTGAATTTGCATTCGTAATCTGAACCGTGTACTTAGAAAGTAAGTCGGTTACTGAAGCTATCGTTGCTTTCTTGTCAGCGTCACTTAGCTTGGTATCAGCTTGAACTGATTTTTGTTTTTCTTCGGCAGCGCCAACTAAAGCTGAAACTGCAGCCATCTTATCTTTATCCCCCGCAGCAACTTGGCGCTCGTTGTTGGCAAAGTCGAAGATTGAACCCTTTTTAGTTTGGGTGTAAGCAACTTGATCAAGCGCGTAGACAGATTGTTGGGTTGCCATAACAACTGCTCCAGCCTGTTCATGTTGCCACATGAATGATCCATCTTTTTGCTGGAATGATAGTAATCCTGCGAGTGGTGACTTACCGCCTTCAGTCAATCCCTTTGTGACATCAACACCACAGCTTGCAAGACCAGCAACAATCATAGCGTTACTATTTGAATTCTCGGTTTTACCAAACGTACTAGTTTTATCCAAAAAACCACCAGTAGCTGGAACATACAGTTTATCCTTGATTGCAGTTTCAGCTTTCTCAATTGCATCCTTGACCCCAGGTTGATCTTGATGCATTGCAAGAGCTTGAAGGGCCATTCCAGTCATATCTACTCGACCGAAGTAATTCCAAGTGCCACCCGTTTCTTGCTTGGCAACTAATTGTTTAACTAATGATTGAATAGAAGCACTAACCCCTTCATCATCATAATCATTGGCACTAAGCGCAATAATTCCGTAGATAATTGAAGTTTCATAATTATTTTTTTCATCCTTCGTTCCATCCATGATTGCTTGAATCATGTCGAAGTCTTCATCATCACCATGTTCATCCTTCACAAGAACTGATTCTGGATCACCGCCAACTGATTCCATGCCGATTGCATCACGCTCAAGTGTAGTAATGGTACTGTGATCATGATTAATATCCGTTTCCAGATTATCGTATATCGCGTCCGCCTGCTCACTAGTCATTCCCTGAGGGCTTCTTGAGATAGCTAATGCGTCCCAAGCATCATGATCACCCAGGTTATCTGCGGTGTTGTTGATGTAATTAACCCCAGACTTGATTGCTGCATTATAGTCGTCATTAGCAGCAACCGTGGCTTGGCTAGCTACTGGTACTAGCTCACCGCTACCAGTACTAGTTTGGGCCCCAGCATTCACCGTTCCCATTGAGACTGCACCACCAAGAATCGCAGCACTAACCCATAAAATTCGCTTAATGTTCATTATTAATATCCTCCGCTTTGATGATTCATTGTGAATCATCAAGTTTTTATATCCATCAAGTAGTGTATCTGGTTCAGAAATGGCTTTCATTCCACAAATTTGCCAACAAGTATGATTTTTACAACCAACTTTGCTACATTTCACAAACTAACTTGACAGTTGATAACATCAACCGTTATTTGAATGTAACCGCTTTTATAAAAATCACCACTAATCCCCGTCATTATGGGCTTTGATAATATTTTGCAAAAATGGTAATATTTTGACCTTTGCTCAATTTGAGACGATCTAAATTTAGTCATTTTCCCCCGAAATATTGATACCTCAACCAAAAGCGGTTATCTTTATTAATAAGCAAAAGGAGTGATCACATGAAAAAGCTCGGTTTGGTCGGTGGGATGGGTCCAGAGTCCACCCTCGACTATTACAGTCAACTAACTTCTCAATTTGAGAAAAAGCATCCCCATAGTTATCCACCTATCATAATTGATAGTCTCGACGTTTATGCCCTACTGGCGTTGGAGGGAGAAGGTAAGATCAATGAAATGGTCACCATGCTAACGACTAGCATTGAATCACTTACCAAGGCCGGAGCTGAAGTAGCTGCTCTGACCGCCAACACTCCCCACATGGTGTTTGACGAACTCCAGAAGAAATCATCAATTCCGCTCATCAGCATCTTGGATTCAACGGCCCATTCAATTCAAGTCCAATCATTAACTAAGGTTGGGCTACTTGGGACTGGAGTCACGATGAAAAGAAGTTTTTTCAAGGATAAACTAGCTAGTTTTGGAATCGAAGCTGTTGTTCCTTCATTAGAAACAATCGAGCGGGTCAACACCATCATCACTGACGAACTTGAACTCGGAATAGTCAAACCAGAAAGTAAGCAAGAATTACTAACCGTTATTGCTGAGCTTCAGTCAACTGCTAACATTGAAGGAATAATCCTTGGCTGCACTGAACTTCCACTTGCAATCAGCCAAGATGACTTATCCTTACCCGTATTTGATACGGTCAAAATTCACGTCGCTGAATTACTTCACACAATTGAAAACTAGAAAGAAGAACAATTATGCCAACAATTTATGTCCGCAAAGCCACTCCCAATGACATCCCCGCCATTATGAGCATCATCAACCAGGCCAAAGCCCTACTTAAAGCAGATGGTAGCCCTCAGTGGCAAGATGGCCATCCTAACCTTGAAATGATTACGGAAGATATTGAAGCCGAGCGAAATTGGCTACTTATCGTTGATGGTAAGGTAGCTGGAACTGCTGTCCTCTTAACCACTCCTGATCCGAACTATCGGGTAATCAAAAATGGCTCATGGGCCAATGATGATGAGAAGTACGCCGCTATTCACAGAATTGCCGTGTCTGCAGACTACCGGGGTCATCATCTCGCCAAATTTTTCATTAGTAACCTGTTAACGGTCGCAAACGGCATGAACATTCATAACATTCGAATCGATACCCACAAACTTAATATCAGAATGCAAAATCTTGTGACTACTTGCGGATTTAATCAACAAGGGATTATTTATGTAGATGATAAAAATGATCCAGAAAGGTTAGCATACGAACTCAATTTTGGAAAGGAATAATTAATGGGAATCCTGATAATCGTATTATTGATAATCTTAGCTGCATCAGTTCGGCTATTCTTTGACCGGCGCAGTTTTTTCGCTGGGCTAATCGTGGCATTCGCTGCCCTAGTAACCTCTTTTTTAGGTATTTTCTGGGCAATTCACGATTTCCAATCGGTCTTTGATCCTAAAAGTCGATTGTTCAGTGCTGCCTTGATGCTCCTTTTCGTCCTCTTACCACTCTTAGTGGGTGGCCTTCTAATCTTTAACACTCACGTAATGCAACTCAGAGAGGGAAAAAGTCTGACCGCTAAACTATCCCTATTTTTTGGGACCAATTTAATCTTTTGCTTGATTCTTAGCTACTTTTTGCTGGCCTTCCTTTACCAACTTAACAATATCGTGGTTGTAATCCTCTTCAGCTTGCTAATGATTGATCTATCTTTCATCGCGGTGTTTGTTGGCTACCTCTTCTATTCCTTTCTCTACCAAAGATTCCCCGTCAAAACTGCCCCAGATTACATAATCGTGCTGGGAACTAAAATCCGCCGTGGTGGCTTATCACCGGTTCTCAAAAGCCGAGTCGATAAAGCAATTGAGTACTACCAAAAGAGTCCTGAAAAAACAAAGATTGTCGTCAGTGGCGCCAAAGGTAAATATGAACCGTATTCCGAAGCATTTGGAATGGCTCAATATTTAGCTGAACAGGGAATTCCAGCCGACCGAATCTTGCTTGAGGACAAATCCCACACTACCTTTCAAAATATGCAATTTTCCAAACAACTGATTGAAATGGATTGGTACTGGGGTAACCATACCAGCCAACCCACCATTATTTTTACCACCAACAACTTCCACGTTTTTCGAGGAGCAATCTACGCTCGCAAGGTAGGACTAAAGGCAAACGGGGTTGGTGCCCCAACTCCGCTGTATTACCTGCCGACTGCGCTATTTAGAGAATATGTAGCTCTTCTGGTCCACTACAAGTGGTTTACCATCGCCATTATTATTGGTTGGATTCTGCTTGGAATTGGACTTGCCGCCATCCTCTAATCAATCGTAATTACTTAATCAGCTTGACAAAGCCTGTTATAGCCCCTAAATTAGAATTTAACTAATAATAATTTAATTAATGTAGGGAGACATAGCATGACAACAAGATTAGATGCACTTAGAGCTAGCTTTGAAAAATTTGGCATTGATTCAATCGTCATCACCAATCCGTTTAGCCTATACTACTTCGTTGGCTTTGCCGGATTGGAGGGTGATGGCTGTCTTGCCGTAACAAAGACCAAAGCCGAGCTAGTGACTGATGCCCGCTATCAAGACGACTTACCTAACTTTTTACCAGATGACATCGGATTCGAAATTACGCGAGCTTATTACTCAACCGCTCAAAGATTTCTTGATGGTGAAAATGCCAGTCATGTTGGATTTGAAGGCACCGTTTCCTATGATTTATATCGTCAACTAGCTGAGCTGTTTGGTGACAAATTGGTTCCAACCTCCGGACTGGTTGAAAAGCAGCGAGAAGTTAAAGATAAAGAGGAAATAGCTGCTTTGAGAAAAGCCACTAGGGTAACCAGCGAAAGCTACACTGAATTGCTAAGAGCCATTCAACCTGGATGGACTGAACTTCAAGCAGCCAATTGGTTGAATAACTGGATGCTGGAGCACGGCGCCACTAAGCCAAGTTTTGATACCATTGTCGCTAGTGGGTTCAGGTCAGCTCTCCCTCACGGATCAGCTACCTCCAAGGAAATTAAGCAAGGCGAACTAGTGACAGTTGATTACGGTTACTACTTCGACGGCTACACTTCCGATATGACCAGAACCTTTGCCGTTGGTGATCCTGGTGAAGAATTAAAGCACGTTTATGATGTAGTTGCTGAAGCTCAAGCCAGAATGATCGATGTCATGATTCCAGGTAAGGATGGCAAGACGGTAGACGCAGCCGGGCGCGACTATATCACCGAACAGGGATACGGCAAAGAATATAATCATGGTAGTGGTCATGGGATTGGTCTGGATATTCATGAAGGGCCAAACATGGGAATGCGATTCGATAAGGAAATCCTTGTCGAAAATAATGTTGTCACAGCTGAGCCTGGAGTTTACTTAGTAAACAAAGGTGGCGTTAGAATCGAAGACGACCTACTGATAACCAAAGCAGGTAACGAGGTTTTAACAACCGCACCTAAGCAACTGATAATTATCTAAATTCCTTCATCAACTAAACTAATTCGGCAGATTAATTCCCTAATCAGCAAAAAAAGTTAAGCAACTTACTTGGTTTTTAACACTAAAGTATGGAATAATTACAAAAAAGGTTGAGGGGGGTAATTAACCATGACAGGATCACACACTAATCATTCTACTAATGGCAGAAAAAATGACGGGAAGACCAAGTTATTCAAACCAACAATGGACTATGACTTGTCAGGTAAGAAGGTACTTATGGCTGGCTATGGAGACCACAAGGCTGTTGCCGAACAAGTTGTGGATGCTCACAACGTTGATGAGTTATGCCTATACGACGAGAAAACCCGTGGTAAAGGAATCCAAACCAATCTGAACAAAGCAATCAAACATGCGGATGTGGTATTGATAATGCTGAACTCAATCAGCCACAACACGGCCAATCATGCAATTTCCATTGCCCGTGAGCAAAAGAAATTAGTGGCTGCCACCAACGTTAATAGTCCTCTGGCTATTGAGCAGGCAATCAGCCGAGCTCTAAATCACCAACCAATTTACGTTCCCTCTCACCATGTGGTTGAATAGAAAATAAACGAACGTCAAGCTTATGGATAAAACAAATAAAGCGGCGCTGGAACATAACTAGATAAATCGAAAAAAGGTAGCGATAAATTTCATTTTCTTGAAATTTATCGCTACCTTTTTACTTTCATCCAAATCCTTGCTACACGCAGTAACCATCAGGACTGAGACCCATTATTCATGGCTCTCAGTTACTGTTGGTCTTGCGGGGGTGGGACGACGAAAGCATCTTCGTATGCTTTCTGTACCACTCCCTCTTTTTGTGTGCCTATTACATTTATCGCTTATTGTTTTTGTTCTTCATGAGCTTCTTTAATTTTCTTACCAAACTCAGTTTCATCAAAATGATCGATAACGTTTTGCAGGTCTGCTTTTGACAGACTGGCCCCAAACAACTCACTACCTGGTTCGGTCATAATTCCATCCGCCAAGTTGTAATGAATAACGGTATCAAATCCCATTGTGTTAACGAAATCTGCTACTTCATCAACCGCTTCGTGATCGTTACCAGTCACAAACAATGCCTTGCGGTCATCAGCCCCTTCAGGACGAGCATCTTCCTGCAAGTTATGATATCCCATATGGTTGAATGTCTTTACTAGCGTACTCTTGCTAAAGTACTGCTGAACTTGCTCACTGGAAGTCAACGATGGATCAAGAACTTCTTCTCGAATTCCATCCGTTTCCCACCAGTAATTCATCGCATCAATGACCAATTTACCCTTCAGCAATTTTGAATTGATGTTTTTGTAGCGACTAAGCGGAATTGCCAACAGAATAATATCGCTCTTGCTAACGACCCCCTGGTTAGTTGAAGCAATTGCCCCAGGCACCAAAGTTTCAATCGTGAGGGCAATCTTTTGAACGGATCCAGAACCAGAAATACGAACGTTATAGCCAGCCTTCAAAGCCAACTGAGCCAAAACGATACCAACTTTTCCAGCTCCTAGAATTCCAACTGTTTTAATTTCAGCCATGACTACCCCTCCTGTGACAAGATTTCCTTAACGCGAGGAATTACCTTTGTTCCGTATAACTCGATCATGCGTTCACGCTGAGCAGCTGTTTGGTTACCAGCCCCGTAAACTAGATCAAAACGGCCAAGGTCAAGTAACTTAATGGTTCTAGCCATTCTCTGGGCTACTCGCTCTGGGTCACCCACGTAGAATGAACCTGAACGGGTTTCACCATCGAACTGGTCACGACTCATTGGTGCCCAACCTCTAGTCAAACCGATCCGGTCAAAGTTAGCCTTGATGTTCTTCCAAGCAACCTCAACCGCTTCGTCATCATCATCAGCGATGAAGCCGTGAGAATGAACTGCAACTGGATGAGTTGGCATATTAAACTGTTCAGCTGCTCGTTTGTACAAATCAAGGTACGGAACAAAGCGGTCAGCTTGGCCACCGATAATTGCAAGGATTACTTTGTAGCCATACTTAGCGGTTCTAATTATTGACTCAGGTGAACCACCAATTCCAATGTAAGTGTCTAGGCCATCATAATCAGTCTTAGGATAGACATCCTGGTTCTTCAATGACTCAGTAAACTTGCCTGACCAAGTGATTGGCTTTTCTTTTCTTAATTGATCATACATTTCTAGTTTTTCATTAAATAGATCATCATAGTCGGTCAAGTCATAACCAAATAATGGGAATGATTCGGTGAATGATCCCCGACCTAGCATTACTTGAGCTCGACCTTCTGACAACCCTTCAAGGGTCGCAAATCTTTCGTATACTCGCACTGGATCGTCAGAACTGAGAACAGTAACTGCAGTTGCGAGTTTAATATTTTTAGTTACGGATGCAATTGCACCGAGTACGATTTCAGGACTTGAAACACTATAATCTGGGCGGTGATGCTCACCAACTCCAATTACATCAATCCCTAATTTATCAGCTAATTCGCCTTCCTTGACGATTTGTCTGATTGATTCGCCAGCTGTCTTTAAGCTGCCGTCTTCGTTTGCGACAATATCGCCGAAGGTTTCGATTCCAAATTCTAATTTATTTACGTCGACCATGTTGTTCCTCCTGATACTTACTTTTTGTAAGTGATGAGTTTAGAATATTATATTCACAGTGAAAATGCAACTATTATGATGATTTGTTAATAAAAAAAAGTCACCGGTGGTTACACATGTCTGCATAATTCGGTGACTCAAATCTCCATCATTTAAAAGCAATCATTCCAAACATTACTGCATCGAATACCCAGTGCATAATGAATGAGATCCAGATGTTCTTAGTTCGGATGTAGATTCCGGTATCAAACAACCGTGATGCCCCAATTACCAAGTACATTTGAGCAATGTTCCAGTTATAGGCGGAATAGTGCCCAGTTCCAAATACGATTATCGACACTAGCAAACCAATCCAGATACTAGCATTTCGAGATAAATGAAAGTGCTTATTGGCAATCACCATCGCTGCTAAGAATGGAATGATCGCCATCAGTTCTTCGTTCATCAAGGCAACTAAGTTTTCACCCATAAAGTGGAAATAGTGGCTTTCTCTAACGGCTCTAGTCCCATTTTCAAACGCTGAATTATTGATATTTGCAGAACCATGAATCATTTTAACCACAATCGATGAATAAGCCGTGGATAAAATCATCATGATGATACCAAAGCCAAGGTCCTTTAACTTGATTCGTTTGTATAAGTTTGAGAATTGCTGATTTCCAATATATTTGTAGATCAAAAAGAATCCAATTAATGGTACCAAAATTTGGTAAAGAACAATCCAGTTCCCCCCGGATTTAAGAACACTCGGAAAGAAGGTCTGTGGAATCAATGCTAAGAATTCAGCAAAGAACGCACCCACAATCATAAGAAGTAATCTTGTCATCGACAAGGTGTTACCATCCCTCATTAATGGAAACTCTTCATCATTACTTCTTTCTAAGAAAAACTTGTTTGATTTTGTCATCTATAATCCCTCCCCTTAACTATTTTCTGTTGCTAGTAAACCATTTTCAATTTTCAATTACAAGAATCTCGCCTGAAAAGTGAGAGTCCGTTGGTATGTAAGGGTTTTCGTTAATAATTCATTCAAAAATAATGCTTACGAAAAAAAATTATTTTTGCTACACTAATCGAGTTGTCTAAAAACACTGATATAGCAATAAAGGAGAATTATTTTGGAACAAACAAATATCAAAAAGCCATGGGCTGCCATGGCCGGATTACTCATGGGGGCATTCGTCGGAATGCTGAGTGAGACATCCCTCAACATCGCTCTACCCAAATTAATGCAAATTTTCAACCTGACTAATGGGTCAGTTCAATGGTTAGTAACGGGTTACATGCTCGTAATTGGAATTATTCTGCCATTTTCCAGTCTATTAACGAAATGGTTCACCACTCGGCAACTAACTATTTTTGCCTTGAGTACCACCTTAATTGGAGCAATTATTTCAGCTTTAGCACCTAACTTCCCAGTTTTATTAACAGGTCGAATGATTCAAGGACTTGGAATTGGGATTATCCTCCCCTTAATGTTTACAGTAACAATGTTAATTTTCCCACCAAACAAAATGGGAGCTGCAATGGGTGTCAACAGCTTGGTTATCATGGTTGCCCCTGCAATTGGCCCTACCATTACTGGAATCATTCTCGGAGTCGCTAGTTGGCAATACATCTTCTGGATGTTCGTTGTTATTTTACTGATTGGCCTGCTTGTTGCAATCAAGGCTGCCCCAAACGTTGGAACTATCACCAAACCAAAAGTTGATTTTCTGTCATTATTTGAATCAATCTTCTCTTTCGCAAGTATCGTTGTCGGGGTTAGTCTTGCCAGTCAATTTGGTTGGACAAATCCAATGGTACTTGGGGTTATTGTTTTTGGCCTAATTATCCTCGGCCTGTACATCAGTCGCCAACTTCACCTTGAAAACCCAATTTTGAATCTTCGGGTTTTTGCCATCAAGGAATTTAGAACCGGCTCAATCTTGGTAATGCTTGACTTTGCCGTTATTTTATCGTCAATGTACATTTTGCCCCAATTCATTCAAAACGGGTTACTACTTCCAGTTGCCATGACGGGAATTCTAATGCTTCCTGGTGGCGTGATCAACGCTTTGGTTTCTGCGGTTGCCGGCCGCCTTTATGATAATATCGGCCCTAAACTTCCAATCAGACTAGGTTTTATTGTTGCGTTGGTAGGAGCCGCATTACTTGCTATCGCCCCTGCATCAGCCGCAGTCTGGTTCATCGTTCTTGCCCATATCATTTTGATGATTGGGGCCCCAATGGCAATGTCTCCAGCTCAGACTTATGCTTTGAATTCATTAAGTGGTCCTCAATCAGCAGATGGTAGTACCATCATGAACACGATTCAGCAAATCGTCGGTGCCATTGCCACTGCAGTAGCAAGTAGTTTACTGACTTTTGGTGATAAAGCTGCTAATCATGTTAGCTCTGCCGTAGCATTTACCAACGGTAGTCACTTTGGTTTTTACTTTACAGTAGCTCTAATTATCATCGCAATCTTGATGTCATTAACAATCAAAGTTAAAAAGGATTAACTCAATTGCCTATTTGAGCATTAAAATGCTATCATTCATTTAAATGAAACGAAAAGGATGGCAAATTATGACTCCTCAAATCACAAACTTTAGGTCACTTGGTGGTTACTCGACCGCCAATGGTACCACTAAAGATGGGCTTCTTTACAGAAGTGGCCAGTTAGCTGATCTGTCAGATTCACAAGTTGATTTCTTAGCTAATGACTTAAAAATCAAGCGTATCGTTGACATGCGCGGAGCAGATGAGCTTAGCAAGGATCCCGATACTACGTGGCCAGGAGCTGATTACGAGAACTTAGATATCCTCGCAGACGCCACGGCCAACAATGCTAGTTTGGGGCGAATGATCACCGAGACTGGTAGTGTCTACGACAATATGATGTTCACTTACGAACAGCTAGCTACCAGTAACTCAGCCAGACAAGGTTATAAAACATTTTTGACTCAACTAGTTGAGAAAGATGAGCCAACTGTTTTTCATTGTTTTGCTGGTAAAGATAGAACTGGAGTTGGAGCAGCTATTATTCTCACCAGTGTTGGAGTCAGTGAAGACCAAGTATTTGAGGACTACCTGAAAACCAACGCATCTCGGCAAATCGAAAACGAAAAGATTCTCAAGTCACTTGAAGGGCAACTTACCGAGGAACAGCTAAAATCCGTTGGTGTAGCATTAAGAGTCAATCCAGACTACCTAAAACACTTCTTCGACACTGCGAAAAAAGAATTTGGGAGCTTTGATGCCTACCTTCACGACGGATTAAGCCTACCAACATATTTTGAAGATCGCTTAATTGAACAATACGTAAAATAAAAAGGATTTATAGCTCAAACTATCGCTGATCACTTCAACATAGTTTGTCACCTTAAATCCTTTTTTTCGTGGCATTAGTGACCACAAAAAGCTGCGGTGCCATTAGGGCGATCATAATCAACACAATTACTGCCACCACCGAATTAAGTAATGCTGACGTCCCATTGAAGGCTAATGAGTAAATATAAGGGTTAACCCCCTTGGGCATATACTCCCGTAGGACCACCGCACCAGCAATATAATGACAGGACCACGCCGCAACAGTCGCAATCACCGCAGCCAGTGATAATTCGAATAAATCAATTTTCAGTTTACTTTCCGTCACAATCACAATTTTATTAGCAAACAGACCCCCGATTCCTAACATCGTACTTGCAACTGGGAATTCAAGGATCAACTGAGCGACACTTAAAAATCCTCGAAAGGCAACACCATCTACAATTTGAACCAACCCAAACACAAACCCGGCAATCAGCCCTGCTTTCCCCCCACGGCGCAATGAAAACATAATCAGGGGAATTGCCCCCAGCTGGATTGCAATCGCACCATGAGGGGTTGATAGGGGCAAAAATGACAAAGCAGTCGCCATTGCAACAATTGCTGCTCCCTCCGTCAAGACTGATAGCTGTAGGCTTTGCTTATTCATTCAGATTAAACTCCTTAATTTTTAGTAATGATTTTTAACATTTCTTAACAATTTAGTATTATCTCTGTAATAGTTTGGTAACCATGCTTCAGTACAATGAGTCCTTGTAATCTTAAATTAGGACGGAAATTAATAAAAATGAAGTTAAAAAAGTTTATCATGATATTTACAGTAGTCATCGGGATCAACCTTGGTTTTTCATCATTCAGTAACCTCGCCCTAGACACAGAAGCAAAGACAACTAAAACAACTAAGAAGACCACTAAAAAGGTCAAGAAATCAAAGAAGAGCGTTCGCGGTAAAGCAGCAGTTACTAAAGCTCAATTTAGATTCCGCGGTGTTATCAAGTTCCACCACAGAAAGTGGACTTACTACACTGGAACTCGTTTCGCTGACGGTACCAGAAATCATGGTGGCTATGATAAGGACGGTTACGTAATCGTTTCTGCCCCAAGCTACATTAAGTTTGGAACTAAAATCATGACTCCACTTGGCTGGGGTAAGGTCCATGATCGTGGAACAGCAATGACTAAGTATCACTTTGATGTTGTTATCTAAATTTTAACCGAAACGAGGCTGGGACAAAAGTCCTAGTTAAAGCAAAAAAGCTTCGGAAATAAAAATTTCCGAGGCTTTTTTGCATTTTACGTAGCACAGAGAATTCAACTCTGCTATTCTTAAATCGACTAAAACCCAAGG
>NZ_CATNVB010000010.1 GCF_951230165.1 Lentilactobacillus sp. Marseille-Q4993
TAATGTCTATACATAGAGATTCGCTCCTATCCTTGGGTTTTCGTCGATTTAAGAATAGCAGAGTTGAATTCTCTGTGCTACATAGAATTCAAAAAAGCTTCGGAAAAATTAATTTCCGAAGTTTTTTGCGTTAGCTGGGACTTATGTCCCAGCCTCTTTTGATCACATAACCCGGTTTCTAACCGTTCTGATCAATGTAAATCCAATTGCAATCGTAATCACGGATAGCACCATCAGCACCATCATCGTTGTCGTCCAACCACTTAAAACTCCCTCGAGAATTCCAAATAGAGTTGGTCCCACGCTAGCAAGTAAATATCCTACTGATTGAACAAGGCCCCCGATTTCACCAGCTTCTTGAGGAGTTGATGAAATAACGGAGATCATTGTCAAAGACACTGAGAACGAGCACGAAGTCGTGATTCCAATCAATGCACACGAAATCACCTGAAGGACAATGTTTGCCCCACCGAATGCCAAGATTCCCATCCCTGAGAGATAGCCGACAAATAGCAAGGTCATCAACATCAGCAAACCTTTTCTAGTTTCGGTCGCCCTTGGCACAAAGTAAGCAAACGGAACGCCGGCTAACTGAAATACCCCAAAGAGCATTCCAGCAACCGATGCTGAAATCCCGTGCGATGTTAGTACACTAGGAACCCACGCAACCAAAGTGTAAAAAATGAATGACTGCATCCCCATGAACCCAGCAAGAGCCCAAATTTCTGGTTTACGCCAGTGAGCCGTCTTCACTGGTTCCGTAGTTCCAGTAGTTACTTTTCGCTCGACTTGGCGCTCCGGTTTCTTACCAACAAACAGCCAGCAAACAAATGCTAGCACAGCAGGAATCGAAAAAATCTGAATAGTAAACCGCCAACCAATCGAAGTAGCGATTGGCACCGCAACAGCACCAGCCACAGCGGATAGCAAACTCAATGATGAGGTGTAAATTCCGTTTAGTTTAGCTGATTGTTCTGGATGCCACTCGACAATCAGTGTTGGCATCAAAACATTAAGCATAGCGATGGCAGCCCCAACTAATACCGTCCCAGCAAATAAGCTCCAACTAGTATATACCCGGAGCGTATTGGAAATAATTAAGAGCAACAAAGCAATTTGCAGCGTCATACTTGTACCAAGCCGGTTGATCATTTTAGAAACTACAACCGATAAAAAGGCAAAACAAAGTAGTGGAATCGTTGTTAGCACACCCATTTGGGCCGTGCTTAGTCCCAACGATTTTTGAATCGTACTAACCAAAGGGGGAATCCCCGTAATGGCCAGCCGCAGATTGGCCGACAGCATAAAAATCATGAAGGTAAAGTTAATTACCCGCTTTGAATTATTCATTTGAATAATCCCTCCCAAATATTTAATTGTGAGTTAAAAGTTTACCGACTAATCTTCATTCAAGTAACGCTTCCACCAATAAATTCTGCGATCATTTATCAACTGTTTCATTGAAACTTAGCTCGCTTTCTAATTATCAAATAGTGGGAAGCTCCGGCAAAGCGGCAGCTTCCGTTTACATTTGTTTTCAAAAAGTCATGATAGTAAAGAACTCCGCTTTCAATCCTAACACCCTAGTGGGAATAAAAACAACAGCAAAAAAGCGGCCTCATTTTGAAGACCGCCATTTTATCTAGATTATAGCTTGAATAACTGAGCCATCATCCCTGACCCATCTGGTTTAAAACTAAACGCGACATCACTGTACTTTGACCAGGTATTTAATTCTGTGTCCCGATGTTGAGCGTCAATCGTCAACAATTCATTGCTGGCCGTTTTTGCGGTCTTTTTGTAATCAATCGTTCCCTTAGAATTGTAAACGATTTTGGCTCCTAAGCTTTGAACGTAGCTGAAACAGCTTGGAAATACAGCCATGACCTCGGCATAACCACTATTATATGAATTGTATGATGTTCCGTCTGGTCTAGTGTGACTAGTCTTTATCCACAATTCATTAGCCCTGACCGTAGCCTGTTTTTGCAAACTAGCATTGTGCTTAAGTTTTGAAAGTCCCTGCTTAACTCGGTACGAATTGATTTGACTCATGTAGTACTTGGCCACTTTCTTCTGGACCGTTGAAATTTTGCTGTACCTTACCTTCAAGCTACTTGGACAATTATTGAAGGAAAACGTCTTCGTGCCATCGTATGGAACATATCCTTTTATGTACTGCGAATGAGTTGCCTCAGCTGGATTAAAAATCGTTAACCCGCCAGCAGGTAGGGTAATCTTCTTTGGTGATTTCAACACCTTTCCCGTCGTTGACACATAGTGAACAGTCACTGTTTTGGCACTCGCAAAGTTGCCAAACTGACTGCCGACGATCAGGCAGAAACATGCCGTTGCTAAAATATAGAAAATGTACCTTGATATCTTCATAATCATCCACCCCGAATGTATTAAGTCTGACTTTATTATTTCAGATGGTGATGAATAATTCAAGAAGTGAGGTGTAGTAAAGTAGTTGGGACATAGTTAGGTAAATCGAAAAAAAGTAGCGATAATTTTTTCTGCAAATTATCGTTACTTTTTTTCTTTTATCCAAATACTTACTACACGCAGTAAACATCAAGAGTGAATCCCGCTTTTCGCAGAATTCACTAATTGTTGTTCTTGCTGGGGCACTAAGACGAAATCAAAGATTTCTGTAGTGCTCCCTAATACTCACCCTCCGCAATCTTATCCATCGTATCTACCGACGGAATGAAGAACAGATTTCCAGTAATCGGAGTCGAAAAATCAAGTAACCGATCACTTTGAGTGAACATATTAGTCAGCATTCGTTTGGTAATACTAAACGTCTTTGAATAACCGATAAAGTACGTACCCTTAACGTTCTTAGCTGGATCGGCAAACGGGACGTTCATCCGAACAATTTTATGTTCAACGCCACCCTCTTCGTCCTTAGAGGCAACATTATGAGCGTTAGGCAACTTCTCATCATCATCCAACTCGCGGTCGTTGAACTTATGCCGACCAATCGCCTTTTCCTGATCCTCAGTCTTCATGCTATCCCAATCATCCATCTTATGAATGTATTTCTGGGCAAACGCATAGGAACCGTTAGCAAACTCTGAATCCTGGTCGTCATCAATTAACGTGTAGTCCATTGACTCGACGCCTGCTGGGTTTTCAGTACCATCAATAAACCCAATAATGGCTCGTCCTTCAATGTACCTAAAACCATGAGTCTCATCCTCAACCGTTACAATTGGGCGGAGAATCTTCATGAACTGGTCAACAATTTCATACGTAATTGCTTCGCTATTTGCCCGCACATGGATAAAAATATCGCCAGGGGTTGAAACAGCTGTGTACTTAGGACCTTTTATTTCTGCAAACGGCTCGAGTTCCTTAGGTTTTGGCGCGTTGGGAAACAGATAGTCCCAGGCTCCGGATGAAAATCCCCAAGCAACTGCTAGTTGTTCCTTGGGACTTCTAATTCGCATACTGTTGATGATTGATTTGGACATATCCGCAAAATCCTGAATTACTTCTCGGTCACTATCCAAATTCTCTCGTTTTAAATTAAGTGTGACAAAAATAACGTTCTCACCAGCGTCTTTATAGACATCCTGGCCTCGTTTGATATCAACTGTCAAAAAAATCATCCCCCTAAAATTATTCTTCTGTTCAATAATAGTATAACCTAGATTAGAATAATTCTAAAAGGATGACAATCAATAATTATCGTTCCTTGTAGTGTTCAGCTTGTTTGGCGGTAAACCCAGCTGCTTGTAACTTTTCGGCAACCGAGACCCCGTCCTCACCGTCAACATGAATTTCAATCACCCGAGTACCTCCCTGGTGGGTTACCATCATTGTCTGAATATTAAAATTATTATCGGCCATGATCTTGCCCACTTCATAAATAACCCCAGTTCTGTCCTTTTCAATGAACACCTGGACCACCGTGGCGTCCTCCTTATAGTCAGTTACATCCAAAAACGCATCCAAAATATCGTTGTTGGTTATAATCCCCACAACCGTATCCCCATCCATCACCGGTAGTACTCCAATCTGGTGAGTCCTCATCTGGTAAATGGCGTCTTCCAAAAACTGGTTACTATTGATTGTGACAACGTCCTTGGCCATCACGTCACTTACGGTCATTTTATTAAGTAAGTAATTATATTCATAGATTGATAAACTAGTTGCTTCGGATGGTGACGCCTTCTCAATATCCCGTTGCGTCACAATTCCCACTAATTTACCATTATCAATCACCGGTAACCGGTGAATATTATTATCGCTCATTGTATTAATTGCGATATTGACCTTTGTGTCCGGGACAACCGTCATCACCTTTTTGGTCATAAAATCCTCAACACTCATTCAACTAGCCTCCCAAATATGCCTTTTGGACATCCTCATTTTGTAGTAATTCCCCACCAGTCCCAGTCATCTTAATCTCACCAGAGGCAACTACATAACCCCTATCCGCAATTGATAATGCCTTCTTAGCATTTTGCTCGATCAGTAAAACTGTGGTTCCGTTACTATTAATTTCCTTAATAATGTCAAAAATCTCATTGATAAAAATTGGTGCCAGTCCCATTGAAGGTTCATCTAGCAAAATCAGCTTTGGTCTGGCCATTAGAGCTCGTCCCATTGCTAACATCTGTTGCTCGCCACCAGATAGAGTAGCCGCATCCTGATTTTCTCTTTCCTTTAAGACAGGAAACCGGTCATAGACTTCCTGAAAGCCTTGTCTGATTTTCGAGCTATCCTTAACTAAGAATGCTCCCATCTGTAAATTTTCCTTGACTGATAAACCAGGAAAGATATGGCGTCCCTCCGGCACCTGGGAAATTCCCGCAGCAACGATTTTAGGCGCCTTTTGCCGATTAATGCTCTTTCCCTCGTATTCAATCTGGCCACTTTTCGCTTTCAACAGTCCAGAGATACTCTTTAAAATCGTTGTCTTACCTGCCCCATTTGCGCCGATCAAAGTCACGATTTCACCCTGATTAATTTCAAAGTTCACTTTTTTGACCGCGTTGATAACGCCATAGTTTACGACCAAATCACTTACTTTCAGCATCGCTACGCCTCCTCTCCTAGGTATGCCTTGATTACCTTATCATTTTGTTGGATTTCTTCGGGAGTCCCTTCCGCAAGAAGTGAACCATGCTCCAATACGTAAATTCGTTGGGCAATCTTCATTACTAGCGACATATCATGCTCAATCAACACCACTGTGATGTGAAAGGTTCGTTGTACTTTCATGATCAATTGGGTTAAATCTTCGGTTTCATCAGGATTCATTCCCGCTGCTGGTTCATCTAAAAATAATATCTGGGGTTTAGTTGCCAAAGCCCGCACAATTTCCAGCCGCCGTTGAATCCCATAAGGGAGGTTCTTCGCTGCGGTATCTAGCTGACCTTGAAACTCAAAGATTTTGAGTAATTCAATTGCTTCTGCCTTCATCTGAGCTTCGGTCTTATAAAACTTTGGTGACCGAAAAATACTACTCCAGAATCCTTCTTTGTACCGACTAGTCATTGCAATCATAACGTTATCCAGCACTGACAATTCCTTGAACAACCGAATATTTTGAAACGTTCGCGATAATCCCAACCTAGCAATTTTATGAGCGGACTTTCCGTTTAGCGCAACGGTTCCCTCTCGTCCCGCCAGAACAATCGAACCTGAGCTTGGAGGAATCACCCCAGTTAAAATATTGAACAGCGTCGTTTTACCAGCACCATTTGGACCAATCAAAGCCACTAATTCATCAGTGTTCAAAGTAAGTGAGACATCCGAAACGGCGGTCAGCCCACCAAAGTTTTTCACAACATTATCTACCTTTAGCAAACTAGTCATTGGCCACTCCCCCTGTCTTCCTTTTATGCTTAAAAATTCGTTGAAGTGACAGCTCCCACGTTCCTAATAATCCTGATGGTTTGAACACCATCAACAAGATCAACGCGATCGAGTAAATCACCATTCTCAGTGTGCCGAAGTTTTGCAGGATCGTATCAATGACACCTAGAACCGCAGCGGCAACAAACGTCCCGGTAATACTTCCAACCCCGCCAAGAACAACAACAATTAGAATTGAAATTGATTCCATAATGTTGAAGTCGTTCGGACCAATCGTTTGAAGATAGGAAGCGTGGAGTGAACCAGCGACCGCAGCGGTTGCAGCTCCAATGACAAAGGCTAGTAATTTCCACCTAAAGATATTGATTCCCATCGCTTCAGCAGCAATTTCATCTTCTCTAACTGATTTAACTGCTCGCCCACCTCGACTTCGAATAAAATTGACGATGATGATTGTTGTGATGCAGACCATCACGTACACAGTTGGCCAGGAAGCCAAGTTTGGAATATTGAAAATTCCAGAAGCTCCACCGGTAATCTTTAGATTATTGATGATAATCCGAATAATTTCGGCTGCTCCCATTGTCGCGATTGCCAAGTAGTCTCCTCGTAACCTAAGCGTTGGAATTCCAACAATCAATGCGGCGATAATTGAGAGAATGATTCCAACCACTAATGCAATGTAAAACCCGGCTGGTGTTTCCATTGAGCTGGTAATGATTGCGGTAGCGTATGAACCAATCGCCATAAATCCGGCATGACCTAATGAAAACTGCCCCGCAAACCCAATCACTAAATTTAGACCAGTTGCTAAGATTATGTTTATGCCAATAGTTACCAACATGTTTTCAATAAACGCATTAACGACCCCGACCAGAATCAGCGTATTGATTAGATAAAATCCAGCAACCATGATAATCAGCCAAATTATGTTTGTCTTGATATTTGCCTTCATACTATCCACCTACACTTTTTCCTTTTTATTTTTACCAAACAATCCCGCCGGCAATATAAGCAGGATAATGATCAACACGCCGTACACAACTGCATCTTTGTACGCTGATAGGCCAATCGATTGAAATAGAGTCTCCAAGATACCAATCAAGAAACCACCAACTGAGGCACCAGGTACCGATCCAATGCCTCCCAGAACCGCCGCAACAAACGCTTTAATTCCTGGAGTCATTCCCATCAACGGGTCAATCGAATTGTAGTAAAGACCAATCAGAACTCCCGCAGCCCCAGCTAGTGAAGAACCCAAGGCAAACGTGAATGAAATCGTCACATTAGTATTGATTCCCACCAATTCGGCAGCATCAGAATCGACCGATACTGCTCTCATTGCTTTACCCATCTTAGTTTTCTTAATAATTAGCTGCAGTAAAACCATCAACACACATGCGGTGACCAGAATCAGAATTTGAATGTTAGAGATCAGCACCCCACCGATGTTGTAATTATGTTGCTGAATAATTTGGGGAAAACTCCTTGTATTTGACGAGAATAGGTAAGACATCCCGTTTTCCAACAAGAAGGAAACTCCGATTGCGGTGATCAATGCGGTAATTCGTGGGGAATGGCGCAGTGGTCGGTATGCAAAGTACTCGATTACTACCCCGCTAACCGCTCCAACGACCATCGCACTCAATAACGCTTCAATGAAGTTAAAATGCCATGAATTGATTACGTAATATCCCCAGAAAGCCCCTAACATATAAATATCGCCATGAGCAAAATTGATGAGTTTGATAATCCCGTAAACCATCGTGTACCCTAGTGCTAATAGAGCATAAATACTTCCTAATGAGAGGCCATTGATGACCTGTTGAAAAAATATTTGCACGCTCCATTCCTCCTATCTAATTTACAACCTCATCAAATGCCTACTTGATTTGGTAAGTCTTTGATACTTTACCGTTAGTCAATTGCTCAATTGCGATTGGCTTTTCTGGATCGTGATGCTTGTTGACGGTAATGCTGCCAGTAACCCCATCGAAGTTCTTGATTTTAGCAAGGCCTTCAGCAATCTTTACTGAATCCGCTGACTTTTCTTCTTCAATTGCTTTCTTGATCATATAAACTGAATCATAGGCAAGAGCTGAGAAAGTTGGGGCTTCTGCGTGGTACTTAGCTTTGTAAGTGGCCATGAACTTTTTGGCAACCGGATTACTCTGAGAGGCTTTTGTTGAGAATGGAGTTGTGTAGTAAACGTTATGGGCATTGTTGTTGCCAGCAATTTGAGCCAACTTTGGATCGGCCATTCCATCAGTTCCTACGATTGGAACATTAATTCCAGCTTCACGGGCTTGTTTAACAATCAAACCAACTTCACTGTAATAGCCAGGAACAAAGATGGCGTTAACTTTCTTATTCTTAAACGATGTCAAAATTGCCTTGAAGTCCTTGTCTCCCTCTGTGTATGCTTGAGTATCAACAATTTGACCCTTAAATGACTTCTTGAATGCTTTTGCCAACCCGGTTCCATAATCGGTTGAGTTATCATACAAAACAGCAACTTTCTTAGCTTTCAAAGTATTGGAAATGAACTTAGCAGCCGTTCCACCCTGGAAGTTGTTTTGGTAACAAGCTCTAAATACATATGGTTGCACCTTACCGTTCTTTTGAAGAGTGAAGTTGGGATCGGTTGCCGATGGACTGATTGCTGGTACAGCAGCTTTAGTGATATTTGGGATTTGAGCTGTTCCGGCGTTAGTAGTTGCCGTTCCAACAATTGCGTTGACCTTATCGTTATTAACAAACTGGGCAGCAACGGAAGCGGAAGTCGTGGTTGAAGTCTTGTTATCCTTGACCTTCAAATCAATCTTCTTCTTTTTACCGTTAACGCTGATTCCACCCTTGGCGTTAATTTCATCTACCGCCATCTTAATTCCTTGTTTCATCTGATTACCATAACCACCAGCGGCACCAGACAGTTCCATGTTTTCCCCAATCTTAATTGTGTCGCCTGTTTGGGGGTTGCCCTTCGAACTTGTCTTAGCGGCAGTACACCCCGCAAACATCATTGCTACTGCTCCGACTGACATTACCATTCCAATTTTCTTAATCACTGATTTTTTCATATTTATTCCTACTTTCGTTTAATAATTTGTGTGTCGCAGATCCCTTTTCTATCCTCCTAATCGCATAAAAAAACCTCATTCTTTAACGAATGAGGTTTTTGATAGTTTCCATCAAGCCCTCATCATTAAAGATGCAAAATAAGGGCTCAACAGATTGATTTATTTTTGAGATCGATTATCTCAAAATCAACGTCGGGTCCTTCATCTTTAATAATAAGGCTAAGTTCTGACGAACAGAGGCTACTATGTATTCAACTGATTTTTGCGAGCTGTTATTGATCATGATGGTAACCTCCTGTTCAGAACTTTTATTTGATGATGAAAAGTATATCCTTTTCTAATTAAATGTCAATAACTCTAATAAAATATTTGCGATTTAGATTCTGTTTTCCTTGATGCAAACGGCTTTATTAATTTATTTTATTTTTTCACTGACACTTCTCTAATATTTTTAATGATTTTCTTTTCAAAAAAAGGTTTACAACCGCCCTAAAATTCGGTAAACTTTTATTATTGTTTTGATTCATGCCGGAGTGGCGGAACTGGCAGACGCGCTGGACTCAAAATCCAGTGTCCGTTGAGGACGTGTGGGTTCGAACCCCACCTCCGGTATAAATTTAAAAGGCCCCTGAGAATTTTCTCAGAGGCCTTTTTGCTACTTAGAATAGTTTATATCTGCTTTCTTTACATACGCAATTCGGTGATTGAACTGAATTTGCACGTAGCTTTCATTACTTGAAACCACTTTTTCTTTGGTTTCATCGTTTAAAGTCGAATTGTAGTAGTCAGCCTTGACTACATCATCAGCAACATACTTTTGACCAGCTTTTAGCTGAGCGAATGGTTTAATGGCAGCACTCTTAAATCCAGCTTTGGCAAGTGTTGATTCATCTGGGTACGCCCCACCATAAACATCAACTGTTTTCTTTGCTGGCGTAATCACTGCTCCTTCCGAAGTAGTAACGTTCTTATCATTAGGGTTATAGAACCAAGCCTTTTTACCGTCATAGTTGATTGCCGTCCAGTCACCCTTCTGATCAACCTTAACGAATTGTTGGCCGTAAACTGCTTTATCAGACCAATCGCTGACATCGGTTGTTCCTGATTTTCCTTGTTTGAAATTGTTATCAGTGATCAACTTACCATCAATGGTTGGTTTATCCCTAAGGTAAACAAAATTAGCCCCTGCTTTAGTCAATGTTTCCTTACCTGAAGTTAATTTTTCAGTCTTCGATTGTAGATTGGTTGCCTTGTTAGGCGTAATCGTAATTACATTTGTATGAACCTTTGATGGCTTACTGAAATCGACTCCGAGCAACTTGAAGTAGTGATTCCAATCCCAATAAGTACCTGGGTCCCAGTGCATTCCTGCCTGGTCCTTAGCCTCCAAACCAGGAACATTGTCGTGACCAAAAATATGTTGCCTGTCTAGAGGGATATTATAGCGGCTTGCCAAAACCTTAACTAGCTTAGCTGACTGCCGATACATTGGTTCGGTGAACCACTTACCACCGTGAACAGCGTATCCTTCATGTTCAATTCCCACAGAGTGACTATTCACATACCAGTTGCCTGCATGCCAAGCAACGTTATTGGGCCGAATGAACTCAGCAATCTGACCATCATTCGACCTAACCATAAAATTGGCAGCGGCGTAACTCTGACCTTGAAACAGCTTAATTGCATCATCGAATGAAGTTTCGGTATTGTGAATCACGATGTAGCGAATATCAAGACCGTTACGAGGTCGGTCTGACCGATCATAATTACCGTAATCTCCCTTATCATCAAACGCATCGTGCGCTGCTGGAATATACTGAACGTTTAAATTAGTGGGATAATTATCATCAAGATTATTTGTTTTGCTCAATTTTAAGGCTGCTAATTGTGAAGTTTCTGGCTCAAATCCATTCGCAACGAGGGTAACCTTGCTACCATCTCTAAATGTTTGACTTGCGCCATTTCTAATCGTAGCAAACACAGAGTCAGCAAATAGTTTGGCAGAATTGCTTTCTGTATCTTGACTATATTTTGCCACTGCCCCATACCATTGGTCAGGGCCACCATTGATATCAAACCCCAGCGACTTCTGGTAGTTGGCTAATAATGCCGCTCCAGCTTTAATATTTGCCGCATCATCTGATTTCACTTTCTCCAATGACTGGTTAGATAATTTTGCTGCGGTTTGGGCAGTAGTTAAAGCACTAACTGTGGAATTTTCAACATCAGTTAAATGCATTACCCCATACCCACCACCAACGCTAGGTTCGAACCCATGATTATTCCATAGTGTTTCGTTATATGAAACAGCCATCAATATTGATTTAGGAACGTGATATTCATTTGCTGCCTGATCAAAGGCCGATTGCAGGTCTCCTGCCTGATCAGCCTGAGCATTGATATTAATTCCAATCACCACCAAAAATGTAGTTAAGAGCGTTAAAATCACCAAATTAACTTTCTTCATTACCAACCCACTCCATTCAAATAGATTAGTAATATCATACTCCGTAATTAAAAAAACATGAAGAAAATTTAAATCTTGGTTTCACTGATAGAATAGGCTTTCATGACATGGTGACGACACATTTCTAATTTTCACGAATCAAGTGTCCTATCACTTTCCAATTATACCGACAATCAGCTACTTTTCCTCTTGATATGTATTAATTTTAACTAATTTACTATCAAGGCCAAGTACCATATTAGTTTTGAAGAACAAGCCAAAATCACCAGCTTGCTTTATCGTTACAACATAGTACAAAACCTTGCCGCTGCCTTGATTATCAGATTCAAACCTAACATCAGCGTGTTTAAGGGATTTTAATTTTGAAAAGGTTCGTTTGTCTGCACAAAGCTTTTTTAATTTAGCTTGATTCTTAGAATGAATAGCTGCATTAACCTCGCTCTGTCCGACCCATTCGATCCAGTAATCCGACAAATAAAACGTGACTGCTCCGACACTGAACATTACCGCTACCATAACACCTAATATTTTCAATCCTCGCTTCAAAGCCATCACATCCTTGTAAATTACTTTACCATTTTTAGTGTGAATCATTTCAGAGAGACAACAATTAAAAATAATTTTTAAAATATTTTCGGTTGTTTTTTGATGATTTACTTCTATATGTGGCCATACAAATTTCACTTTTAAAACTAGCCCCGGTTTTAACTTTTTAGATTTTCCTGCTTTACATCCCCCTTTTGATGTGCTAAATTTTTAATTGTTAAAACAAAATGAAAAAGCAAAAAGAAAGACGAGTAAGTTATCTCATACTCACAGTGAGTCGGGAATTAGTGCAAACCCGATGTGTCCCTGAGATTTCTGAATAACACTTTCTTAGCTGCAATCTGAACAACCTGTTAGGTCTAGTAGGAAATGCCGTAGACTGGAACGTTATCCTCAGTGGAGCATGTTAGTGCTCTTATTGAGGTGGTCTATTTTACATAGGCAACTTGGGTGGTACCGCGAAAAGTCTTTCGTCCCTTGGTTGGGAACGGAAGGCTTTTTTTGTTCCCTAAAAAATAAAAAAATTAGAGGAGCTACACATTATGCAATTAATTATTCCAGATCATTACGATCCAAAACTACCAGTTAGAAAAACCCAGGAAGCTATCCGTTATATCAGAGAGACCTTCCAAGACGAATTTGGAAAGGAAATGAACCTTTCTCGAGTATCGGCGCCAATGTTTGTCAAGAGATCAACAGGTCTTAACGATAACCTTAACGGGGTTGAAACTCCAGTATCGTTCACGATGAAGGAAATCCCTGGAGAGACCATTGAAGTTGTTCACTCACTTGCCAAGTGGAAGCGTTGGGCTTTGAAACGTTTTGATTTCAAGATGCACACCGGCCTTTACACCAACATGAACGCCATCAGAAAAGATGAAGATATCGACAACATTCACTCGATTTACGTTGACCAATGGGATTGGGAAAAGGTAATTGCTAAGGAAGAACGAAACGAAGAAACCTTAAAGGCAACCGTTCGAAAAATCTTCAAAGTTATCAAGCATATGGAACACGAAGTTTGGTACAAGTACCCAGAAGCTGTATACCACTTACCTGATGAAATTCACTTTGTTACTACTCAAGAACTAGAAGATCGTTACCCTGACCTTGACCGCCAAGCTCGTGAAGATGCTATTTGTAAGGAACTTGGTTGTGTCTTCTTAATGAAGATTGGTGGTCCATTGAAGAGTGGTAAGCGTCACGATGGCCGCGCCCCTGACTACGACGACTGGGAATTAAACGGCGATATCATCTTCTGGTATGAACCATTGAACCGTTCACTCGAGGTATCAAGCATGGGTATCAGAGTTGATGCTGATGCAATGAAGCGTCAACTTAAGATGGCAGACGCTGAAGATAGACTTCAATACCCATTCCATAAAGCAATCATGAACGAAGAACTTCCATTCACTATCGGTGGTGGAATTGGTCAATCACGTTTGTGCATGTTGCTTCTTGGTAAGGCTCACGTTGGTGAAGTTCAAGCAAGTATCTGGCCGGACGAAATGGACGAAAAGTGCGAAAAAGCAGGAATCCATATTCTATAGGAGGTAATTTTTTGGAAACCATCAACATCATTCATTCACCCAAATACGTTAACCAAAAGGTTCGCATTGGTGTCTGGGTAAGCAACAAACGAAGTAGTGGTAAAATTGCCTTTCTTGAACTACGGGACGGAACCGCATTCTTCCAAGGCGTTGTCTTAAAAAACGACATTGGTGAAGAAAAATTCAAGGAAGCAACTGAGTTACGCCAAGAAACCAGCCTGTACGTCACTGGTGAAATTCACGAGGACAGCCGATCAAAGTTTGGCTATGAAATCCAAATTGAGGACTTTGAAGTCGTAGGAGAAAGTAACGATTATCCCATCACACCAAAGGAACACGGAATCGACTTTCTGCTTGACCACCGTCATTTGTGGTTAAGATCATCAAAGCCTAACGCTCTGATGAAAATCAGAAGCGAGGTGATCCACGCTTGTTACGACTTCTTCTACTCACGTGAATTCACTAAGTTCGATGCTCCGATTTTGACTGGATCTGCTCCAGAAGGAACGACTGAGCTTTTTGAAACTGATTATTTTGGTCAAAATGCCTACCTATCCCAAACCGGTCAACTTTACGGAGAAGCCGGAGCAATGGCATTAGGCAAAATCTTTACTTTCGGGCCCACCTTTAGAGCAGAAAAATCAAAGACTCGGCGGCACCTCACTGAGTTTTGGCAAATTGAACCAGAAATGGCTTGGTACCACCAGGATGAAAGTTTGGAACTCCAAGAACAGTTCGTTGCTTACCTTGTTCAATCAGTTATTGACAACTGCCCACAAGAACTTGAGGTTATCGGTCGTGATGTTGATACGTTGAAGAAATACACTCAACTTCCCTATCCCCGCATATCATACGATGACGCTATCAGTCTCCTCCAAGACAATGGTTTTGACGTAAAATGGGGAATCGATTTTGGGTCACCTGAAGAAACATTCCTTGCAAACCACTTTGACAAACCTGTGTTTGTTATGAACTATCCAAAGGATATCAAGGCATTCTACATGCAACCACATCCAACGAGAGATGATTTAGTCATCTGTGCGGATTTGCTTGCGCCTGAAGGATATGGCGAAATCATCGGTGGTTCTGAGCGGTCAGCAGATTACGATTATATAGTTGGCCGGCTGAAAGAAACTGGTCAAGATTTAAGTAACTACACTTGGTACCTTGATCTCTTGAAGTACGGTCCAGTTCCTCACTCCGGGTTTGGAATGGGATTGGAACGATTCTTGACTTGGATCACCCATGAAGACCACTTGAGAGAAAACATTCCGTTCCCACGGATGTTGCATAGATTGGAACCATAGCTAAACACACTAAGTGGCTGAAACTTAAGTAGGCACACTGAAGAAATGCAGCGATATTTTTCATGAATATGAAATTATCGCTGCTTTTTTGTGCTTACGAAAATACTTGCTACCCACAGAAATCACTAATTGTTTTACCCATTTTTTACAAATAATCAACCGTCCTTTTACACTCCATTGGTAACTTAGTAGATGGAGAGAAGGAATACATACACCCCTTTGTGTTCTTCTCCCAAATTCTATTTGGAGAGGGATCATTATGCAAAACCATACCTTCAAGACAAAAATGTCCGTTTTTGTTTCAACGCTTGCACTTACCACAATTGCTGCAACAGGTGTTAGTGCAGTAGCTCCCCACACCGCTCACGCAGCCGGAGAAACTAAGTCACAAATTGCCCAACAATTAGCTCCAAAAAAAGCTAATTACGGTTACTACGTTGACTCGTACCAGAAAAACGTCAAGGATAACGACAAACCTGGAACCAATCCTGGAATCGATATTTTCGACAATACTTTCTTACAGTACTGGTCGCCAGCAAACGGTGGCAAAAAATTAGATCCAAATATTTTGCAACAAAATCTCGACAAATCGATTGCCATTACCAAAAAACGCAATCAGGATGAAACAGTTCGCTCATACCTCACTGATCGTCGGGATTTACGGTACAACCTTATCTCTGGTTTGGGACCGTACGCAAATGCCTTCATTAAGAACGCAGCTGCTCAAACTGATTACAACGATTACCCAAGCACCCCACTTCCAGGTAATACGCCATACAGTAGCATGACCTGGGCGGATGAAAATTCCAAACTTGGAGATTTAGTTAAGTTAGTCAACCTCACTGAGAACTCTGATTGGTCCGGAACTGGTACGCCAAAATCTTACATCCAGTTCACCCGACCTTATCGCCAAAGTGATCAAGTCTCAGTCAACCCAGCATTAAAGAACGTAATGGCCAATGCCAAAGCTAACGATTTTGACTTCCCATCTGGCCACACCACCGCAGCGTTCGAAACTGGTGAAACATTGGCCTATGCACTTCCCCAAAGGTTCCAACAACTAATTACTCGTTCATCTGAAGTTGGTTACGACCGCGTCTTAGCTGGTCGACACTCACCTCTTGCCGTTATGGGCGGCCGGGTGATTGGAACAGCCATCACCGCTTCTGTTTTAAATGACAAGAATAATTCAGACTTATTGAAGCAGGCAGCGAGTGAAGCCCAATCCAAACTACTAGCTAAGAGTACTGATAAGACTAGCAAGGATGACTTTAGTAGCTACCAGAAAAACAGAGCTGATTACCGCTACCGGCTAACTTATGGATTCAAAGCAACCGGCGATACCAACAAGCCAATGGTTGTCCCTAAGGGCGCTGAGGTTCTGCTCAAAACAAGATTGCCATACCTCAATGATTCCCAACGCCGAGAGGTTCTCTACACGACTGGATTGCCATCAGGATACCCAATGACAGGTGATACTGAGGGGTGGGGTCGCTTAGACCTCTTCTCAGCAGCCAATGGTTACGGTGCCTTTCTTGGAAACACAACTATCAACATGGATGCTTCCAAGGGTGGCTTCAATGCTAAGGACACCTTCATGAACAATATCTATGGTAAGGGATCATTAACTAAGGATGGCAGTGGTAGCCTCACCCTCGCTGGTAAGAATAGTTTCAGTGGTGGCACCACGGTTAAAGACGGTTCCCTTGTTATCACTAATAACTCTGGACTTGGTAACGGCGACGTTAAACTAAATGATGGTACTCTCAAAGTAGACACCTCTAAAGCAGTTGTTAAGGGCAATTTCAAACAAGCTAACAAAGCATCCCTAACCCTAGATGCCAATGACAGCTTGACCATTAACGACAATGCCAAACTAGGTGGTACTCTCTCAATCAATCCTACCCATCTCAAAGCTGGCCACTACCTGTTGAAGGCTGATCACCTCACTGGTAAGTTTGCCAAAGTCCACTTTGATGGTCACAAGGGCTGGACAATTCAATACACTAAGCACGGAGTTAAATTAGCAACCAAATAGTTTATCCCTCATTTCCTACTCCTCCATAAAAAATCCTCTCAGTTATCAACTACGCAGTTGAACTAAGAGGATTTTTTTATAAACATTTTTATTTACCATTCACAAACACTGCGTTAAACACAATGAGGATCACCCCAGTAGCCAATACTGGTAGCCATAGTTTCTTCACAGTTTGCAGCAACGACAACCACCATCGTTTTAGATAGCTATCACTCTGGACAAACTTATTGTTATTAATAACTTCGGCAGCTAACCACGTCAAAGCCAAATAAAAGATCATTCTAACAACAAACATAAGCACACTAACCAGACCGGTACCTAGGTTTCCTGACTTAATTGCCAATATTATGGCTGCGAGTGAAGCCCCTGTAAACATTGCATAGTATAGCGCTGGAATCCGCAAACCACCTAGGTAGGGAATCAATGAAATCAGCAGATATATGAATAGTGCTTTTACTGCCTCTGTAATTCCGTACCGTAAGAACTTGACTGAAAAACCTACTTGAAAGTTTCCAACAACAAATGAAGGATTAGCTTTATGCACTAACAGCAATAAGATCCCCATCCATACAACCGAACAAATTCCGTACCACACCGCCATTTTCTTTGTATAACTCACCGTCATCTAATCATCTACCCAACTTTATTATTAACCCAATTATAGCGAATGCTTTTTATATTGAAAGAACTCACTGGTTTACAACAATTCAATTTCTAAGGCTGAATGATCCGAAAGCTCATCTAAGTTATGAATAACTTTTGCCTCAACAATTCTGCTCTTTTTTGCAAACGCATAATCGATATAAAAAGGCTTATCTTTATGCCGATACAAACGAAATGTGTCTTCCGTTTCCTCACCAAATTTTTCATGATTAGATTCGTGATATGCACTCCGGTACCCATATGATTCGGCCAGATTATTGAAATCAGTTTGACTTCTAAAAGTATGCTTGCCATCCCAAATTGCATTGCTATTGAAATCTCCCATCATCAACAAGTTATCATCTCTAAACAACTCTTTTTGATTCAACTTGGTCAGACTATACAAATCCTCAATATATTTTGAATGAGTCCAAATGTTCAATACCCTAAATCCTTTAAACCTTACATACTGATAGTACCTCATGTCGAGATCTTCAAAGTGTGAATCAACATGAATTTTTTCCTTTTGAAAGCTAAATGCCAAAACTCCTTTTTTGTCCTCGTAAACATCATTAGCTTTTTCAGTGTAAATAAAATTATCAACAGGGAAACCAGGTAGTTTTACCCACTTCTTTGTATATTCAACTTCTTGAACTAAATACAGGTCAGCATCATACTTTATCAAATCACTGTACTTATGAGTAAATCCCCCATTACAATTCCAAGATATTACTTTCATATTTTCTCCTTCATAAAGACGTCTAAAAATCATTTCTAAAAAATAAGAACCCCCAACCATACCGTTGGCGATTCTTATAATTGACAGATATTATTCAAAACTCAACTACTTATCAAACTCTTTTCCTAGTTCAGTCAACAACTCAACCCATGACTTCTTACCTTGATATTTAATATCCATTCCGGCAACAAATCTGGCCAAACTATCTTGAGTAGACTGTGAGAATTCGCCTTTAACATCTTCTAAAGCTTCATTGATCCGCAAATCTTCCCACTTCATGTAATCCATGCTTTCCCAACTTGAACCGTCAAACTTAAGGGCGAAGGTCTCATCTGAAACTAGTTTGCTCAAATCAACCGCACTCTCTAAGCCAATCTCTGAAAGATCAACTTTAGTCCAGTCCTTATCAACATCAACGTTGAACATCTTTTGCTCTGGTTGGTTATAAACAATAATTGAATCAGCCATTATTCAAATACTTCCTTTAGTTTTATTTTCCTACTTTGCAGCTTCCGCAACTGCCTTGTTCACAGCATCTTTTTCGTCTTCAACTAACTTAACCCGGGTCTCAACGATCTTAATGTCCATCTTGATTTCACGAGTCAAACCGGGAGTTGGCAATTTTGGTTCAAAGAATTCTTTGAACTCTGCCAATCTTTCTGGGGTGTGGAATACGCCGGCTGTAACGGTGATAAACGTAGCAAATTCCATGTCACCACCAACTGTATCTTCCAACCATTGCCAGTCGTTTCTGATCCAGTCCCAAGCTGCTTGTTGCCCGTCGTTGTTAGCCAAGACGCCACGGTACCAACCACGTAAGTCTTGCGGTTTGATTGTGCCTGCGTCCTCAAACTTAGCAACCAATTTAGCAACTAAAGATTTATCTGGGGTACTAGTAAGAGCAGCCCGAATATCTGCCTTAAAACTGGCATCAGCAGTTTGGCGGTATTGTTCTAACAAATTATCAAATAATTCTTCACTACCAAAGTTCTTAACTTCGTTTCTCAGAACAAAGACCCGAACATCAGCTGACAAGCTTGCTAAATCATCCTTATTAGCTTCAAACAAGGTATGGGCTGAAGCAATCGCATCTGGATTCTTAGCGTAAAGTGAAGCACTGATTACATATGGCCGAGTTAATTGGTCATCATTAGATTCATCGTCCTTTGGTGTCCAGCCAAGCCGCTCTACCTGGTCAGCACTCAACTTGTCAAACAACTGTTGAAGTTTGTCCTCTTCATCTGAATCAGGAGTAACGAACTTCTTTAAGTTGTTAGCAACTTGGTACAAAGCAGCGTTGGCTAAGTTGTAATGGCTGTCAGCAAACTTGCTCAACAATGGCACAATGCTTGCGTATGAAAGTTGACCACCTTCAGCAAGTAGTCTCAAATCTTGGAGTAATTGCAGTTGTGAAATTGAATCCAAGTCATCAACGTTAGCTAAAATATCGTTCAACAACGTTTCGTCATACTTGACGATAAAGTGGGAATTGTTACCAACATTGAGGCGGAATGGCTTACCACTATCCTTTCTCAATTGGTCATATTCACCCAACTCAACTGTTTTATCCGCAAAGATTTCAGGAGCAGCATCATAATTACTGTTCAATGGAATTTGCCATTGGCGGCCCTTATCCTCACCTTCACCGATGAAGAATTGTTGTTGTGACAAGGTAAGTTTGCCGTCAACAACCTTTGCTTCAACGACAGGATAGCCTGGTTGTTCCAACCATGAGTTCATGATTTCACCAACGTTCAAGTTTGAAGCTTCCCCTAGGGCATCCCAAAGGTCTGATCCCTTAGCATTGTTGTACTTGTGAGCTGCAAAATAGTTCTTCAAGCCAGTCCGAAGAGCATCATCACCAAGAAGTGAGCGCACCATTACTAGCATTCTGGCACCCTTGGCGTACACAATGGCGGAATCGAATAATGAATCGATTTCAGCAGGGTCATTAACCGCAACGTGAACTGATTGCACCCCATCAGTTGCATCACGAGACAAGGCGCCTGGAACATCCGTAGTTTGGAATAATTCCCAAACGTTCCAGTCTGGTTCAATGGCGTCGATAGCAACGTATTCCATCATGTTGGCAAAACTTTCGTTTAACCATAAGTCATCCCACCACTTCATTGTTACGAGGTCACCAAACCATTGGTGAGCTAACTCGTGAGAGATAACCGTTGCAACTAATTGCTTGTTATCGAGAGCGGTATTATCTGGATCAATCAATAAGTATGCTTCTCGGTATGTTACCAAGCCCCAGTTTTCCATTGCTCCGGCTGAGAAGTCAGGCAATGCCAACTGCCATGAATGTGGTAGTGGGTATGGTGTCTGGTAGAAGTCTTCGTAAAATTCGATTGAGCGTTTTGCAATATCAAGCGCAAAGTCGAGTTCGTTGGCCTTGTGGGCCTTAGTGGCGAATACGCCGACCTTAACCCCACTCTTAGTGGTAGTTGTCTTACTTTGAAGATCACCAAACGCAAAGGCGATTAGGTAAGTTGACATCCGCACTGTGGTATCAAAGTAGTGAACCCCGTTTTCTTCACGAACTTCTGGCATGTTAGCCAAAATCGTTTCGCCTGGTTGCTCATCAAACTTGATGGCTAGGTCGAAAGTGGCTTTAGCTTCTGGTTCATCAACTGATGGGAAGGCTTGGCGGGCAAAAGTCGTTTCGAATTGAGTTCCGATAACTTGTTTCTTTTCGCCATCAACTTCGTAGTATGAAGGGTAGATGCCCATCATGGTATCAGTTAGCTTTGCACTATAAGTGATAGTCAAAGTAACGTTACCTGGTTGGCCAACTTCAACGTAGAAGCCGTCGTTAGCATCATCTTTTTCAAATGATAGTTGCTTTCCATCTGATTCCACTGATTGAATATCAAGGTACTTTTGGTGAATTGAAACGCGGTCTGATTTAGCCTCACCACTGATTGTGGTCTTACCGTTAATTTCTTTAGTTCCACGATTGATATCTAAATAGATATCGTAGTGTTCTGGTTGGAACGTCTCATAAAAATGGGTTACTTTACTCATGAATGTCTCCTCTGTTTTATTAGAATTACTCTAATTATAGCAGGAAAACGAGTGGATAACGCGACTTTTGTTAGAACCAAAACCAAAAATGTTAAGATTGTTTAAATCGCTTCCACTCCATCTAACTTTTAAGCTTCCCTTAATAACGGCCCCTTATGATAGCTATAATCAAATAACAAAGGCGGGTGTTACCATGTCAGTATTACTAGATGATAAAAAAATGTTCAAAAACATAGTTTCGGCCCAACTAGCCAAGGTATTCTACCCTTTCGTGGTTGTTAAAACCGAAGAGGGACAATATATAAAACTAAACCTATCAATGAACGAAAAATCCGATTCACTATTCTGGGACGTTATGCAACGAATTATGGATGCCAAGATTTGGATTCCAATTGGCAAACATCACCACCAGATGTTGGATAATGGCTGGGAGGCGGAAGCGGATCCGGTGGTGTATATGTAAGAAAAACGAGTCGGAAAATACGACTCGTTTTTTGCTATCTCTTCTACTTTTTTACCCTAGTTATTCCAATCAAATCTAGTATCTCATTATAAAATCAATCTGCTTTTCCGTTAATTTAGCTCCCTTTTCGTATACATTTGCATACCATCGAGGGATCTTTTTCAGTCTGTAATTAATATCGTCACGGTCAAAACTGCCAAACGAGCTAAACGGAATATGATTGATATATTTATACTCAAAACTATCGTTACCCTTAAGTAGTTTTAAGTCATCCAAAACTTGATTTAAGCCAGCTACCCCACCAATATCTTCAACAATTCCATAACTATTACCATGGATGACGACTGGATAGTCCTTTGAATTGACCATCGGATCATCGAAAGTGGTCAATACCTTAATGCCAACCGTCCAATCATCACCAAAATCATACGTGAAATTTAATTCATCATTTTCATCAAACACTTTATCCACCGTAACTTTTTTGGGGTCAAGTGTATCTGATTGTCGATCTTCATCAAGCTCTGGGAGCTGGTATAGCTGCTGGCTCCGTCTGTTAATTTCAAATTGTCGGTATTTTTCCGGAACTTCCTTTAACGTTGGGTCGTCAAGATCAATCTCTTTTTTATGGTCAAATGAGTACAGATGGCTTGCTTGCATCTCAAACATAACCATCATTGAATATGCTAGCTTGTTAAGCTTAAACGCTCCAGGAATCAAAAAGGTTCGATCAACAACCGGTTCAATATCATTAAGGGTAGCTTGAAGCATGTACACTTTAGTTTTCATACGTCACCATTTTCTTTAGATGTTGGTAGTTCTATCTTAGTTGCAATAACGCTACCATAAAAGATAATAAATCTAAAGTCAAACTAAAAAGCCCCCAACCTCAACGGCTAGGAGCTTCGTTTTTACCGAGCAGAAATTTCTATTCCCACTCAATTGTCGAAGGTGGCTTACTCGTAATGTCATACACTACTCGGTTAATCCCTTCAACTTCGTTTACGATTCTAGTTGAAATATGTTGCAATACGTCCCATGGAATTCTAGCAAAGTCAGCGGTCATCCCGTCAACTGAGTTAACTCCACGGATGGCAATGGTGTATTCGTATGTCCGGCCATCACCCATAACTCCAACTGATTTGAAACCAGGGAGAACGGTGAAGTATTGCCAGATATCACGCTTAAGACCAGCCTTAGCGATTTCGTCCCGAAGAACAAAGTCACTATCACGCACGATTTTTAGCTTCTCGGGAGTAACTTCCCCGATAACTCGAATTCCAAGACCTGGGCCTGGGAATGGTTGACGCCAAACAAGTTCCTCAGGCATACCCAACTTTTCACCAATTTCACGAGCTTCATCCTTGAACAACGAGTTCAATGGTTCAATCAATTGGAAGTGCATGTCTTCTGGAAGTCCACCAACGTTGTGGTGAGACTTGATTGTTTGGGCAGTATCAGTACCTGATTCGATAACGTCAGTGTAAAGAGTTCCTTGAGCCAAGAAGTCAATTCCATCAAGCTTTTGGGCTTCGTCATTGAACACTTGGATGAACTCGTTACCAATAATCTTCCGTTTCTTTTCTGGGTCAGATACACCAGCTAGTTTGGATAAGAACCGGTCCTGAGCATCAACTTTGATGATGTTCAAGCCGAATTTACCTTCCAAACTCTCCATAACTTGGTCAGCTTCGTACTTTCTCAGCAAACCATGATCAACGAAGATGCTCGTCAATTGGTCACCGATAGCCTTGTGGAGTAACACCCCAACAACTGATGAGTCTACCCCACCAGAAAGGCCAAGCAGAACCTTCTTATCGCCAACAACCTCACGGATATGTTCAACTTGAAGGTCGATAAAGTCGTTCATTGTCCAATTAGGCTTAGCTTCACAAACGTCAAACGCAAAGTTCTTCAGAATATCGTTACCGTACTCTGTGTTGCGAACTTCGGCATGGAACTGGATGCCATAGAATTTCCGGTCAACATCTTGCATTGCGGAAATTGGGCAGTCCTTGCTGGTTGCGACAGATTCAAACCCTTCGGGAACCTTGGTAACCAAGTCACCATGGCTCATCCAAACAGTTTGGTTCTTAGGCAATCCCTTGAACAAAGTTGCGTCTTCTGATGTCACTTCGATATCAGCATGACCGTACTCACTGTTCTCAGCTTTTTCAACTCCACCATTCAAGGTGTAAGCCATAATCTGCATTCCGTAACAGATACCAAGAATTGGAATTCCCAACTTGAAGATATCTGGGTCAACTTTAAATGCCCCATCTTCGTACACACTGTTAGGTCCACCAGAGAAAATGATTCCCTTAGGGTTCATTTCTTTGATCTCATTAGCGGACAATTTATGCGATTTAAGCTCTGAATATACGCCTAAATCACGAATTCGTCTGGTAATCAATTGGTTATACTGACTACCAAAGTCAAGCACCAAAATCTTATCAAATGTTGATAAATCGACGTTTGCCAAGTCTTCCACCCTTTCAAAATTGCTAGTTATATCATACGTGGAAATCATTCCAAGGTCAACCTTCAATTGAAAAGCCAAACAATCAGTATTTTCTGAGAAACAGCTTATCAATCTGATGACCGGTTGTCTTATGCATTATCATATCTGCCCGGGACCTAGTCGGTAAAATATTATCATTCAGATTTGGCATGTCAACAGCGTCCCAAACGTCCCTAGCCATCTTCATAGCGTCATCACGATTACCGATTGCATACTTATGGTAGTAATTATCCGGATCTCGAAACGCAGTATCTAGGAGTTTGGCAAACCGTTCAAGGTACCATTTCTCAATCAAGTCAGGATCAGCATCCATATAAATCGAAAAGTCCGTAAAATCGGAAATATAGATTTGTTCGTTTTGTGGTAATTGCAGGGTATTAATTCCCTCAACAATCAAAACATCTGGCCGGTTGATCACCTGAAATTGGTCGGGAATCACATCATAAACCTGGTGTGAATAAAGTGGCACCTTCAACACAGCTTCGCCGGACTTTACACCATTCAAAAAGTTAATTAGCGATTTCATATCATAACTTTCCGGAAAACCCTTTCGGTCCATGATTCCCCGGCGGTTCAGTTCATCGTTTGGATAAAGAAAACCATCGGTAGTAATCAACTGAATGTGTTCACCGGTGAAGTAGTTTGTCAGCAACTCTTCAAGTACCCGAGCTGTCGTTGACTTACCAACGGCCACACTTCCAGAAATTCCAATGATGAAAGGTACGTTTCTCACTGGTTTGTGCAAAAATCGCGATTTAGTCGTTTGCCATTGCTGAAAACTATCTTTCTGCAACCGAATCATGTGCACCAATGGTTTGTATATATCCGCAACGTCCTGCAAGGAGATTTGATCATTGAACGCCTTGATGTGGCGCAACTCGTTTTCTGTCAGGGTCAGCGGTAGTTCGATGTCACTATAAAAGTTCTTCCACTCGTCCTTTTCAAACGAATAGTAGTTGATTAAGTCCTGCATCCTGTTATCTCCGTTCGTAATATCCATTAAATTATAACATTGCTTAGCTTGATTCAGCAGATAAACCGCTCTCATTTCTGGAACTGGTTTACTTTAAGTTGTTCTCAAGCCTATAATTATTAGAATTTCTTTTGATTGGAGGAATTCTATGGATCTCGGACAACTAACTAATCAAATCGGACTAATTTTTGCCTTAATGTTGGTTGGTGTACTTATTAACAAACTGGGGTTCATGCACCCCCAAACTGCCAACGACCTTACCAACATCCTGTTATACATCGTTTCCCCCTGCTTAATTGTCGGAGCCTTTGAACAGGATTACTCCGCCAGTCGTTTCCACCAACTGCTGTTGGTAACCCTTGGAATCATTATTTTCTACATAGTTGAAATCATCCTCGCCAAACTAATCTTCAACCACGTTAAGGATGAAAATTTACAACGGACCGTCAAATACGGCAGCATCTATTCTAACGCTGGTTTTATGGGCGTTCCGCTAGCCAGTACGTTATTTGGTAACGCGGGAATTTTCTTCGCTGTCGCCTCCCTAGCCGGGTTTAATATCTTCAGCTGGACCCACGGAGTGTCGTTATTCAAAACGGACAATCGGAGCAAAACCACCGGCCAGACTATTCGGGAGATAGTTCTTAATCCCAATATCATTGCCATTATTCTCGGTTTAATCTTATTTATTTACTCAATTCAAATTCCCAAACCCGTTCACGAGGTCATCCATTACGTCAGTTCAATCAACACCCCGTTGTCGATGATCGTCATTGGAAACAGTCTGGGAAATATTAAGTTAAACCGCCAATTATTCAATCCCCACCTCTGGTTGGCAATCGTTCTCCGCAACGTCCTCTTTCCGATGGTCGCAATCATTGTTCTCCACTTACTATCCGTATCAAACGTGGCACTGTTCACGACGGTCGTAATGGCTGCCTGTCCAACCGCGGGGCTAGTCGTCTTGTTCACCTTACAAGCGAAGGGAGATACCAGTCCAGCCGTCGCGTTAATGAGTACATCAACAATTTTGAGCTTAGTAACCATTCCAATCGTATTCGCGATGACGCAGATCCCATTATTTTAGATGAGAATTAAAAACAAGCTAGGTAAACTAAAAAACGCAACGATAATTTGTTCTCGAAATTATCGTTGCGTTTTTAATCTTTTATCAATATTTTCTACACGCAGTATACATCAAGAGTGAATTTCTACTTTCTCTGATGCACATTCAACAAAATGCCACCCGCTATAAGCAGAAACGCCGACCAGGCAATTGTCATTATCCAGCCTTCATTTGCCAACGGTAACTTGACGTTTTGACCATAAAAGCCAAACACCAGTTGGGGCAACGCCAACAAGATTGAATAAATCGTCAACAGCTTCATCGTTCCGTTCAATTCAATGTCCAGGACGCTCTTATATGCATCAGCAACGTGCTCAATAACATCGCTAGCCATATCCGCCATTTCAAGTCCCTGCTTTAATTCAATCAGGTCGTCATCGATTTGCTCCAACTGCCCCTCATTGATATCAATATCCCGGTTATGTTGAAGGTCAGCCAGCAAACTTGAATTTGACCGCAACGAAGTCAAGTAGTAAACCAAGTGGGTCTGTAGCCCCATCAACTGAGAAACAGAAGACTTATTCACTTTAGTTTGCAAACTTTTCTGAAGTCGTTGCCTCGAAGTATCAATTTTATGAATCACGCCAAAATAAATTTTTGATAGCTCGTACATTGCCGCTAACACAACATCCAGTGGTTCATACTCCTGCTTCAACGCCTTCATTCCTCGAATCCGTTCAGCCACAAAATGAGTATCTTCAGACGTGAACACCAATAATTTTGAACGGTTGAACAAAAACATTACTGGCGCAGTAGGATCCTTTTCTGGGTTTTCCATGCCTGAGTCCATCACTGTATCATAAATAACCATCATTAGGTTCCGATCTTCATCAAACTCAATTCGGGCCCGCTCATCAATATCATAAGCGTACCCAAACATTTCGTCAGTAACCGCATACGTTTCCTTGACCTGCGTTTTTTCATCGGGCGTTGGTTCGTAAACTTCGATCATTTCGCATTTATCTGATACCTGTTCTTTTCTTATCATCTAAATCACGACCTAATCTTCCAGTTGGTACAAGCTGCTGTCTACCCGATCAAATAGCGGCGAAAGTTCGCCAACTGAAATAATCGTCAATCGATGCATTGCCCGGGTACAAATCGTGTAAACGAGTTGGCGTTCATCATCATCACTGTAATTAGCCTTTGATGCGTCCCACATGATAATACTGTCGAATTCAAGTCCCTTGGCTAGATACGATGGAACAACAATGATTCCATTAACCAATCGTTGGTTTTCAGTTCGAATGAACGTTGCCTTAACACCAGCTGCCTTTAGTTTATCAGTCAGTTGCTCACACTCTTTGAGCGTTTTAGCAATAATTGCGGTAGTGTCATGCTCACCAAGGTTTTCTTCGGCTTGCTGTTTCAAACGTTGAATGGCGTCTTGCTCATTGTTCTTAATTGAAATTACCGGTAACTCACCATTTCGGTTAAAAGCCTCGATTGCCTCACCATCTGCTAACAGCTGCTTGGTAAAGTCAGTAATCTGCTTAGTTGATCGGTAAGACTTGGTCAATTGCACAACACTCGTCTTTTCCTTATCGAACATCATGTTCAACTCACTAAGCAACCGGTGGCTGTTTTCGTGGGTGAAAATTGCTTGGTTAAGGTCACCAAGAAGAGTGAACTTAGCCCGCGGAAAACTGAACTTTAGGAAGGCAAGTTGGAAGGCTGAGTAATCCTGAACTTCATCAATGAATAGGTAGCGAATATCCCGGTCCCCTCGTTTACCAGTCATCTGATCATAGAGGTACAGGTATGCAGAAGCATCATCAAGTGACAGTGAACTATGCTTCAACCTATCAATCGTCTGGTTAACAACCTGCTTCCAAACAGACTCGTCAATTCCATACTTCTTAAGATCAATAATCAGTGGCAAGCTTCTCATCATATGCACAAACTGATTGTTGATGCTAAGGAAGTGATTCCGGTTGATCTGCTTCTGAACTTTTCTGAATGATTGGATAACGATTCGTCGGGCCAAGAATCTAAACTCTTTATCGGCGTTTTCGATTTCTTCCTCAGCGTCGGCGTGCATCCGCTGAATATCTTCCTTAGTTAGGTTTTGAACGGCGTCCTCAACCCACTTTTTCTTCATTTCTGTGTGGACTTTGCGATTCAAAATCTTAAGTAAGCTTTCCTTCGTTCCCTCAAGTCGGTTCCGTAGATTGTAGTTTTCATTGAACCCGTAGTAGATTTCCTCGATTTTTTCCTTTGGAATCAACACTTTGCCGTTGAACATCAAGTTCTTGAACCGCATATCTTCCTTATTCAAATGGTTAGCATATGCCGTAACTGCCTTGAAGTAGTCCAAACTACCCTTGATTTCGTTGATTTTGCGAGCGTTTTCTTCAAACTGATCATCGAAACGGCTAGATAAAGTTTCAACCTCAATACTTGGTAGTCTGTAAGAACTGTATTGATAGAAGGTCATTTGCACCATATTTTGTTCACCAAGTTCTGGCAAAACTTGGTTGATATAATCATTAAATAGTTGGTTAGGAGAGAAAAGAATAATTTGACCAGAGTGGAGTTTACCTGAATATTGGTATAACAAATAGGCAACCCGTTGCAGGACAGCAGCCGTTTTTCCCGAGCCAGCAGCTCCCTGAACAAATAACAATTCGGAATTAGTATCCCGAATAATCTTATTTTGTTCCTTTTGAATGGTGGTAACGATACTCTTCATCTTGGTATCTGAATGGCCACCCAATGCGTCAAGCAGCATTTGGTCACCAACTACCTCTTCGGTATCAAATACGGTCTTTATCTTACCGTCTTCGATTTGAAACTGTCGTTTTAACTTAACATCGACCGTCTGCTCCCCATCAGGCGTATCGTAGCTAACTTTGCCAATCCCACCATTATAGTAAATACTGGAAATTGGAGCTCGCCAGTCATAAATGAGATAATGGTCTGGCCGATCAGTAAACGAAGCCATTCCAATATAGATGGTCTCATCAGCCTTTTCTGAAGACTCACGAAAATCAATGCGAGCGAAGTATGGATTTTCCTCAAGTTTCTTTAACGTGGTCAATTGCTTGGCGGCGTATTCTTGCCGGTTTTCCCGCTCAGCGAGCATTTGTTGTTGTTGCCGAATAGACATGGCGGTTTCCATCATGCCACTGTATGTATCGGTTTTAATTCGGACATCATTTTCGAAGTTTTGGTTGATCTTCGAGATATCCTTTTTAGTTGATTTTACTTTTTTCTCAAGAACGGATTCAGCTGATTGAATCTTATCGGTGACATTATCCAAATAGCTTTGTTCTTGTGCTTTAATGTTATCTGCCATATCTTTTCCCCCTATAATTGACTAACTAGTTTATCATAATTTTGACCTTAAATCAAAAAAGCATTGACTTTATGACTGTTTTTGAAAAAAATTTACTTAAAACCAAATTGGTATATTTTGAAGGAATCCATATTTCATGGTAGAATTTAACTAATTTAATTTTAAATGTATACGTAGGAGGATCATCATGACAATTTCACTTTACTTTGTGCGACATGGTCAAACATTCTTAAACAAATACCACCGGATTCAGGGTTACGCTGATTCACCCCTCACTGATAAGGGAATTAACGATGCCATTGATGCCGGTAAGCGACTAAGCAAAATTAAATTTGACGCTGCTTACTCAAGTGACGCCCGAAGAGCCGTCCAAACTGGCAAATTGATGTTAGCTGAAAACCCAGCTGACATCGATGCTCCAACCGAGTTGGAAGAAATGCGTGAGCTTAATTTTGGTTACTATGAAGGCGAAGACGACGTTAAGACTTGGCACACCATTGGTGGTCCCCTTGGAGTCAACTCATTCCATGAAATGATTGCTAAGTTTACCATTGAGGAAGCTGAAAACATTATTGCTAAGGCGGATCCTTATGGTGATGCCGAATCAGGTGCTGAGTTCTGGGATAGATTTGTGCCTGGAGTTAAGAAGATGGTTGATGCCGCTAAAGATGGTGATCAAATTTTGGTGGCTACTCACGGGACGTTGATTAGAAACTTGGTTGCTCACTGGAGTGATATTCCGGTGGATGTGTCGACGAAGAATGGTAGTGTGACGAAGGTGAACTATGATGATGGTAAGTTCACGGTTGAGTACTTCAATAATGTGTCGGCGGATGTTTAATTAAAATCGGCATTTAGAAATACTTACATTTATTATGTAATCATTTACTAAGCATGATATTGGAACGCAGTGGACATAGCTTTAAGCCTTTAAAAAGCGAAAGTCTTAAAGTCTAGTCTTCTAGTAAGGCATAAATGCCTAACTAGAACGACACTGCTGAATATCATGCTTTTTTTAATGATTACGGGTAGCTATAATAATTACACACCTGTCGGTAAGTATTTTATCAGCCACACTTAATTACCATTTTCTCCTGAAATACATCACATTAGTTTGATTTGCCATGATTCTCCACATTAGCCAGATTATATTTACCCCCATCAAATAAGATCAACACTGGGAAAAGATTGAGGAATGGTCATCTACGACTAGGGTATCATTGCATTAATTCCAATCTGTGTAAGTGTATTTATTAAAAAACAATACTTATCAGCAGTGAAATTATCGTTAGGCGTTTACTCCTTACGATAAGGCTAGTATTTAAGACTTTTGTACTTTAAAGGCTTAAATCTATGCCCAACAGTAGCTGTCACGACTAACTCCACATTATGTTCGTTAGTTAGTGTCAGCCTTGCAGTGGCTCACGAACGAAATTTATAAATTTCTAGTTCGCACCCTGAGTCCCATAAGCATTGTTAAAAAATAAACACACATAGTCAACCTGTTACTGCATCGAGAATGAATTTTTGGTGTCGTCTTAGTAGGCGTGATTGAGCATAGTAATCATTTAAAGGCAATACATATCAGTGGTGAAATTATCGTTAGGAGTTTACTCCTTACGATAAGGCTAGTATTTAAGACTTTTGCACTTTAAAGGCTTAAATCTATGCCCACCACGTTCCATATGTATTGCAAAAAAGGATTACTAATTTGCTATCTCAATGCAAAAAAATGATTACTCATACGCTACTACAATCTAAAACAAAGCCAGGTCGCAAACGCAACCTGGCTTTTTCCTGTTATTTAATTTTTTCGTTGATAATTGCTTCCAAATAAGCCTTAGCAATCTTATCAATGTTCTTATTTAATCGGTGATAATCCCTCTTGCTTGTGATAAATCCACTTTCAACCAAGCTGTAATCAATCCCTCGTCTTCTCAACACATTACAATTTCTCAAATTAGTTCTAAAACTGTATCCATTGTAAGCCCGGTTCAAGCCAATATACTTTTTGATCACATGGGCCAACCGCTTATCACGATTGTTTGGTTTCCGCTTATGAATAATCACGTGACCACCGTGACCATAAGGTGCATCCAAGTGGAACATCACAACAGAAGTGTTCTTATGGATTTTGTAAGAACCTTTGTGGTACACAAGCGTATCCTTCACGATGTCATGCTTAGGACTATAAAACTTAATATCGCGGTTCTTAACCCGCTTTGCGTACTTTTCCATATGTGGCAATAATTTCTTACGTAGGAATGTTGCCTCAGTGGTACCATTTCCTCTAGCCCCAGGGTCACCTGCTCCATGACCCATAACAATCAAATATTCATGTCTCTTTGCAGCTGTCGCAGTGGTTGAACTAGTTTGCGCAAATAGACATCCAAACAACGCAAAACTAGCTACAGCCAGCAAAATCCGTCTAATTTTCAATCTCGCTACCCCCAACGTTTTTCTATAAGCTAAAAGATATAAACTTATATAAATAATTTTAATCTTAATGCCAGACTTTGTAAATATCAGGTCACAAAAAGGCCACCAATCAATGATTGGTGGCCTTTAAAGCTAGTCTTCGTCTTTCAAACGGGATTCTTTCATTGCCCGTTCTTTGTACATCGGAATTTCATCTTCACTGGCTCTAACCCAGTGGTGAGGAACAATTTCCACTAGTTTTCTTTCCTTACCGTCAAATTCTTGACTGGCATCGTAGTCCTTTTGAACCCGGGCCCGTTCGTACTCAGGATCGGGAACAGGAACTGCCGAAAGCAAACTAGCAGTGTAGTCATGAAGTGGGTGAGCATAAATTTCATCAGAAGTGGCAATTTCCAACATCCGTCCGTAATGCATAACCCCAATTCGATCACTAATATACTTAACCATCGACAAATCATGGGCGATGAATAGGTACGTTAAGTTATTTTCTTTTTGAAGCTTCTTTAACAAGTTAACCACTTGAGCTTGAATCGAAACATCAAGGGCTGAGATTGGCTCATCAGCAATAATGAATTGTGGTTGCACCGCCAAAGCTCTGGCAATACCAATTCGTTGTCGTTGACCACCAGAAAACTCATGGGGATAACGGCTTGAGTGGTCTTTGTTCAAACCAACGGTTTCAAGCAAATCCTCAACTTGTTTGGAACGATCAGCGTCATCCTTAGCCAAATGATTAATATCGATTCCTTCAGCCACGATATCCTTAACCTTCATTCTGGGGTTAAGAGAAGCATATGGATCTTGGAAAATCATCTGCATTTCCCGACGGAAGTGTTGACGTTTCTCCTTTGTATTAAGCTTCGAAACATCCTGACCATCAAAAATAATTTTACCTTCAGTTGGCTCGTACAAATGGATGATTGCTCGGCCGGTCGTAGTTTTACCAGAACCGGATTCACCAACTAATCCAAATGTTTCACCCTCATAAACATCGAAGGAGATGTCATCAACCGCATGAACTTCATTGGGCTTACCAATGTTGAAGTATTGCTTTAAATGGCTCACTTCTAGAACTTTTTTTGCTTTTGAATAATCCATTAAAGTTGCTCCTCCTGTTCATTAACGTGTTGATTTTTGTGGCTCTTCAAGGCAGCAGCGGTAAGTTCCTTGAAGTGCTTTTGCCGTTCGATAATTGGTTCCGGTGGCGTCACTTTAGGCGCACGCTCATCCAATAACCAAGTTGCGGCGTAATGAGTATCAGAAACCTTGAAGAATGGTGGTTCCTGTTCAGTATCAATCTTTAATGCGTATGGATTCCGTGGTGCAAACGCATCACCTGCAGGTGGATCCAACAAGTCAGGAGGCGTTCCTGGAATTGACGGTAATTCATCACCCGTGGTATCCATTGTTGGCATTGAGTTAAGCAATCCCCAAGTGTATGGGTGCTTTGGGTTGTAGAAAATTTCATCAACCGTACCGTATTCAACCAGTTTACCAGCATACATAACGGCAACTCGATCGGCCATACCTGCAACAACACCCAAATCATGAGTAATAAAGATGATTGAAGTGTTAATTTTTTCTTGGAGTTCCTTCATCAAGTCCAAAATTTGAGCTTGAATCGTAACATCAAGAGCAGTAGTTGGCTCATCAGCAATCAGAATTTCAGGGTAGTTAACCAGCGCAATCGCGATAACGATACGTTGTCTCATACCACCTGAGAATTGATGAGGATAGTTGTTGATCCGCTTTTCAGCGTCCGTGATTCCAACCAACTTCATCATTTCAAGGGCTTGAGCATATGCCTTTTCCTTCTTCATACCCTTATGAATCATTAATGGTTCGGCAATCTGCTTTCCAATTTTCATTGTTGGGTCCAATGACGTCATCGGATCCTGGAAAATTTCAGCGATGTCCCGACCACGAATAGCATCCATTTGTTTGTCGGACTTTTTAAGCAAGTCGTCACCCTTAAACTCAATTGAGCCGCCGGTAACAACTGCGTTTTGAGCCAACAAACCCATGATACTTCTCGTAGTAACTGACTTACCGGAACCTGATTCACCAACGATAGCTAATGTTTCTCCCTTACGGAGGTCAAAACTAACGTCACGAATAGCCTTAACGCGGCCAGCATAAGTCTTGAAATCGATTTTGAGATCTCTAACTTCTAGTATATTTCTTTCATCTTCCATCTCAAAATCACCTACTCTCTACTCTTTGGATCAAATGCGTCACGCAAACCATCACCAAGAAGGTTAAACGCAATCATCAAAATGACCAAAACAATTGCTGGGTACCACATTTGGTAAGGCAAGAACTGGAAGTTCTTCTGCCCATCATTGATCAAAGTACCAAGTGATGCTTGAGGTGCACTAATACCAATACCAATGTATGACAGGAAGGCTTCGTTAAAGATTGCAGTTGGAATAGTGAACATCATGTTGATGATGATAACACTAGTCAAGTTTGGCAATAAATGCTTGAAAGCAATCTTTAATGGACTTTCACCTAACGTTCTCGCCGCTAATATGAACTCTTGATTCTTTAATTCCAACGTCTGGGCTCTAACTAGTCGGGCCATGTTGATCCAACTAGTAATTGCAATAGCCAAGATGATGGCACTCATACCTGGTTTCAAAACCAGAATCAAAAGAACCATGATAACGATGTAAGGAATCGAAAGCATAATTTCGATAAACCGTTGCATAAAGTTATCGATTCGGCCACCCTTCCAGCCTGAAACGATACCGTAGATAACTCCAACAGTAAGGTCAAAGAAACTGGCAACTAAGGCAATTGTAAGGGAAATTCGAGTTCCATAAAGGATTCTTGAGAAGAGGTCCCGACCAAGGTAGTCAGTTCCCATCAAGAAGTGCACACTCTTACCAACACCGGCTTGAGCGTATGCATCAACCCTAGTTCCACCTTGATTTAAGGTTCCATTGAATCCGTTGATATCGATTCCGGGAATCTTTGGTGGTAAGTTTGCTAAGTTTGGATTGGCGTCATTAGGGTTATGGGGTTGCCAAAAACCTGATGTGAACGCTAATAGAAACAGAATAACGATCAGAACAAGGGAAATCATCGCTGCCTTGTTCTTTTTCAAACGACGCCAGGAGTCTTGGATGAAGGTCAATGATGGCGCCGTGATTTTTTCACTGTCGAGATTTTTCTTATCTTCGTCGGTGACTAATCTAAAATCATCAGCTGATAGTTGTTTTGGATTATCTGCCATTACTTTTCTTCCTCCTACTTATTGATTCTAATTCTAGGATCAATGACCCCGTATAGAATATCGGTTATCAAGATAACCACACACAACATGAAACTATACATAATCGTCAGTCCCATGATGGTTGGGTAATCGTTGGTCAATACTGACTTAACAAATTGTTCACCAATTCCGGGAATTGAGAAGATGTTTTCAACAACCATTGAACCGGTCATGATGTTAACGGCTAGTGGTCCGATAATAGTAACAATTGGAATCAAACTATTCCGCAAAGCATGGTGATAAATGATTCCCATCTTATTAAGTCCCTTAGCCTTAGCAAGCTCAATATAGTCAGAGCTCAGCACATCAACCATTTCAGTTCGCATAAACCGAGCCGTTTCGGCCAATGGCGCCGCGGCTAACGCAAGTGTTGGTAGCACCGTGTATGCAAATCCTTGCCAATCAGCAATTGGGAACATCTTTAATTTGAGTCCCAAATAATACTGAAGTAACACAGCAAGAACGAAAGATGGAATTGAAATACCTAGGATTGAAACGATTGTTGCAGTTGTATCAACCCAAGTATCTTTCTTAACGGCACCAACGGCACCGATAATAATTCCGATAATTGTACCCAATACCATTGCTTGGGCACCTAGTTGAAGTGATGGTCCAATTCTAGTTCCAATCAGGTACGAAACTGGTTGGTCACTGAACTGGAATGACGTTCCGAAGTTTCCGTGGAGCGCCCCACCAAGGTATGCAAGATACTGATACCAAAGTGGTTTATCCAAACCATACTGCTTGTAGATTTGATGAATTTGTTCAGGAGTCAATTTGGCCTGGTTGGTCAAGGGAGTTCCTGGCATAAATTTCATCAAGAAAAAGGTAACCGTTGTTACGATAAACAGGGTTAGCACTATATAAAAGATTCTTTTTCCGAGATACTTTACCATAAATGCTCCTCACGTTTTCTATAAGATCTAATCCGATGTCTGTATAACAGCAAATGAGACTGGCGCTATACTAATCCAGTCTCATCTGCATTATCAATTTGTGGTTATAAAACTGCTAGCTTATTTTGATGCTTTGGTGAAATCATATTCTGGTGATGTTGGGAAGAATTGGATTCCCTTAACGTTTGACTTAGTCAAAGTTGATACACCAGTTTGGTAAAGAGGGATAACCCCTTGTTCGTTCATCAAGATCTTTTCAGCTTGAACCATGTCGTTCCAACGAGCGCCTTCGTTGTTGGCATCGGCACCTTCAGCCTTCTTAACTAATGCGTCATACTTAGCGTTCTTCCACTCACCATTGTTTTGTGGGTTGTTAGAAGTCATCAAGTCAAGGAAGTTACTTGCATCTGGGTAATCAGCAATCCAACCTGAAACTACAAGGTCGAAGTTACCATCAGCAGAACGAGCAAGACGTGTCTTGAATGGCAAGTTTTGGTTGTTGATCTTAACACCAGGAAGTTTTTCCAATTGACTTTGAATAAACTCAGTTGATTTCTTTGCCTTATCAGTATCATCTGAAAGTAAGTCAAGTGATAATGTCTTCTTGCCTTCAGCCTTCATTCCTTTAGCAAACAACTTCTTAGCTTGGGCTAAGTCATAGTCAACACCGCTCTTAACCTTAGCAGCATCAGCGAAGTCTTGACCCTTGTACTTTTGCATATCAGTTGGAACGAATCCAGTTGGGGCAACGGAACCATCAGCTTGAACCTTGTTAGCTAATTGGCTCTTATCGATTGCCAATGCAAATGCCTTACGAATATCTTTGTTCTTGAATTCAGGGTGCTTCTTTTGGTTCATTTCAAGGTAGAAGTTTGAAGCTTCCTTGTTAACCTTGTATTCCTTGTTGTTCTTGTATTCTTTTACTTGAGTACCGTTAAGGGTAATGAAATCAAGCTTGTTGCTTTGGTATTGGTTCAACATTGTTGAAGGATCCTTAACAACTTGAACGTTAACCTTGCTCAACTTAATAGCTTTCTTGTTCCAGTAATTCTTGTTAGGAACTAACTTCCAAGAATCGTTAGTACCGTTCCATCCAGTCATCTTGAATGGTCCGTTATAAACCATGTTTGAACTAGTAGTACCGTACTTTGAACCAGACTTCTTAACTTGTGATTCAAGTTGTGGCATGAAGTAACTTTGAGCAACCATGTACTTGAAGAAAGTTTGTGGTTTGATCAAGTGAACAACCAATGTGTGGTCATCCTTTGCTTCTGCACCCAACTTAGAAGCGGCCATCTTGCCTGAGTTGATCTTAGTAGCATTTTCAATGTTACCGAAGATGTAGGCATATTGTGATGCAGTCTTTGGTGATACAGTCCGTTGCCATGAGTAAACGAAATCTTTGGCAGTAACTGGCTTACCATTGCTCCACTTTTCGTTACGAAGATTGAATGTCCAAGTCTTACCATCCTTAGAAACCTTGTAACTCTTAGCAACACCAGGAACGACTTTGTTGTTAGCTGCTAAACGAAGAAGACCTTCGTTAGTTGAGTTAACCATTCTTGATGACACGATATCGGTCATCTTTGAAACGTCCATGGTTGGTAAGTTTGCACTTTCAACCCAATTTAATTCTTGTTTCTTTCCACTTTGAGATGAACTACTGCCACTACCACAGCCGGCTAATACAAGCGCAACTAATGCAGCAGTACCTCCCAATTTAGCTACAGAGCTTAATTTCATTTCCAAGCACCCCTTTGGTTTTTATTCTGTTTCAGAATGGTTTCTATTTTAAATTAAAATTTGATTAAAATCAATGCTTAATTTGATTTTTTTAAGTTTATGTTTGGCTCACTTCTATCATTGATTGTGCATAATCATAAGCAAACGTTGCAATTTAAATAGGTAAAAGTATTTGACAAAATGCACAAATGTGCTTATCTGACGCGAACATGTTAGCACTAGTTAGATTTTAATATTGAAAACTTATTCAAAGTTAAATTCTCATATCATTTTTTCCTTATCTAACTTATATCTAATGTTTGCTATAAGCGGACTGTCTATGATGATAGGACAAGTGTTTACTAGTACATTTGAACTAAAAAATGGAACTACCATTATCGATAGATCCATTTTCAAACAAACTCTTTACTTCGACAAACTTACATAGCTCCAATCCCATACTGGTGCTGTTGGGTAGAACTTGATGTTCTTAACCTTGGACTTAACCAGCTGTGGTGTTACTTGTTGATAGAGAGGAACCACACCCTCTTCATTTACTAACAGTTTTTCAGCCTTAACCATGTCATCCCAACGTTTATCAACATTATTAGCATCCTTACCTTCGGCGTTCTTAACCAGGGTATCGTATTGCTTATTGCTCCATTGACCGTCGTTATAAGCGTTACCGGTTGACATCAACGTCAAAAACGTAATTGGATCAGGGAAGTCACCAGTCCAACCAGAAAGTACCATATCAAAGTCACGGCTTGCGGAACGAGCCAATCTAGTCTTGTATGGTAGGTTTTGGTTTTGAATCTTCATCCCTGGTAACTTGTTCAAACAACTTTGAATGTATTCAGCAGTCTTCTTACCTGAATCAGTATCATCGGCATTTAAAGTAAAGGTGACATTCTTCTTACCAGTTTCCTTTAATCCCTTTGCCCAGTACTTCTTGGCCTCGGTAAGATTTGAAGATACTGCATCCTTAACGGCCGCCTCATCAGCGAAATCCTTACCGTTATGGTAAGCCATGTTTGATGCCACAAATCCCTTAGCTGGAATTGAGCCATCAGCCAAAACATCATTAGTCAATTCTTTGCGGTCAATTGCTAAAGAAATTGCCTTTCTAATGTTCTTGTTTTTAAAGAACGGAATCTTCTTTTGGTTCATTTCTAGATACCAAGTTGCCGCAATCTTTCTTGACGCAAACTCTTTATTGTTTTTGTAGTTTTTAACTTGCTGACCACTAAGAGTTGCCACATCAAGTTTGCCACTTTGATATTGATTTAGGCCAGTTGATGGATCCTTAATGGTCGTGAATTTAACCTCATCAAGTTTGACCCGTTTCTTATCCCAGTAGTTCTTGTTCTTAACGATCTGCCAGGTATCGTTAGTTCCGTTCCAACCCTTCAAGATATAAGGGCCATTGTATGCTAGTGCTTTAGCAGTTGTGCCGTATTTAGAACCATACTTCTTAACGTAAGATTCTTTCTGAGGAGCAAAGTAGGCTTGGGCAACTAAGAATTTGAAGTAACTTTGTGGTCGATTAAGAGTAACCACAAGCTTATACTTACCTTCTGCCTTAACTCCTAACTTACTAGTTGGCATTTTCCCAGCATTAACCGCGTTAGCATTTTTAATATGATCAAATATGTAAGCGTACTGTGATGCAGTCTTGGGTGCTAATGTTCTGCGCCATGAGTAAACAAAATCCTTGGCAGTAACTGCGCTACCATCACTCCACTTTGACTTTCTCAAATTAAACGTCCAAGTTTTACCATCCTTTGAAATGGTGTAATTCTTGGCAACTCCGGGTACAACCTTACTGTTGGTCGACATTCTCAGTAACCCTTCATTAGTGTTGTTAATTGTTTGGGCTGCAATTAAATCAGTAACCTTCGATAAATCCATCGTCGTTAAACTACTGATTTGCATCCACGTAATCGACTTCTTCGCCGGTTTTGACGAAGAATTAGAACCACAACCAGCAAGAACCAATGCAGATGCAAAGGCCACTCCTGCCAGCTTCGCAACTGAACTGAGTTTCATCTAATCCACCCCTTTTTATAAATTAAGATTTATTTTAGATTAGATTTTGGTTAAAATCAACATCTATTTTTAATTTTATTAAATAGTCTACTATTTTAACCGTTATAACTGCATTTAAACATTAGAAAGGTAAAAATCGTCAATCTTAATCAAGTTGAAAACCGGTCGATGCCCATCTTACTCTCCAAGCAGGCTTTAATTGCCGTCGTTTCATGAAAACGCTAACTTTAACAAGCAAGTTACAAAGCAGTTTTGTTTACATATTTTTAACACTTGTATGTTATAATTAGACAAAAATTGTGGGAGGAAATTAATGGAACAATCAGATAACAGAACAGAAGTCATCACAATTGGTTTGAACAAAACCGGTCGTAACTTTGACTACCTAATGGAAGAACTTAACAACCTTGTTGAAGCAAATAACATGGTTGCAAAGGAAACCCTCACCCAAAAACTAGACCGTCCAGATCCCGCTACCTATTTTGGTAAAGGAAAAATTGAAGAACTTGCTACTCTTATCCAAGACACAGGAATTGAGACTGTCGTCGTTAATGACGAACTTTCACCCAGTCAGATTAGAAATATCGAAAAGCAAGCCAATGCTCGCATCATCGATAGAACTGGCTTGATTCTTGAAATCTTCGCCAATCGGGCCCAGTCAAAAGAGGCAAAACTTCAAGTTGAATTAGCAAAACTTAAATATCAAATGCCCCGTCTTCACACTTCAGCTAGTCAACGACTTGACCAGCAAACTGGTGGGGGTGGCGATGGTGGCTTTACCAACCGTGGTGCTGGTGAATCTCAACTCGAATTAAACCGGCGAACCCTTCAAAACAAAATTGCTCATGTTAATCAGGAGTTGAAAGAGCTTAGTAAATCTGCTGATGTTAAGCGAAAGCAACGTGACCGGAGTGAATTACCGACCGTTGCCCTTGTAGGGTATACCAACGCAGGTAAGTCAACGGTAATGAACGGTTTGATCAGCATGTTTGATGACGATGAAGATAAACAAGTAATGGTCAAAGATATGTTGTTTGCCACTTTGGACACATCCGTTCGGAAAATTACCCTCCCGGATCAAAAGACATTCTTGCTAAGTGATACCGTTGGATTCGTTAGCGAGCTCCCCCATCAACTAGTTGAAGCCTTTAAGTCAACTCTTGCCGAAGCAGCGAATGCTGATTTACTCATCCAAGTTGTTGACTATTCAGACGATAACCGCGATTTGATGATGGAAACAACTGAATCAACCCTTAAGGACATTGGAGTTGAAAACATTCCAATGGTAATTGCCTACAACAAAGCAGACAGAATGGGAATCAGCTATCCAAGTCGCGAGGGTGATAACCTCATCATGTCAGCCCTTGATGAATCGTCACTTAAAGACCTCATCAAAATCATTTCCGAAAAAATATTTAAAAACTATCAAACTGTTTCCCTAATGATTCCGTTTGACCGTGGCGACGTCGTTTCTTACTTAAATGAAAAAACTAATGTGATTTCAACTGATTATGATGCTAACGGCACCATGATCACCAGTGAGTTAAGCGATGTTGATGTTAAGCGCCTCAAGCGATTCATTATTCCGGAATAAAGGAGTCAATTTAGCATGAAAGAAGAAAATAACAAGGTCCATTTGGATAGAGACCTTGGCCTATGGTCAGCTCTATCGTTAGTTGTTGGTACGATTATTGGTGCCGGTGTCTTTGTTCGGCAGTCAGCCGTTCTTGATGATGCTGGTAGTACAACCGCAGGGTTACTCGCTTGGTTAGCCGGTGGTGTGCTGACCCTTACCGCTGGATTGACAATTGCAGAAATTGCATCGCAAATGCCCCAAACAGGTGGCCTTTATGTATATATGGAAAAGCTTTACGGTAAACTCTGGGGATTCCTGTCAGGCTGGATGCAGATTGTTATCTACGGTCCAGCGATGATTGCCTCTCTGGGGGCTTACTTGGCCATCCTCTTATCGGACTTTTTCGGCTTTCCTCAAAGCTGGAACGTTCCGTTGGCAATTGGAACCGTCGTCGCCGTCGGAATCTTGAACCTCTTTTCAAACCGCTATGGAGCAAGATTTGCTATTATTACAACTCTTTGTAAATTGGTTCCCTGTGCGGCTTTGATTATATTCGGATTATTCTTTGGTAAGCACAACGCTCTTGGCCAAAGTATTAAAGAAGTCCACGCTACTGCCGGCAATTTTGGAGTGGCAATTCTGGCAACACTGTTTGCCTTTGATGGTTGGATCCTCGTTGCCAACCTTGGTGGTGAAATCAAGAACCCCCGAAAGTTATTACCCCAAGCAATTACTTACGGAATTCTCGGGGTTCTGGCAATCTACATGCTCGTCTCGTTTGGTGTCTACCGAGCAGTGCCAGCAGAACAAATTCACAAGTTAGGAACTAGTGCTATTCCTTACATGGCCAACCAAGCCTTCGGTGAAGTTGGTGGTAAGATTCTCAGTATCGGAATTATTATTTCAATCGTTGGTTGTATGAACGGTAAAATCATGACGTTCCCACGAATCATGTACGCAATGGCTCGACGTCATCAATTGCCTTTCTCAAAGACTTTAGGTTACTTACATCCAAAGAGTCACACTCCTGTTTTCTCAACGGTAGTAGAACTAGTAATCGTTGCATTCATGATTGCCTTTGCAGACGCTGACCGACTATCAGAACTTTGTATCTTCACGGTGTATTGTTTCTACGTAATGGCCTTCGTGGGAGTATTCTTACTTAGAAAACGGAACCCAGGCCAAAAAAGAGTATTCTCAGTGCCACTATTCCCAATTACTCCGGTTGTAGCCATTCTAGGTTCGCTGTTCGTAATCGTTAGTGAGATCCAATCAGATATGGTTGGAGTTCTAACATCGTTCATATTCGTGCTTATCGGGATCCCTGTCTTTTACTACGAAAGTAAAAAGCACGCAGGTGAACCAGATGAGATGGTTGACGAAGCCGTTGACGATGAAATTTAAATATTAATCCGCATAAAAAAGAGAGACCAAGGCCTCTCTTTTTTTATGCCGTTTATGGCGTTAATTTAATTGATTTAACCAGAATCCCTGGTACTTTTGAAACTGCCCCACTGGCATTTGTATTGGTGAATCCATCATAACCGATTCCCTTAACATCAACCCAGTCATCCTCTTCAAGGGTGTAAGATAATTTATCTAAATCAGAGTCGGCGATTGACGCAACAAACTCGTGATCATAATTACCATCAACAATCGAAATGAGATATTCTTCGTTATCCGCATCGTGTTGAATTGAAGAAATTACTCCCTGCATCGCCACTCCCTTAGAAAGATACTTTTTAGAATAGCGTTCAAAGGTGCTAAGCATTATTGGTGTGTATTTAATTCCGCTTGGAATATCATCAGCAGTAACTGTCTTGCTTGAACTTTCATCGGGTTCATCTGAACTTGAATCTTCCTCTTCCTCATCATCGGTATCGGTGTCATCAGAATCAGTATCTTCATCAGTATCGGTGTCTTCATCATCGTCACTATCGTCATCGTCCTCCGAAGTAATATACTCAGCTTGATCCCCGTTCACAGTAAACTCATACAAGCTACCATTATTTTTAACATCACTGACCCGGTTAGTTTTAACCTCCGAATCCAATTCTTCTTTTTCAGAATCACTGAGAACCTTAGGATTAATCGCAGTTATGTATACTGACGTTTTTTCACCTTGAGTTCCATCTTCGGTTGCACTTATTGCGCTAATGTTACCCGAAAATTCACCGTTATGAACTCGAACAGCGTTCCCATCTGAATCATTAAGTTGCTGAACTGGATTATCAGAATCATTTTTATTAACCGCAACAACGTAATAGTCATCTGGTGCCTTGGTCGTTCCCGTTAATACCCAGTAATCGTCATCCGTGCCACTATTTTTAATCTTAGTTGAATAATAATCCGCCTTACTAGTAACTGACCAAATCCCAAAAACCAGCAATAGAAATGCGACTGCAGCAAAAATTTTGTACTTTCCCGTCTTTTTGTGTGTAGTCAAAATAAAACCTCCAAGAATAATTGCCGGTTTTTAATAGGCCTATAAAAAATGCGACCATATTAGCTTAACAAACGGATTATGTAAGGGCAACCGCTAGTTTACATTGACTGTTTACAAAAAACGTCACCCTCATTTTCAGAGAGCGACGTTTTTTTAATTTATTAAGCATCTAAATTAGCAATGTTATTTGGGTTGTTTGGATCATCTGGGTTAGTTGGCTGGTCCTCTGGATCAACCGCCTTAGACCGCCCGATTCTTCTCTCCAAGTACTCAGAAAGAAGGGATAGTGAGTAACAAACAATAAAGTACATAACCGCCAATGCAATAAACATCGGAATTGTGTAATTTGTGTTCTGCCCATAGATAATTTGAGCATGGTTCATCAAGTCAGGTAACACAATGATTGTTGCCAGTGACGTATCCTTAACCAATGAAATGAACTGACTAACAATGGCAGGAATCATGTTCTTGATAGCCTGAGGTAGCACAATGTACCTCAGAGCTTGCCAATAAGTTAGCCCATTGGCCCTGGCACCTTCCATTTGCCCAATCGGAATCGAGGCAATCCCGGCCCGAACAATTTCAGCAACCATCATTGCTTCAAATATTGATAAGGCGATGATGGAGGCCCAAATTGGGGCTGGTTTGAAACCAAGACTTGGTAAGCCAAAGTAGGTAAAGAAGATAACCAGAATCAAAGGTAAGTTTCTGATAATATCGATGATAAACCCAACGATTGCCGAAACGTACTTAAAGTTAACGTAACGGATAATTCCTAGGATAACTCCCAGAATATAACTAATGATAATTGAGACAACTGATACAAAGACGGTAACACCAGCACCTTCGAGAAGGAACTTGATGTTGACCCATGAATATGCGCATAAAACATTTAACATAACTGTTCCCTCCTTATGCTGCTAGTTTCTTTTCAAGGTATCTCATGTAATAACTGAGCGGTAGCGTAATGATCAAGTATAACAAACCAATGCAAAGGTAAGTTGCCATACTTCTCAATGAATCAGAGGCAATAACGTTACCTTGGTACATCAAATCCATTCCCGCAACGAAGGCTAAAACGGATGAATTCTTGATCAAGTTGATAAATTGGTTTCCCAGTGGTGGCAAAACATACTTGAAAGCTTGAGGCAAAACAATGTACCTCATGGCTTGCCAGAAGCTAAGTCCGTTTGCACGAGCCCCTTCCATTTGACCAGGATCAACTGACTGAATTCCTGACCGAACGGTTTCAGCGATAAACGCTGACGAGTATAGGGTAAGACCAATCGTTCCGGCTGCAAACCCACTGATTTTAGCAATGTACATTGGGATAACAACGTAGAAGAACATTGTGATAACCAACAGTGGAATGTTCCGGAATAATTCAATGTATGCTTTAGCAAGGCCGTGAATTAACTTGTTTGGCATAACTTCCAAAATAGCAAAGCCAGATCCAATAACTAAAGCAAAGAACAGCGCAATAATACTACATATCAGGGTTTGACCAAATCCTTGAAGGAGAAGGCCACCATAGTTTTGAAAAATACTTATCATTGTCTATATGCCTCCTTCAAATCAAATCCCTTAACGTGACCGAACCACTTGTAAATAAGCTTATTATACTGGCCGGATTTCTCCACCTTAGTGAGAGCTTTGTTCATAGCGTTCTTCAAACCAGTTTGGCCTTGGTCAACCGCGATTCCGTATGGTTCCTTAGTGAACGCCCCACCACGAACAACGTAACCTGGGTTTTCAACTGACATACCATAAAGGATACCGTTATCAGTAGTCAACGCATCACCTTGACCAGACTTCAATGCCGTCAAAGCTTGTGAGTAATCAGTAAGCTGAAGCACTTTTGCCTTTGACGCAAATTTCTTAATGTTTTGAACTGAGTTAGAACCAACAACTCCAAGGATAACCGCACCCTTTTTGTTCAAACTCTTAACGCTCTTGACCTTACTATTTTGCTTAACCAAGATAGCTTGACCAGCGTCAAAGTATGAACGAGTGAAATCAACTTGTTTTTCCCGTTCTGGGGTAATTGTCATCGTCGCCATAATGGCATCAATATTACCGTTTCTAAGTAATGGCATCCGGGTTTGACTAGTAACCTGAAGGAAACGAGCCTTACCGTCCTTGCCAAGAATTTGCTTGGTCATTGCCTTAGCAAGATCAACTTCAAATCCTTTAATTTGGTTATCCTTAACGTCCATCAAACCAAACAACTTGGTATCAGCCTTAACTCCCCAAGTAATCGTATTTGACTTTTTGTCGTCCGCCAGGACATTTTTCTTTGAACTCGAATTACTACATGCACCTAAACTCATAACCATTACAACTAGTGCAAATAAAAGTCCGAGCTTTTGATAGACTTTTTTCATAGTGCAATCCTCCAATTGTAATGAATTAGTGAGTGATAATCTTTCCTAAGAATTGACGAGCTCTTTCGTTTGAAGGTTCGCCGTCGAAGAATGTTTCACTACTATCATCTTCAAGGATTTGACCATCAGCCATGAAAATAACCCGGTCGGCCACTTCACGAGCAAATCCCATTTCGTGGGTAACAACCAACATCGTCATATTGGAATCCCGAGCAATGTCCTTCATAACGTTAAGAACATCATCAATCATTTCTGGATCCAAAGCACTGGTTGGTTCATCGAAAAGTAAACACTTAGGTTTCATTGCAAGTGAACGAGCAATTGCAATTCGTTGTTGTTGACCACCAGATAGCTCAGCTGGAATCTTATTTGCTTGATCCGCTAACCCAACTCGGTCCAATAGTTCCATCGCAAACTTCTTATTTTCCGCTTCATCTCTATGTAGCACGATTCTTGGGGCAAGCATGATGTTTTCCAAAATCGTCTTGTTAGCGTATAGATTAAAGTGTTGGAACACCATTCCGACGTTCTTACGAATTCGGTTAATATCAGTTTTCTTATTAGCAAAATCTTGACCATTAACAATCAACTTACCATCTTGAACTGGTTCCAACCCGTTAACCGTTCTGATCAAGGTTGATTTACCTGAACCAGAAGGGCCAATCAAAACAACGGTTTCTCCAGCCTCAATGTTGAGATTAATATCCTTTAATGCGTGAAAATCACCGTAATACTTTTGTACGTCTTCAAATTCGATCATTGACATAACGTATTCCTCCGTTTTCTAAGATTTTAATTAAAAAATCCTAAGAATAATTGCTAAGTCCATCATAAATTAAAGCAGGGAATTCGTAAAACTATTTCCCCTTTAAAACCTATAATAGACCTTAAATACCACTAATAGTAGTATTTAAAACCACTAAACAAAACTCGAATATTCAAGTAACTTTTGTTACTAGTACTTAATATTCTACCGAACTATTCTAATTTTTGCACTATTTTTTTGAAAATTCAACGCCAAAACCAGAATATTTGCGATATTTTTTAGTTCCATGTTATATTTTCTCACAAAAAAGGATGACTTTCAAAAGTCATCCCTTTTATTTATCTTCTTTTTTTGTAGGCAACCTTAACGGCTACCGTATACGGCTGATTATGCTCAATCATTTGGGAGCGACCAAACTCTTTATAGGGCCCACCAACAACCGCCACTGATGCAAGGAAAAACTTAAGTTCCTCCCGATCAACGGACTTGATTGATTGTAATCCAATTCGCTTTATAGTACCGACTGGGCACGACTCTGCCTGATTGATTCCGGCGTAGACTACCAACTCGTGGTTAATATCCTTCATCCCAAAGAAGGGAGCCATTGCACCCTTCCCAATCTTAAACACTGGTTTTCCAGTGGCCTTGAGCAAGCTTTGAAGTCGCGCATCACTGTAGCCAGCATAATTATCAGTCACTATTTGATGTCTAATCAGGGTTGCAGTAAGTCCGTCGATATTTTGTTGCTGCTCAGCACTGATCTCAACCTTAGCTGGTAAAACGTGCCGGTCATCGAATATTCCGTTTGATGGATTTTCAGTGATAACTGCTGAACCAAGTCCAGAGGTTGCATGAACTTCCTTCGGTTTCTCAGCAATATGCAGTTTCTTGGCGATAAATGGAGAAACGTCAAACTTTGCCTGCTTATTAGTGAAGTAGTAAAAAAGATTACACAGCGCAAAGTACAACAACACGATTGCAACTGCCATAAAGAGGATTCCTTTTGACAGGTAGCCATTTTGGAGGAATCTGAACGCTATGTAGAACAGATAGCCGTCACCTAAAAGTCCTAAAATCGTATAAATTCGACTCTTCAACGTCAAATTGATATTGAAGTAGCCCATATAGTGGTTGACCATATCTAAAAAACTAAACATTAATTAGTCCCCCCTTCATCGACGGCGTCATCTGCAGTCGTTGACTTTTGGGTTCCTGTATTCGACTTAGTCTGAGTAGTGTTGCCATTAGTAGCAGCCGTTCCCTGTTTCTGAGTCGTTGCTTTAGTCTGATTTGTACTGGTTGTGGTATCAGTATTTGTCGATTGCTTTGGCGTAGTGGTCGTTGCCTTGGTTGTCGTATTCCGGTTTGTTGGCGTAGTAGCCTTAGACTGTGTCGTCTTATTTGTACCAGATTTTTTAGCAGTTGTTGCCTTTTTGGTACCGGCCGTTGAATCAGTGACTGCTTCGTCATTAGTAGCCTTTTTCTTAGTCGTTGGTTCTTCACTTGAATCTTTAACAGCTTGTTTTTTCTTATCCTGATCTTTATCTGATTTTGTTTGCTTCTTCTTATCAGTAGTCGTTTCCTCAGGCTTCAACTTCTTACTATTCGTCGCTTTGGCTTGAGTCTTACCATAAATCGATGAAGTAAGGTTTCGCTGACTAGCCGTTTGGTGGGTCGTCGGGGTTCCCTCGTTAGTCGCGGTAACCTTATTGACCACAACGTTAGTCGCTCCCAACGCTAACGAAATCGATAAGATAGCAAACGGTGTAATTAGTGGTGGGATTCGATTATCCATTGATGCACTTCCTAACTAAATTTTACTGATTATCTCACACAAAGCTGCATAATCACTTAATATTTAGTTAATTATTGGTTAAATTTTGGCACTCTTGGCATAATCCATAAATCTGGAACAGGTGGCCTGAAATTTTGCATCCTGGTAATTGAGCTACAATTTCTTCACTTAGTGGGCAGTCGTCCAATTCAATTACCTTCCCACAGTTATTACAGATGAAGTGGTGATGATGTTCATTTTTGAAGTCACACTGAAACTTGACGCTTTGGTGATCGCCATTTGCCTGCTTTTCAACAATTCCTAAGTCTTCGAATTCGGAAATGTTCCGGTAAATTGTGTTATGACTCATTTTGGGAAATGACTCCCGCATGTAAGCATCGAGCTTAGTAACTTCCACATACTTCTTACTTGCTTCCTCTACAAGATAGTTAAGCATCGCAAGTCGTTGCTTAGTAATTTTATAGTTGTTAGTTTTTAAAACGTTAGTTGCTTCTTCAATCGCAGCTGGCATATGAATTCCTCCGATTAAATGTAATAATTACTGTTTGTCCAATTTGACTAATCATAACACAAAAAAAACCGTTTGATTCAAAATGTCACTCAACAAATTAAATCAACGGTAATTTTCAACGATGTCATCCACTAATCGCTGCGTTTTTTCAAGGTCTGAGTTTTCAATAATATGAGCCTTCCCCTTCAGTCCCACGGGAAGTTCAAGATCACGACGATACTCATGGCTTTTCACTCGCTGCATGATTTTGGATGTGTCATCCCCACGTAAAGTCATTCGTTTCAGTAGTAGCTCTGGACTTGGTGCTTTTAAAAAGATGACTACTACTTGAGCTCCAAGTTTTTCTTGATAAGTAATCGCTCCAGCAGTATCAAGAACGATGCAAATATCATCACTCTTGTCCCAAGCCCGTTCCAGGCCTTCATATGACGAACCGTATAGATTACCGTCATACTCAACCGATTCCAAGAAATGATTAGCAGCAAACGTACTGCGAGTCTCAAAATAATAGTCGACTCCATTCTGCTCTTTCCCTCGTGGTTGGCGCGTAGTATGGGTAATCACCTTAGTCATCCCAAACTTAGCGGTCAAATAGTTACGAACAGTTGTCTTGCCACTCCCGGCAGCCCCAGTAATCACAAAAATCTTCTTTCCTGCCATTCTACAAATTTTCCTTTGTTCGAATGTATTTATCTGCAGCGGTCAAAAGGCCCTTCAAATTGTCATAGGTCAATGTATCCAAAGCCTCATCTAATTCAAACCAACCGTATGAATTGATTTCCTCTTCCTGACGAGAAACCTCGACCCCATCATCAACCCGGCTGACATAAAAAGTAACGTCCTTGTGGTGACCGTTTTTCATATCGTATTCAACTTTTTGTTCAAACCCCGTGTCGATTTTAGTATCCAAATCCGTTTCTTCTTTGATTTCACGAATCGCAGTTTGTACCTTGTTTTCGTGCTCCTCAACGTGTCCTTTAGGCAGACCCCAGAAATTGTCCGTTGCACTCTGCAATAGTAAATAGCACACTAACCCATGTCTAATCTGATAAACGACTGCTCCACTTGCATATTCCGTAACCATAATCAATTATCTCCCTTACCTAATTTCTGTAATCCCATCTTTAGCATCAGTGGTGCCATGATAGTTGTTAATACAATTACAATTATTATCTCTGAATACAATCCTTTTGCAATCAAACTAGCTTCGAGCCCAATCTGAGCAATAATTAGGGCCATTTCACCTCTGGAAACCATCCCGGAACCAATAACCATCGAACTATTTTTGGACATCTTGGAAATTCTGGCTCCAATCGCTCCACCATACAACTTGGTAACTAATGCGAGCAATGTCATAACGATGATAAAGCCGATGTTTTTAAGCACCCCACCAAACTCCATGTCCAACCCGATGCTGACAAAGAAGATTGGAATGAAGAAAGTATAACCGACAGAACTCACGCTAGACGAAACTTCCTTTTCGTAACGAGTCTGGGCGACAGCAACCCCAGCGAAAAAGGCACCAACAACGGCACTCAAGCCAATCTCATCGGCCAACCAGGCCATTGCTAAACACAACGCTACTGAAATAATTGAAGTAGCTCCGTGAACTGGCAACCGCTCCGCTATTCGAAGTAAGATTGGGGCAATCCACTTGACCACAATAACAACTCCAACAAAGTAGAGGACTTGGATCAAACTAGCAACTAATAAATTTGTTTTGCCATCGTTGCCGACTCCAAAAACACTAACGAAAATTGATAGTAAGACGACCGCAATGATGTCATCGACAACGGCCGCTCCCAAGATTGTTGCCCCCTCCTTAGTATTCAATTTTTTGAATTCCCGGAGAACTTCAACACTGATTGAAACAGACGTTGCTGCAAAGATAACACCCCAGAAAATTGACCGTTCAAAACCTTGATGCATCATCTGACCATATATATAGAAGACAATCATCGGGGCAATAACCCCAAATGTCGCCACACTAATTGCCGGTTTGAAATACTTCTTCAGCAGATCAAGGTCACTTTCAATCCCAGCAATAAACATCAACATGATCACCCCAAGTTCGGAGCCAGCATGCATCAATTCAGTATTGCTAAGTAATCCGAAAACACCCGGGCCAAGCAACACCCCAACTAGCAACTGTCCAATCACAGCGGGCATCCCAATTCTAGAACTGAGCGCTCCTGCAATTAAGGTTGTCACTAATATTAACGATATTTGACCAACAAATTCCATGTAATCTCCCATTTCAGCGTCATTTATTGTTTCCATTATAACCAAAAACCAACATCAAAATAAACAACCAGCTTGCAAAGTCAGCAAATCTGTCGCAATCTTATTGTAAGTAAAATTCTGTGTAGCGGAGGGATAATTAATGAAAATCAATCAATTTGCGTACGTTCCGACTGACCACGCCCAAATAATCAACGAGTTAAAGGACGTTCGGTTTCTAACCCCAAAAACGGAGAAGATGTCGGACCCCGTAATGCTGTTTCGCCAATTTTTAATGAAATTCTTTATGGAAAAACAGGGTCACTCGACTAGAATCTACAAACTGTCCACTATCATGGCCACTCCCGATGAAGATGCCAATGAATACACTAAGACTGAACCCAAAGTTGAGAAGAACGCTTTTTACAACATTGCCCTTCAACTACTTCAGTTTGAAGTTGGCCTTGATTTCAACCTAGATGAGCCACTTAAAAAGATGAACGAACTAGGGCTACCCGTTGCGGACGTTGCGGACACCCTAACCGTTGGTGAGTTAATTGATGCCTGGTATTTATTGCTTAATACCCGCACCAAGTTTGGTCAGACCCTAATCGACTACTTAGCTGGCCAGGGCTTTTTTGCTCAGATGGGAACTGACGAATCATTAAAGGCACCGCTTTTCTTTAACGGAAAGTCCCAAGCCGTATTCAACACCCAAAAAGTCATTCGGGAAGTCGTTTACGTCGAAGCTCCTCAAGATAACGACAATGACGGCAAACTTGATCTAATCAAAGTTGAAGTTCTTCGCCCGGCCGAAACTGACGAAGGAGTGGTTGTTCCTGCTGTCCTAACTGAAAGTCCATACGACCAAGGAACTAATGACGACTCCGCTGATAAGTTGACTCACGACGTCAATGGTGAATTGAAGCGAAAAGAACCAAACAACTTCACATACGATGACATTAAATTCGTCCCTGAACACAAGCCCCTCCCAGCCCCAAGAAAGATTGAATCAACCACTGAAACCGCTGAGGAAACTTTCACCAAAACGTGGACCTATCCGCTAAATGATTACCTTCTTTCCCACGGTTTTGCCGTTGTCTACTCATCAGGAGTTGGAACCAAGGACTCTGACGGTTTTCGTACCACCGGTGATGAAGATGAAACTATCAGTACCACTGCAGTAATCGAATGGCTGAACCACAAACGAACTGCTTTCACTAACCGGACTGATAATGTTGCTATTGAAGCCTGGTGGAGCAACGGAAATGTTGGGATGACCGGTCGTTCCTACCTTGGAACTCTAGCCAACGCTGCTGCCTTATCAGGAGTTGAAGGCTTAAAGACTGCCGTGGTAGAGGCCGGAATTTCAAACTGGTATGACTACTACCGCGAAAATGGTTTGGTAGTTGCCCCAGGTGGATTCCAAGGTGAAGACGCCGATATTTTGGCTGAATTGACCTTCTCAAGAAAACAGGAGGCTACTGATTACGTCAAGACCAAGGATGAATGGGCAAAACGATTAAAGGAGATTGAAGCTGGCGAAGACCGTGATACTGGAAACTACAACCGATTCTGGGATCGCCGTAATTACCTCAATCATGATAATATCAAGGCTGATATCCTTCTCGTTCATGGTTTGAACGACTGGAACGTCAAGCCTTCCCACGCGTTTAACTTGAGAAACCTAATCAAAAACGATGACATTACTTTGAAGACCGTTCTCCATCAAGGTCAACATGAATACCTGCATAACTTTAGATCCGTAGACTTTACCGATATGGTGAACCTCTGGCTCGTGAACAAGCTTTACGGGGTGGATAACGGTGCTAATACCGTTCTCCCAGACGTATTAGTTCAGGATAACGTTACCGAACAAACCTGGACACCCGAAAAGGATTGGGGCGATAATCACAACGTTAAGCAGTATCAACTTGATGATAACTGGTTGACCAACGTTAATGGCAACACTGAATTCTCCAACCATATGAATGATGATGATTTCAAAGTGTTTAGCAAGGACACAGCTCAATGGCGGTCTGAGCTATACAAACTAGATGAATCTAAAACTGACGGCAGTGCAATCAAACTAATAAGTCAAGAGATGAGCGCTGACACAACTATCGACGGCCAAATCAAAGTTTCTCTTAACGCAAAGAGTGATCACGACTTCGGGGCTCTCAGTGTCGCAGTTGTTGATTACGGTACCGCCAAACGGTTGACCCCTACGCCAACTATTCTGGACCGGATGCGAATCTTCACCGGCTTTAATTGGCGCAAGGATGATCTGCGTGAGTTTACCTACCAAGATAAAGAAACTGAATTCAAAAAAATTACTGATGGACATATCAACATGCAAAACCGGGAAAATAGCTACAAGGTTGATGATTTAAAGGCGAACGAAAGCTACCAAATCGAGTTTGCCCTGGAACCAACCTTCTTTAGAATTGCTAAGGGCCACAAACTGGGAATTCTGATTTTCTCATCTGATCTCGATTTCACCGTTAAATCCAATCAAGATATTAAATACGCAATCGACCTCAGCAAATCTTCAATTGATTTACCACTCTTATAGACGTAAAAAAGTCCCTTCAAAAGTGGTATCATAATTATTAAACTAAAGGAAAAGGTGATTATATGCGACAAGGTACCAAGATCATTACACTCGATAACGGTTATCATCTCTGGACAAACACTCAGGGTGAAGGCGACATTCATTTGTTAGCCCTTCATGGTGGTCCTGGTGGTAATCACGAATACTGGGAAGATGCTGCCCAACAATTGAAAAAGCAAGGACTCAACGTCCAAGTTCACATGTACGATCAATTAGGTTCATGGTACTCAGATAGTCCTGATTTTTCAGACCAAAAAACTCGTGATGACATTTTAAGTTACAATTACTACTTGGATGAAGTTGAAGAAGTTCGTCAAAAGCTAGGCATCGACAAGTTCTACCTCATTGGCCAATCATGGGGTGGCTTGTTAGTTCAAACGTACGCTGAAAAGTACGGTGAACATTTAAAGGGTGCAATCGTTTCATCAATGGTTGATGATATCGATGATTACACCGATCACTTGAACCAAATCAGAGAAAAGACATTCTCAGCTGAAGATTTGGCATTCATGAAAGAATGCGAAGCTAAGAACGACTATGACAATGACCGTTACCAAGGTCTAGTTGATATCTTGAACAAGAGCTATATCGACAGAAAGCAACCTTCAAAGCTCGATCATTTGATCAGCACAATGAACACTGACATCTATGGTGCATTCCAAGGTGACAACGAGTTTGTTATTACTGGTAAGTTGGGCGAATGGCACTTCACTGACAAGTTGAAGAATATTAAGGTTCCTACTCTGGTTACGTTTGGTGAACATGAATCGATGCCAATCGCAACTGGTAAGAGAATGGCAGAAATGATTCCAAACGCTAAGTTTGTGTCGACGCCAGAGGGTGGTCACCATCATATGGTTGATAATCCAGACGTATATTATGATCATTTGGCAACGTTTATCCGTGAGGTTGAGGCGGGAACGTTTAATAAATAGAGTGTGAGGAGTTTTGGGAATTCCTGAGCACTATGGGAATAACGGGTTTTACGAGTGGGCTTTCTCGTGAAGCCCGTTATTTTCATAGGCACAGGGAATTGAAACTCCGAACACGTTTTAGCTATGTTGCAATCATGACGAGCGAGCAAACGAAGTGCGCGGTCGTCATTTTTATTAAACAAAGGAATCAGATTGAATGAACACGTTTTGGCTATGTAGCATACGTAGCATAGGAATAACGGACTTTACAAGCGATTTTTCTTGTGAGGTCCCTTATTTTTATAGACGGAGGTGACTGAAAGGGCGAACGCGTTTTGGCTATGTAGCATACGTGACATAGGAATAACGGACTTTACAAGCGATTTTTCTTGTAAGGTCCGTTATTTTTATAGGCGGAGAGAGAACCAGAAATCTTAGATTTCGTCTGTGAAACTTCACAAGGTTATCGCTAACTATTGAACACGCAATGGAGATAGTCGCGATAACTACTGTGAGGGAATTAAAACTCCGAACACGTTTTAGATATGTTGCAATCACGATGAGTGAGCAAACAAAAAAGTGGCAACCCCAAAGCTCATCACCCATGGTTACCACTCATTCATCCTATTCAAATCATTTCAAACACAATTACAATAAACATTATAATCATCATCGCCGCTAACGACGATAACTCCAAGTCAGAATACAACTTTGCATGAACCATTCCAACTACTACATACAAAATTGAAAGCCCCATTGTTGTCGCTAACACAGCGTTTCCCATCATTGTCACACTATCAGGTGAGGCAATCAAAACAATCGCTGATGCAACAAATACCAGAAAATCAAACATCAAGATACTATAAGCAGTCATTTCTTTGAGATCAAACACTTTAGCAAACACATCAAAGGCCCCTTTCAAATGAATTCTTAATCCACCTTCAGTTTACCTTAGTATTAGCTAAGTTCAACCCTTTTGACCGTTTATTTTAAAGCGCTTTCACTAACTCTCGTTTTCCCTATATTGCTTTCGATACCTCGGCATCAACTCCCTGCCGAATTTCCCTTACAAACTGTTCAACCGCCTTAGGAGCATCCTTGCCATTTTGACCGACAACTTCAACGATAGCACTACCAATAATAACGCCATCAGCGATGTCTGCCATTGACTTAGCCTGCTCAGGGGTATGAACGCCAAAACCAATTGCCAACGGTACGTCAGTCACCGCCCTAATCCTGGCAATCAATGCCTTCAGGTCATTATAGAATTCATCCCGTTCACCAGTAATTCCTTCCGAAGAAACAACGTAAATGAATCCTGAAGCTTCCTTAGCAATCATTTCAACTCGGTCTTTAGACGTTGGCGTAATCAATGAGATAATATCAATTCCCAGTGGTTTAGCATATCTATCAATTTCATCCTTGCTTTCAAACGGTAAATCCGGAATTACTAACCCCGAAATATTTAGCTCGACACACCGATTCAAAAAGCGTTCATAGCCGTACTTAAATGGAATGTTCAAATACGTCAGGAACACGATTGGCACGCTTGTCAGTTTTCTAGCAGCAGCCACAATTTCAAACACCTTTTCAGTCGTTACCCCCGCGTCAAACGCTCGTAGGTCAGCCTTTTGAATGACCGGACCATCAGCAACCGGATCAGAGAAAGGAATGCCTAACTCCACAATGTCCGCCCCACCATTTGCTAAAGCCACAATATTGGCCACCGTCGTATCAAAATCGGGATCATCCGCAACTACAAATGGAATAAATGCTTTTCTGTTTTTAAATTGATCTGCTAAATTACTCATCAACGTCAACTCCTCTATACTTTGCAATGCTTGCGACATCCTTATCACCACGACCAGATACGGTACAAACAATGATTTGGTCTTTGCTCATGGTTGGAGCAAGTTTTTTAACGTACGCAAGGGCATGGCAACTCTCGATAGCTGCAATAATCCCTTCGGTTTTGGCAATGTACTCAAACGCGTCCACTGACTCATCATCGGTAATTCCCACGTATCCAGCCCGGTTGGCTGCAGCAAGAGCAGCATGTTCTGGCCCAACGCCTGGATAATCAAGACCAGCCGAGATTGAGTAAACCTTATCAATTTGGCCATCGTTATTCTGTAAGAACAATGACTTCATCCCGTGAAAGATACCAACGCTTCCCCGTTCAACCGTTGCAGCGGTTTGATCAGTATCTACCCCTTTACCAGCGGCTTCAACCCCAATCAGCTTCACGCTCGGGTCATCTATGTAGTCTGCAAAGCTACCAATGGCATTACTCCCGCCACCAACACAGGCCACAACAGCATCTGGTAAGCAACCCTCAACGGCATTTAGCTGTTGCTTTGATTCTTTGCTGATCACACTCTGAAAATACTTAACCATCGCTGGAAATGGGTGGGGACCAACTGCGGAACCAAGAACATAAAAGGTATCCTCACTACGACTAGCCCACTCTTGAAGCGTTGCGTTGACCGCATCCTTGAGAACCATCGAGCCGGTTGTCACTGCGTGGACTTTAGCCCCAAGCAATTTCATCCGGTAAACGTTTAGTTTTTGGCGGTCAGTGTCCTCTTTGCCCATAAAAATCTCACATTCCATCCCAAATAATGCAGCTACCGTGGCGGTCGCAACTCCGTGTTGCCCTGCCCCAGTTTCAGCAATTAATCGCTTCTTACCCATATGCTTGGCAATCAACGCCTGCCCAATCACGTTATTGATTTTATGGGCACCGGTGTGGTTTAAATCTTCTCGTTTGAGATAAATCTTGGCACCACCTAAATCTTTGGTCATATTTTCAGCAAAATAAAGTAAGGATGGACGGTTAGCGTAATTAACTAATAGGTCGTGCAACTCAGCCTGAAACTCTGGATCCGTCTTGGCCTTTTCAAACGCGGCTGATACTTTCTCTAGCTCTGACATTAATGTTTCTGGAATATACTGGCCTCCAAGACCTTCACCGTAAATTCCTGGTTTTTGCTTTAATTCTTGCATATTAATCTCTCCTCACTTTTTCAATAAACTGGCGAACCTTTTGAAAATCCTTATGATTATTAGTTTCAACTCCCGATGACACATCAACTGCGTACGGGTTTAATTTTTCAATTACTTCATTAACGTTATCTGGTGTTAATCCACCAGCAACAAACGTGTTATCCCCTAGATTTTCGTACCGACTAATATCAAGTAGCCGGCCACTTCCGTATCCTGAATCAATCATCTTGTAATCAGCAGTGTATTCATTATCTGGCTCTTCATTGACAAACACCCGAATCACCTTGATTCCTGCCACCTTAAGTTCACCAATCATTTGTGGATCTCCATAGCCGTGAAGTTGAGCAATCGTGAATATTCCCCGTTTGGATAACTCAATAATTTCATTGGCAGGAGTATCAACAAACACCCCGACCTTTGTGATTGGTGAGTCTATTTGTCTAGCTAGCTTTTCTGCCTGCGTGGAATTCAAGTGGTGACGTCCCTTTGCAAACACTAATCCGGCAAAGTCAGGCTTAGTCTCATTCACAATGCTGACGTCCGATTCCGTCATCAACCCGCAAATTTTGACTCTGGTCATTGGGCAACCTCCCTTAGGCTCTGAATCATTTCTGCTTTGTTGGTAGCCCTCATCAGGGTTTCACCAATCAATACCGCGTTGAACCCCGCTCCATCCAAACGTTCTACATCCATTGGGGTCTTGATGCCACTTTCGGCAATCGTGGTAATCCCCGCTGGAATCAGATTTCTTAGCCGAATACTGTTGTCAAAATCAACGGTGAAATCCTTCAAATTACGATTATTGATACCAATTACTTTGGCTCCGGACCTTACTGCTCTGACAACTTCATTTTCATCATGAGCTTCAACAATCGCGGTCATTCCTAAAGATTCAGCCAACTCCCGAAAACTTTTCAACTGTTCGTCCGATAGGATTGCAACAATCAGTAAGATTGCATTAGCTCCGTTTGCCCGGGCTTCATAAATCATATAGGAATCAATCGTGAAATCCTTTCTCAACAATGGCGTCTTTACCGTTGCAGCGATAGCTCCAAGATAGGTGATGCTACCATCGAAGTAATCAGGCTCCGTTAACACTGAGATTGCGTCTGCTCCTGCTTGTTCATATGATTCAGCAATATCCAAATACGGAAAGTCAGTGGCAATCATCCCCTTGGAAGGTGAAGCTTTTTTAACTTCCGCAATTACGTGAATACCTGGCGTTGAGATTTGATTCTGAAAGTTAATGTTTCTACCTTGACTTGCCGCCAATCGTTTCATTTCAGTTAATGAAATCATTTCCTGATGGCGTTTTAATCTAATTTGGGTTGCTTTTACTAAGTCATCAAGAATCATGCGACCACATCCGTTCTTGAAAACTTAACTAATCGGTTTAACTCATCTTTGGCTAACCCACTATCAATTGTGTTTCTGGCAATTTCGATTCCAGCCGCAATTGAAACTTCTGGTTTAGCGGTATGAATACCAACCCCAACGTTCATGAGGACTGTGTCTCTTTGAGGTCCCTGCTTACCGTTAATGATATCCCGCGTGATTTGGGCATTTTCCTCAGGAGTACCTCCCACTAGGTCAGCTTTATCAGCAATTGCAATCCCAAATTCAGTTGGCGATACCCTGTACTTCTTGATTTCACCATCTAAGTACTCAGCAATATCCGTATCGCCGGTAGAAGTTACTTCATCTAAACCATCCTCACCATGAACAACCACCGCATGAGTAACTCCCAGTTTTGGTAACACTCTAACTAGCGGATCCATCAGGCTTTCATCATAAACCCCTAACATCTGGTTAGTTGGGTTGGCTGGATTTGCCAATGGTCCAAGAATATTGAAAATCGTTCTGATTCCCAATTGTTTTCTTACTGGAGCGACGTACTTCATCGCCTTGTGGTATTCCTGGGCAAACAAGAAGCAAAGATTATTAGTCTCCAAGCTTTCAAACGATTTGGCTGGCGTTAAGTTCAAATCAAACCCAAGGGCTTCTAGCACATCCGCCGCCCCACTCTTTGAAGAAGCAGCTCGATTACCATGTTTGGCAACCTTAATTCCACTAGCTGCTAGGACGATTGCACTCGTGGTTGAAATGTTGAAGGTATTAGCGTGATCGCCACCAGTTCCAACGATTTCAAGAACATTATCGGTATGGGGAAACTTTAAGGCGTGCTGTCTCATTGATTCAGCCGCCCCAGCGATTTCATCGATAGTTTCATGCTTAGCTGATAAGGCAGTTAACAGTGCTGTTGTTTCAACCTCACTGGTGTTCCCACTCATAATTTCATCTAAAACTTGCTTGCTTTCATCAAATGTTAAATCTTGTTTGTTTACAACTTTTGCAATGGCTTCTTTAATCATATTTATCCCTCCTGGGAGTTTCCAAAGTAACGGACTACATATGATTAACCCACCATCGCTTTCCTGGCATTAACTTCATAACAGTGACCTCCGACTTTTGAGTACAAAAAAATCCGCCCATAACAAACTTGTTGTTAAGGACGGATTATTCCGCGGTGCCACCTTATTTTGATTATTGGGTTCACTAAAAAGCTTAATCATGTTCCCAAATAATCACCCTTAGCGAGAGACTATCATCTCCCCGACAACTTACGTATGTCTGTACGTCTTCCCATACTTGAAATCTTTCAGAGAAGCCCTCAGTGGTCCATTTAATCACCTGCGTTCTACTACACTCTCAGCAACGGCAGCTCTCTTTGAGGGCACGATGATCTTGATCTCCACTTCAACGGTTTATATGGACGAATTAATTGTTACCCAGTACATTAAAACAAGATTAGACAAAAGTCAACGTTTTAATTTAACTTTTTTATAAAACGTTGATATACCGCCAAAAGATCACAATACTTTTTAGCAGATTAAAATATACTCAATAATAATTAGAAATTTTAAAACTAAGCCGTATTTTACAACCACTTATTTTTCTTTGCTAAATTTACTGCTTCGAGGCGATTGTGGACCCCCAGCTTACTAAAAATTGAGGACAAATAGTTTCTGACAGTTCCTTCGGACAAGAATAGTTTTTGCGCCAGTTCTTGTGTTTTGCCACCCTCAGAAACCGCTCGCAGAACATTCATTTCTTGATCAGTTAGTGGGTTATCAGTAGCATTAACCATATTTACAACCAGCTCAGGGTCAAACACCGTTTTTCCTTCCATAACTTGGCGAATAGTCGATACCAAGTCATCCGTTGGACTGTCTTTCAACAAGTATCCACTAACTTGTGCCTTTATGGCGTGCTCAAAGTAAGCCTTTTGAGCAAACGTAGTTAGGATGATCACCCTTGTTTGTAGCACCGATTCATTGATTTTATCGGCCACATCAAGCCCAGTTTCCTCTGGCATTTCAATATCCAAGATAGCAACATCCGGTTTTAGTTTGGCAATTTCTTCCCAGGCAGATTTACCGTCGGTCGCAGAACCCACGACCTCAAGATCGTCTTCCAAGTTAAGAATCTGGGTCAAAGCACCATTTAACATACTCTGATCCTCAGCTAAATATAATTTAATCATGAGCAACCTCCTTCGGAAGACTAAGCCAGACCTTAGTGCCGGGATTATTATTATTAATTTCAAACTGACCGCCACTACTGTGAATTCTTGATTTCATACCATCAATTCCATTTGACCCCTCACGGACGTACTTATTTGCTCGTCCATTATCGGTTACGCTCACTTGATAGTCACTATTACTCTCAGTAAATTCGATTTCCACTTGGTTAGCCTTGCTGTGTCTAATCACGTTGGTTACCGCCTCTTTAATAACATCCCCAACAATTACCTGAACACTGGTTGGCCACTGATTCGAAATCGATTCACCTGTCGTTTCCAGATGAATCCCAACAGTTCGCAGATTTTTGGATTGGATTAGCATTTCTTCACTGATACTAACTTGGTGCAGATTATTCACAATTTGCCTAACTACCTGCAAGTTTTCCCGACTGGTTGCAATAATGTCATCCAATTCATTGGATACTTGATCAGGTTGCTTTGTCAGCAATTTCTTTGCCAACTGGGTTTTAATTGTGATCATTGAAAACGACTGCCCCAAAGTATCGTGGAGGTCCCGGGCGATTCGGTCCCTCTCACCTCGACGGATTATGGATTCAAGCCTTTGATTATCCTGAGCAAGTTGGATTCGTTGGTTGATTGATTTGGTGGTTGCGTAACTAAGAACTGGTCCGACAAGCGGTATCGCAAGGGTGAACCATTCTGGCATACTAGTTGAACTACCATTGATAACCATCACAGATACTATTTCCCCAACCAGCCCAATGTAATACACCGTTGAAAATATGATCATGTACTTTTTGGGATACCTAGCTAAGATCGAGGATACTTGCCAACCAGGATAAATCATTAACCAGAAATTTCCCTGCCACACTAAAAAGATCAGGGCAATTACTACTTCCGCAATCATTGCCGGCAATTCCCAGCGTTCTGATTCAACAACCAGAACATAGGAAATTAGAAATCCAATTACTAACCCAAGGACCATAAAGTCAGTTTTTGATCTTGGCGGTACATTATCAGTAATGGCTTCAGGCATATAAACCAACCAAATATATGCAAACCAATTAAATGTTTTTTTCCGTTTTTGTCGTCTGCTGAACATCAAACCTCAATCCACCTTTATCTCTAATAACTGCCAGTCCTACAACAGCTCCAGTTATTAATAGCCAAACAATTAATCCCATCATATCATTATGTGAAATTGATTTGTTAAGTAATTGAGAGTCCAGTATATGCTTTGAAATATACGTCGGCGTTAATTCACCAATTTGTCTGAGCCACTTTGGCATTATGCTAATTGGCCACCATAACCCACTGACCATTGCCAGTGGAAAAACCGTGACGTTACTCAACGCCCCTAACAGTTCCGGACTCTTTAAATATGAATAGGCAATCCCGACCAACATAATTGGTAGAGTACCAAGCACTGCTAGAACCGCAGTTTCAATAACCATGACAGCAGTCAGATCAACCCCGTTTTCTAAAATTGCAACTAGCTGGATCAAAATTGCCGAGACAAGATTAGCCCCAGCCATCAAAACTGAGATCGAAAGGTAGTAACTGCTAGTTCCTGCAGGCGTCATTTCCATGTTTTGCACCAATTGGACTCGCCGATCTTCCTGCAAAAATTGAGCGACACCAAACAACGCATTGATCAAAACACTGTAGATAACCATACTGGCAATGTACGTTTTAGAATACATCATCATTTCCGGCCCCGAACCCTTCACCATAATTTTGGTAAATAGGGCATAAAATGCAACCGGCATTAATAACGTCCCAATCTGATAACCCCGATTCCTAAGATATAAGCGTTTAAAGTTAAACTTTAGCTGTTTAATAAATGGTCCCATAACATTACTCCCTTTCAGTCAATCCCATAAATAGTGATTCAAGCGACTTTCGTTGAACGGTAATCTCGCTGAGTTTTTCGATAAACGGAACTAGTGATTTTAAAGTATCATCCGTATTTTCACTATTAATGGTCGTTATCATTCCACTCCGCTGTATACCCGTTACGGCAGGCAAATCCTCAAAAATACTAGTTGAAATTTCAGTTGTAAACTCAATTGTGCCACCGCTATCTACCTGACTGAGTTCATTCCAGGTCCCCACCGACTCAAATTTCCCGTCAATTAGGATCCCAATTCTATCCGCCACCGTCTGGATTTCTGCCAGATAATGACTAGTAACCATAATCGTCGTTCCCTGCATCTTCAAATTATCAACATAATCCCAAAATTCTCGCCTAGCATCGACATCCATTCCAACTGTTGGCTCATCCAAAAACAGCAGTTTAGGCTGACCGATAATCGCTGCAGCAAACGTCACTCGCCGTAATTGGCCACCTGAAATTCCAGTTAGCCACTTATTTGCAAACGAACCCAACTTCAATTCGTTGATTACAGCTTCAACTGGTTTCGGATCATAATACTGACTTGCAATAACTGACAGATACTCACGAACAGTCACGCGAGTCAGCCTAATGTCTCCTTGGAGCATTGAACCTATCATATTCTTAATTTGATTACTGATTCTCGTAGATCCATATACCTCAACACTGCCCGTAATTTGGTCAGCACTAGTTAATCCCATAATCGAATTAAGGAGCGTTGTTTTTCCAGCACCGTTTGGACCAACCAGCCCAAAAATCTCACCTTCATGGATTTCAAGATTAACTCCCTTTAAAACGGGCTTATCACCATAACTGAATTTCAAATTCTTGATTGCTACTGCTTGTGTTGTCATTTCAACCACCTCTTATGACTTAAATATACTAAGAAAACCTAATCGGCAGTAGTAAGCAATGTAATAACATCATATGACAATTGTCACGGTATCAAAAAAACCAACCTCATTTCTGAGATTGGCTGTGCATCTAACTATTAATTTTTAAGGACCTAACTAATCTTGCTTGCTAACTCTTGTGGATTATCCACCGAAGCGAATATGTAGTCGTAACTATCATCACAGAGCTTGGCAATCAACACAGGCTTGTCGCCAGAAATCGCAACAAATGCTTTGTCGCTCTTTTTGGACCACTTGCCGTTTTTCTTGAACTGTTCTTTCTTGCCAATCGAATAATTGGTAATGTGGCTGACTGGTACCGAGACAGTTGAGTTTCTCGATAACAACCGGTCAAGACCTGTCAATTCAATCTTAAGTTCCCCGTTTTCAACTTTTACTGATGACATTTCAGCACCCCCTAGTTGTTTGTGAAATCTCACAATTTGATTGTACTAAGTTTTTCACAAATAGTAAAATTATTACTCGCTAAGCCCCCTACGAGAAATCATCTTGTTCAAAATGGTGAGCAAGCAAAGTTCAATCACAATAAACCCGATGCTCCCAAAGCCAAGATTTTTTAAGCCGGAAGAACTGATAATCATACTGCCACTAGCTGATCCAACTGATATTCCCAAATTGAAAAAGACTGGATTCAGCGATGAAGCAAACACCATCGATTGTGGATAGAATTTCTCCGCAACATCCATAAAGTGAATTTCAATTGAGGATCCCAGCAAACTAAAGGTTAGTTCCAAAATAAATATCACAAGCAGGCTCACAAGCGAATTGCTGTACAACGAACCAACGATTGCAAATAAAGCCATTTGAAGCACAAAAACGTACGGCATTTTCTTCAAACCGTGATTGTTTGCCAGAACCCCTGATAGCTGACTACTAAAGATTGAGATAATCCCAATGACAGATAGTAACACGCTCAGCATCTCGGCCCCAAAATGGAGTTCATCAGTGATAATTGGCGCAACGTAGGTATGGAAAACATTGATTCCAGACGAACCAAACAACGGCACTAAAACCCCAACAATAATTAAGGGGTCCTTAAGTAAGGCGAACTGATTACCATCCTCCTTGGTATAGCCTGCCTGCAAATCTTTGGGCAACGACAACATTCCCAATACTAGGGTAACAACGCTCATCGTTACTACTACCCCAAAGGCAACGTGCCAGTTAGCAACATGGGTAACGTAAGTTCCAATCGGCATTCCAACAACACTGGCAATACTAAACCCTGAGAAAACCCAAGAAATCATCATCCCCCGTTGTTTTTCAGACGCAATCGCATTACCAAACGTCAACGCAACGGATAATAGGGCACCCGAAACAGAAGCTGTAACCACCCGCGAGATGACAAGTAATATGTAATTAGTGGCGATGGCACTTAAAATAAGACCACCAATGTATACCAGCATCATCAAAACAAAAGTTTTATAATACCGATACTTCCCGATAAATATGGTGATGATTGGTGTACTGATAGCGTATACCAACGCAAAAACCGTCACCAGCAGGCCGATACTGGCCAGTGGCATTTTAAAAGAATTAGCTAAATTAGTGAGAATTCCGGGAACTAGAAACTCGCCACACCCAAGGGTGAATGAAATTAAGACGAGGACGAAAAACCGAAACCTGAAAGTTTTCATGATAACCTCCGCAAAATATGAATGAGCAAAATAATAGGCTCAACTAAATCATACTAACAGCTAAATGGCAACGATTCAATGCACACAAAAAGAGCACCAGGATTCCCCAACCCTGATGCTCTCGGCTTTAATTATGTGGTACTGCGATAATAATAATGTTTATGGGGGGATTTTTCAAGCTTTCGTTTCAGCAATGGGAAAAAGTACTAAATGACTTAGTCGGTATTCTGTAGCGGCGAAAGGTTTAGTCAACCACTACTCTAATCATATTCCAAGACAGGGGCTTTAACTCAGCATCGATACCGGCGTCAGAAATATAAATTTTACTTAGTGTGTTTAACTTCATTTTGCCATCCTCATTTGTCTGCTTAATATCATATCCTGCAAACTCAGTGGCTTCAACTATTTTACTAATATGGATATTTTTTATATCAACCTTAAAGTGCATAGATTGCTTAGACTTATTTTCAACGAATATTACAACTTCATCTCTTTGCTCATTGTACACAGCGATAGAATCCGAATATGGGACTTCATAGTCCTTACACTTATACGATTCAACTTCCGTGTTTGGAGTCAAAGCAACTCCCTGCCCAAAATTTGAGACCTGCATGAATGGATAGAAAATCGATTGTAGCCACACATTTCCACTCACAGGGTCAGTCATAATGGGGGCAATGACATTAACCAGCTGAGCTAGGGCAGCAATTTTAACTCGATCAGCATACTTCATTAAGGTTATCGCTAAGCTACCAATCAGCAGCGCATCTTCATAATTATAATGGTCTTCAAGTAGTTGGGGCGATTTTTGCCACAGCTCCTGCTTATCATCATTCTCCTTAGAGTGATACCAAACATTCCACTCATCAAATGATAAATTAATTTGCTTTGAGGAATGTTTTCTAGCTTTGACAGCATCACAAATCGCTATTACATCGTTTATAAAGTTATTGAAATCTTCAGACTTACCCAAAAATTCAGATAAATTATTATCTTCATTTCCGTAATATTGATGTAACGACAGATAATCAACGTCTTCAAAACAATTATCTAGAACAGTTTCTTCCCAGGTACCGAAAGTTGGCATATCGTGTAATGAACTACCAGTAGCAATTAACTCTATTGACGGATCTAATTTTCGCATAGCCTTGGCAGTTTCGTGAGCTAGTCGACCGTACTCACTTGCTGTTTTATGCCCAATTTGCCAATCGCCGTCCATTTCATTTCCAAGAGACCATAGTTTTATATTGAATGGTTCTTCTGCTCCATTTTTTCTTCTTAAATCACTCAAATAAGTATGCTGCTCAAAGTTACAGTACTCAACTAAATTTCTCGCAGCATCAATACCTCTTGTCCCTAAGTTAACTGCCATATCTGGTTCAGCACCAACTTTACGACTCCATTCAATAAATTCATGAAGTCCAAATTGATTTGTTTCAATTGACTGCCATCCAAAATCAGCTCTTACTGGTCGGTCATTTTTAGGACCAATTCCATCTTCCCAGTTATACCCCGACACAAAGTTACCACCAGGATATCGAATTAACGGAACATTAAGTTTCTTTATCGCTTCAATAACATCCAATCTAAACCCATTCTCATCAGACTTAGGATGGCCTGGTTGATATATTCCGCCGTAAACTACCCTTCCTAAATGTTCAATAAAAGATCCCCACATTCGGGGATCGATTTTTGAGATGCGATGAGATGGATCAACTATTAACTTTGAATCCATATCTAATCAACACCTTTTAAATTATATAAATTTATTCTGGAGAAACTTCAGTTGCTTCAACCTCACCCGCTTGAACCTTATCTTCTTTCTTCAAAGTAAAGGCAGCAAACAAAGTAATTACAAATACCAAGACACCCATAATGATATATGTGTGTTGGTAACCAATTACGTCATATAACTTACCGGCAACTGAAGAAAAGATAAAGACAGATATCTGTTTAGCAAAGTTCGATGCAAGTGCATATACAGTCGCATAAAGTCTAATATCGAACGCTCCGGCGATATACTTCATAATAGATGTAAGCAACAATGGCATTTCTAATCCAGCTAATAATCTGAAGAAGACAACTAATTGCCAACTTGGTGATAATGCAGAACCTAAAATTCTGATACATGTGATAAAACCGTAGATAATCAAACCATTTTTCGATCCGATCTTATTAATAATCCAAGGCATTGGGAACATAAGCAAAAACTCAATTACAGTTTGACCAGAAGTCATATAACTATAAACAATAGTTCCTTGTGAAGCTGAATCAAAGAATGTCTTGAAGAAAATAATAAATTGTTGATCAAAAACATCAAAGATTGCAGATGCACCCATGTAAAAGATTGCTAAAATCCAAAGGTTTTTAATCTTGAAAACTGATGCAACCGTCTTCCAATCAAGAGAATTAGAAGTATCACCAGCTGCAGCTGCATTTTCCATATTCACTTTATCACTAAACAACAGTAATCCGGTTAAGATAACGGCAGCAACGGTACATGCCCAGAAAATTGAATCTGGTTTCCAGAGGAATAATCTTCCTGCAACTAATGACGCAACGATACCAGCTACAGATCCACCAACTCTAGAATGAGCATATTCAAATTTGTTTGCTAGACTGGCTCTTTGGACATATTGTTCAATAACTGAAACCCCACCATTTAAAATAAATGAGAGCAATGTTCCAGTAATAACAGCAACTAACAAAGAGTTAATTTTCATTAATGGTAAGAATGCCCATTGAAAATATGGTCCAATAAAAATAGCTGCGATTGCAATCGTTAATACTAAATTTTTCTTGAATAATAATCTATCTGAAAGAACACCAAAAACTGGTTGAAAGATAAGTGAAATTCCGGCCATCATTGAAAAAACGGCTCCTGATTCAGTTCCATTTAAATGACCAACTTGCTCCATCCAAAGGGTTAAATACCCATACACAGTTGCCCAGATAAAGAAATAACTAAAGTGGGTAATTGGAAATCCCCAAAAATTTTTTGATGGTTTTCCATTACTGCTATTTGCAGTTTCTTGCATAATAATCTCCTCCAAAGATATTAAATATAGTTATAAGGTAATGGCTTACCAAAGTTTGGCGTACCATCTTGGTTCCAACTAAAAGCTTGAACTTTTGTATGTCGGTTTGGATCATAGAGCGGATCACCTTTGATTTCTGTATAATCTCGACAATGATAAACCATCAAATCAGTGATTCCATCTTCAGCAACCGTGAACGAATTATGGCCAGGACCATATTGATGAGTTTCAAGATCACTTTGGAAAACGGGCTTATCAGATTTAATCCAATTGGATGCATCCAATAAATCTGCATCATCACGAATAGTTAGCATTCCCATTGCATAGTTTTCGTCCGTTGCACTTGCGGAATAAGTCAAGAAGTACCTTCCATTTTTGTGAATAACCGCAGGCCCTTCATTTACAGCAAACACTCTACATTCCCAGTCGTATTCAGGCTTAGTGAGCATCACAGGATCTGTTTTTAATGTCCATGGATTTTCCATCTCTGAAATATAGAGGTTTGAATTACCTGAAATTTCTGGATCTTTTTGAGCCCATACATAATAAAGCTTGCCATTGGCTTCAAATGAAGTAGCATCCAATGAGAATGAATCAATCGGCGTCTTAACTTGTCCTTTTTCAACCCAGTTATCTTCACTCTCCATTGGATTAGCTGCGTCACACTCTAAACAAAACATCCTATGCTGGAACATTCCGTTATCATCAAATTCAGTCGTCTCTGCCGCCGCAAAATATACATACCATTTACCATCAGTAAAATGTAATTCAGGCGCCCAAATCAATTGACTCATTGGTCCGCTATCATGCTTACGCCAAATTGTTCTTGGTGCAGCATGAGCTAATCCTTCCAATGTCTTGGCTCTTCGAATCTCAATCAAATTGTATGCAGGAACAGATGCGGTGAAATAATAATAGCCGTCTGTATGCTTATAAATAAATGGATCTGCTCGCTGAACAATTAATGGACTTGAATATACGTTCATGTGTAGTTATCTCCTTTTCGCTACGTAGTAAATTGTGAAATGATTATCTAACTCTTGTGCACGGCTATAATATTATCTGGCCATGAAACCGATTACAATGGTTTTTACTGATTTAAATTTGGTTTTCTTATCTGATAAACATTATTATTGCTATAAGCAAACTTTTAAAGCTGATTATTTCTTAAAAATCAATGTTTTTGTTGATTTTATCAATGATAGTCACTAAAGTTAGCATAAACAATTCATTTGTATGCGCTAACATGTTAAATTAATAACTGTAAAAGGAGTAAGATTAATGGATTTAGATATCTCAAAGGATTCACTTAAAGCATATAAAGCCCTAGCTAGTGACGTACGAATTCAAATAATCCAAGAACTCTCAGAACACCGACTGAGTGTCCAAGAACTGTCTGAGAAAGTCCATCTCAGTAGTACGATTGTTTTGATGCACCTTAAAAAACTAGCTGACGCTGGAATCATCGGTTTTGAACGTCATGGCCATAGTAAAGTTTCCTACCTAAAAGTTGATAACATTAATATTCATTTTCCTAAGTCCATTTTTCCTGCGTTTGAAGTATACGAAACCCAGGTACCGGTTGGTCAATACACCAGTTACTCGGTAACCCCTTCATGTGGTCTCGCTGGTAGTTCAGATTATATTGGTAAAGTTGATAACCCATCGTACTTTATGAGTCCAGACAGAATTAAAGCGGGTATGATTTGGTGGAACAATGGTTTTGTTGAGTATCAATTTCCAAATTATCTAGAAGAAACCGACAAGTTAGAAATGTTGGATTTATCAATGGAACTTGGATCAGAATTCCCATTTTCAAACAACGTCTGGCCTTCTGATATTACGGTTTCAATCAATAACGTTGAGATTGGAACTTGGACCAGCCCTGGTGATTTTTCTGATACTAGAGGTAAATACACCCCTGATTGGGTTCCAGATAACGTTAACCAGTATGGGATTTTAAAAACATTCCGGGTAACCGACCACGGGAGCTACCTAGATGGCCAACCATTTACTGACGTTTCAATAAATGATTTAGACTGGCACCATCAACCCACGTTTACTGTAAAATTTGCTATCAAAGATGATGCCGTTCATCGTGGTGGGTGTACCATTTTTGGGCAGGGATTTGGTAATTATGATCAAGATATCCAAATGAAGCTGTTCCATAGTTAACAATACTGAAAAGAGGTTTTTCTCAATGGATGAAAGTGAAAAAATGCGCGAGTTTATTCTTAGTTATTTAGACACTCAAGTTAATAACGTTAATTTAAAAACAGTTCGCCAATTAATTGATTTCGGCAAAAACAATCAATTTTCAGCGCCCTCAATTTTGAAAGAATTATTGGTAATGGATAAAAAACATGAAGGTATACTTTCAGCGACTTTCGAAATAGATTACGTTGACGGGGTTAACCTCTTTAACAACAGTGCTTCGCATTGGCTCACTGATACTGGGAAAGAGTATTTTCAAAAATTAAAGGAACGCAGCACTCAGAGTGCAGAAAACTCATTTATGGAATCAGAACCAGATTCTTTTGAAAATGAATATGATGGCTATCTTAATCAGCTTCTTTCTGCTAAAACAAAAATGCAGAGTGAAAAGGATAAAATCACTCTGCAAGAATTCACATTAGAACTACGTCACTTACTCACTGACAACAAACAGTTAACTCAAAATTCTTTGGAAAAGTTTCAACCATTCATTAATCGAAACTGGAAAGAACTCTCCACTCCAATGATGCCTATACTAGTGGAACTATCAAAACGATTTTTATTCGCAATTAATTAAAAAAAGGAACCTTGCAAATGCAAGATTCCTTTTTTTTAATAGATTTTTTTGGAACTATACTTTCTGGTATTGATGAACATCATCAATGCCAGTTTTTTTATCCTTGAATTTACAATTTAAGTGCAACAGTGACTAAAAAAAGGACCCATAGCTGGATTCCTGTAAAATGATGTTTGCGAAAACAATCATGAAAGGAATCTAGCTATGAGCCACTACAAGCATCTTACCATAGAAGAACGTGAAACTATATTCTTAATGAATC